>CAZWPN010000117.1:0-6837 GCA_964635275.1 uncultured Victivallales bacterium | reverse complement strand
CCTCAATGGCGTTGGTCGTAACGACGGGTTTCTTATCCGCGGTGTTCATGGCGACGCGAATCATGTAGTCCGGACGCAGGCAGATCGTCGGGGTCGGTAGAACAAGGCCGATCGATGCGCGTTTGCCTTCATCGTCAAAGCCATTGACGGTGTAGTTGAATTTCCCGGAGGCGGTCATATCCTCCGTCACCTCCGTATTGGTGTTCATCTGATCGAAGGACCCGAGTTGGGTTGGAATGACGAACGTGAATCTGCCCTCATGGTCCTGGCCTGGAATGGCAAACTGATCGCCGATAACTTCGGCCGGTGCGTAGCCCGGCGGCGAGCCCGCGCCCCCCGGCGTGCCGGACTGACCCCACCGGTAGCGAATCGTTCCCGGCAGGCTCGGATCGAAGGCCACATCCGACCGGGCGACGGCTTGATCACCCGTAATGATCTGGACCATGACCTCGACGGTACTGAGCGGCGGAAAAGCCAAGGATGGATTAAGCACCTCGAATATCAACGGCACACCGGGCACAAGTGTAAGGTTCTTCGCCGGTTGGGTACTCTCCGGGCGAACGACCGAAATACCGCGGGTGACCGGCAGAACGACTTGCACGGGCGGCTGCCCGCTATCCGCGGTTGTTTTTTTCGCATGTCCCGCAACAATCGCCTCAATCTCGTTGCTGGAAAGAGGCCCGCCTGATGTCGAGCAGTTGAACACGCGCAATTCGGATTTGCCCCCCTCAGGGACATAGCGGACCTCCTGCTGCCGGTCCCACGGGATACCGGGGTCGGTGTTGTGCTCGTCACGATAGGCAATCGAGAAATCGTCGCCCAATGTGACTGGCAAATCCGCGTCGCGCTTTGGTGTGCCCGTAACCGGGAAGAAACGGCCGACGAACATGCCCGAATTGTCACCCATCTCGAGCAGCTTCATCGGGATATCCGGACCGGAGAGACTCCTGACGCTGACGTCTACCTGCTCCGGCTTTTCGGTCTGGTCCATATCCGGATCCGACACAAAGACCGCCATCGGCACATCCGGCCTGTAGCTGCGGATCGGAATATACACGGGTTTTCGCGTATTGGTTTTGCGATCCACCATCGATTCGACAAGGCAATTGACGATCGACGCGTTGTGGAAGGTCACGTCCAGGAATGCCTCGTGACTCTGCCGTGCTCGATCAACCACGAAGGGATCCTGGTAGGCCACCGTAATACGGTCACCCGGAACAATCTCCAGTATCTGATTCCTCCGGAGAGCCATCACGTCGCCGTCAAGGGGAAGCACCTTCTTGCCGTCAACGGAAGTCAACGATATCGTGCGGAGTGCTGGCGCGTCGGAATCGAAATCGAAGATACCGCAGCGAAGCAGTCGTGCGCTGGCGCCGGGAGCGAATGTCATTTCGAATTGTGTGTTGGCCTCGTTGGCTTTCAGCGCCGCTTTCTTGGAGCCGGGCGGCGGCGTGTCCGCCGGCCAGCCGGCTGCGGTCATCGCCGTATCGGGAATGCGGGCGATATAGGGCTCCTCCTTGACATCCCAAAGCAGCTCGTAGGCCGCCTTGGACTGCGATTGCACCGCCGCGAACATCTCGATGGTGTGGTATCCCTTGCCAAGGGAAACGATCACCTCCACCGGCGACACACGCTGATCGGTGCGGAGGGTGCTGACAGCCGGCAAACCGTCAATCGCCAGGAGGTATTTGACATTCTCCAGCACGCCTTTCGGATCCACCTTGAACTTCCGTGTCCGCCGCTCCGGCATGTAGAAGGTCCCCTGCAAATGAGCCAGCGCCCAGCTTCCGGGCCCTTCATGGCGAAGCACACCGATCCGCGGCTCCGCGATGCGAATCGTCTGGCGCAGGTCAGTGGCGGTTCTGCCTGCCTGGATATGGACCGGGTGTTCCTCGACCATGCTCCCGTAGTCAAAGTAATCCAGATACGCGCGCATCGCATTCTTGTACCCGTATTTATCATCCGGAGTGCTCTTCGTACTCACGAAATTGAAGGCGTTTGGATCCCCGTCGTATCGAACGAGCCGCAACCGAAGGGCCCCATCCCAGGAAGGCAGCTGGTTGGGCCAGGCAGCCACAGAGGTGAAATCACGCCCGTTCAAGGACGTCTGCAACACAAACCTTCTCAGTGTACGGCCGGGCACATCTGCCAACAGTTGGAGCGTCCCAAGCGCGACGTTGCTGTTCATGTCCACAGTCACCATCTTGTGACGGTTTCGACTGGCCAATGCTACCCAGGGCGGCAGGCTCGTATCGGATGAGATGATGTAGTTGGCCTCGCGCCCTTCCTCGGTGTCGGAGGCAAACGCCGTAGCAGTAGCCGCCTGTGTCGGCAGCTTCCCAATGAAAATGCCCGAGTGCGTCTCCGTCTCTTCCAGTGGGAACTGCCCAACCGAGTCTCCGCTGGTGGCGCCAGCCTGGACAAAGAGTGTGTCCTTCTTATGCGTCGTGCTGCGATCGGGATCGACAACCATGACGTAGACGGGGTTGCCCGGCTTGACCTGCTCGCCGGTGCGGATTTCACCAAGCGGTCCGGTCGGCTTGGCCTTGTCTTCATTTTGCCCGGCCTTCTTGCGGAGGCTTTCCTCCACTGACGCACGATCCCGCTCCTCGCGCGTCGCGATCTTCCCGGAAGAAGCGTACAGTTCGCCGTCGCTGAGCACCTCAAGGGTAAGATTGTCGTCAACGGCCACCCTCGCCACCTTGCGGAATTTCTCGGAGAAGCCATAGTGAACCTTGTCACGGCCGAGCACCTGCAATACGCGGTCGCCCTTCTTTGTAGGCGCCAGCTCCGTGCCTATTTCACCGCGGAAACGGGTCTTGGAATCGCCAAAGGGTTGAAGCGTAAAGACCTCCTCGTCGCCCGAGTCGCTCCATATCCGCAGTTCAATATCGGTAGACCGCCCGACAACGGAAAGAGTCGCATCTTCAAGCCAAACCCGCACCGCACGGCCGGGGATCATGAACTGCTGATCCGACGCAAGACCTATCTTCACTTGCGTGCCTTCGAGGAGTTTCTTGGTCTTGATATTCAACTGCCCCTCGAGCAGGGCCGCATAGGCATGATTCGGCGCAATTGCGTAGACGAGGTGGACCGCTTCACGGGCGCCGGCGTAGTCCTCCTGATCGAACTTAAGCATCGCCCTCTGGTAGCGAACCTCGGTCTGAATCGAAGTGTCGCGATGGGCTGCCATCTTGTCGAGGCGTTCGCTGGAGGCGTCGAAATTGCGGGTCATCCGGTCAACAGCGGCGATCTTCAACTCGGCGCGCGCGGCGCCCAGTGTACCCGCAAACTCTTTTGCCACCACCACGCGATTGTACTGGGCCTTGGCCCGCGGATAGTCCTGAGCGGCCATGGAAATGTCCCCGGCAGCCAGATAAACCTGCGTGCGGGTTTCAGGATCGAAGCTTTGAACCGCCGCATCAACCCACTGGACCAGAATCTGGGCCAGCGTATTGGCCTGGTCGAAATCTCCCCTCCCGGTGTGCCGCTCCACAAGCCATATGCTGAATGCAAGATCCAAGCTGCGAAATTCCGTCCTGGCAAGTTCGGGCGCCAGGACATACTGTTCCCAGGCGCTCTCCAGCAGACCGGCATGGAATAACGCCTGGGCGGACAGGATCGAATAGCGCTTGTCGGACCGTGCGACCATAACGCTACCACCCACCTTCGTCATCGCCCGGCTCCGAAGCGAGGACAGCGAGTTGCGGACGTCTTCCGGCAACCGCGTGGCGGCAATTTCCAGACCGGCCGTTGCCAGTGCGGCCACTGCCGCAAATTCGCCGTCAAACATCATCTTGGAAGCAAAACCTTCGAGCATCCGCATGGACTCGAGACGATGGCAGATGCGCCACATTTCAGGGAATGCGGCGATCATTTCCGGGAACCGACGACGAACCGAGAGCCCCTCGTTAACAAGCGCCACAAGGCGTTCCCCGGATTGCCACTCCAACCGCGCGTAGCGGAGGCTTTCGGCAAGAGTGGAAATCTCCTCGTCGGAGAGCGAAAGCGGCGACGCACCATCCGCTTGAAATTTGTGGACCTGCGGCAGACTGGATAACGCGATGTTGTAGGGCATTGTCTTCGCGCGGGCCAGGTACTCCCGCAGGCGGGCGAAGAACTCCGTGCGCTGCTGGGCCGTGTCGACAACCATCCCGCGGAGCGAGTACTCCCCAGCTGCCACACTGTCAAAACGGGTCTTGCCGTACGCCGATGCAAGTTTGGCCATGTAGGCGGCGACAAGGGAACCATCGGCGCCCATAACGAGTTCCGATATTGAGAAAAACTGTTCACGGCTGTATTTGGCGGGCGCAGCCGCTGTTCCCAGAAACGTGTACGAAATGTCGGCTGTAAAAGCCTCGGCTGCCGCGTTGATCACCTTCTTCATGCGATCCGGCACCCGCCGCCAGTACTCCGCGTCCACTTTCCCAGTACGCTTGATCTCTGCAACCATGAGGTCGTCGAATATGTCGTCCGTGTATTTCGCGTTCAACGAAGAGAATTCGTTGCGGATCATGATCAACGCGCTGAAGACCGGGGATGAGACGCCCCATCGGACGTTTTGCTTGGTGAAGATGTCACGGTCAACGATCGCGGAGACGACCGCCTTGGCCTGCTCGCTTTCCCGCCGCGCCACTCCCAGATACCAGCCAAACAACTCCCCGTCCCACATATCCTTGGCCGTGCGGGCCTCGATAGCCTTGGCCAACACGTCGGCAACACGCTCCGTAAACGCACTGTCCTCGCTTCGCGGCAGAAGACGCGAACCCGATTCAATCCGCCATCCTGGCCTGGTGGCAAGCATGCGCACGCAGGTCGAGGCCCCGCGGCGCTGCGAGGGATCCATGCCCAAAGCGAGCTGGTCGGCCAGGAAGTCCAGCTGCTGTCCGGCGCAGTTGAGTTTGTCGTCACGCGGCGTCATCAGGAACGCGAGTAGTGCCTCTCCAAAGGGGCTCTTGTTCTTCTCGTACTCGCGGATGGTGGCATACAGGTTCTTGGCCGCTGCGGCATAGCCCGCCGCATCACCTGCCTGGATGGCCTTGAGCGCGACTACCACATCACGGCACTGCTGATTCGGCGCCTTGGCAGGATCAGGATTGGCCTCGGATGCCTGCTTGAATGCGGCATCCAGTTTGGAGAACTGGTCCACAACCGCCACCAATTCCGCTCGCCGTTTGACCGCCACCTCATTGGTCTTCCCGCCAAGCCCTTCCAACTCACGCCGTGTATCCTGCGCCCAACGGCGGAAATCGGCCATGACCGGCTCGAAAATCCGGTCGCGCGTATCTCCCACGAACGGTGACCAGCCCAACTTGCCAAGGAGCCCGATGTATCGCTCGCGCCTGGCAGCGTCCTGACTGCAATAGCCCCAGGCATTGCGCAGCGCATCCCGGACGCTGTTGGGCGAGAAGGGGGTCATGACGCTGCTGAACAGCACTCCCTCCGTAAAGGCCAATTGCGCCTCGGCGCCCCCGGCGGAAGCGTTCAGGCTGCCCCACGCAGGGATGATCTGGCTGAAAACCATGTCGGGAAACACCTCGACATTCGGGTTGCGGCTGCGGTCGAGAAACGGCATGTACCAGGAGGCTTGCGTCAGTAGATGCTGAATCGATCCGTTCGCATCCCCCGCAGCTGCCATGGCGTTGATCATCGAGGCGCCGGCGAAGGCATGGCCGGACAGGAACTGTGCCTGGGCTTTGTAAACCGGCGCGTTGCTCGTCTGCGTAGTCCACGGCAGCCGGGCCGTTCCCCCAGCTTTTTGAAATACCGCTGGATACTTCCCGCCGAGCGCGATCCATTGCTCCGGCGATGCAAGCATGGCGGGCATCCCCAGCCAGTCCCAGTTGATGAAGGCGATCTGGTCGGCCTCGGGAAGCTTGCCAAAACCGTCCGATACGAAGAACTCCCTCTTCTGGCGGGCAACCATATTCCAGACCTTCTCATCCACCTTCTCGGCGCCGCCGCCGAAGGCCATCATAATGTCCCTCAGCGTACGCTCTGCGGGTGCGCTGTCCATGTAGGCGCGGGCTGCCGCGAGGACCGGCGCAAACCCGCGATCCAGCGCCTCTGCGCCCTTGCCGACGGAGGTCAGATGAAAGGCAGTGTTTTCAACAAAGAAGAGCAACCGCGCCGCGCGCCGCGCATCGTCGCGGATCAGCGGAACAAGAGCACGCCCGGGAAGAATGGCCGGAGCATTGGTGGGAGAAACGTTCGCCATCGCATCCGTCAGCCGGTCCAGTTGGTGCCAATAGGCGAAGCGCTCCTGCTCCAGCGGCAACTTCTCCGCGAAGATCGAGCCGAGTCGCTTGGCCATCGCACCCGTGTCGCGAATCTGCAAGCAACTGTCAAGGAACCAGGTGTCGTACTTCTTCACCTTCGCTGACTGGCGATACTTGTCGCCATACTCAGCGTTGGCGGCCAGCGCTTCGTAGTTTTGCCCCATGTAATCAGTCAGAATCCGAAACAGTTCGCCCGCGGCATCTGACGAGTCGGCGTTGACCGGGGCGCTCTTCAAGAACAGCTTGTAGCGCATGACAGCAAAGCGGTACTCGCCGGCCAGCATCGCATTCCGCGCTGCCAGAAGCACAACTTGCGGATCGGGATCGGCGTGGCGCGATAAGTAGGAGCGCGCCACACCTTCCACCGCCTGTGGCCGGCCGAGATCGCGCGCCGCATCCAACAGTTTGATCACTTCCTCAGCCGTCGCCCTGTCGGACGAGCGCTGAACACGGCCCAGCATCTCTGTGAACACGGTCACCCTCTGATCCACGGCGGCAGCCGGCGCGGGCGTTTGCGCATAGGCCGGCCAAGCAAGACCGAGCATCGAGGCGATTAGAA
>CAZWPN010000116.1:0-10931 GCA_964635275.1 uncultured Victivallales bacterium | reverse complement strand
GGCGGGAGCATCTTGCTCCCGCAGGTCGCGGGCGGTGAATCGGCCACCAGAGGGGTAATGGCCAAACCGGGTATGTTCTTGCGCCCTTTCAGGGCGCCGACCCGGAATACCCCCCCAAGGGAACAGGCACGATGACTGTGCCACTGTGAAAAGTTGTAGGTCAATGAAATCGCAGGTGCGCCCGCTCTGTGCCGGCTTGGAGGTTTTTTGACTTCCATTCCATCGGATGTGTCTCTACAGTTTACTCCAACCAAAGGTGATACAATGAGCGATGATTTATCAACTGGATCGGACTTGTGCGCAGACGCGGGTGTTGCTTCCAAAGCCGGCCGCAGACGGCGTCGCCATGTTGTCGTTACGGCGCTCCTTGTCCTGGTGGCGGTTGTAGTAACGTCGGAGGTATGGGTGCGGTGGGTGTTGCGGCGCGAGGATCAGTTGATGAGCGGCAGTGCAGACCGGAGTAGCGTTTCCTTTTGGATGGATGAGTCCCGACTGAATCCCCATGTAGCCGAGGGTGATACGAATGCCTTGCGGATTGCGGTCATTGGTGATTCGTTCGCGCGTGGCAGGGACTGCTTATACACCGACACTTTCGGTTTGCGGCTGGAGTCTCTACTGAACATCAACCCCGGCGTCCGGCCCGCGCGCGTGAACATCTACGCGGAGGCTGGAACTGGAACTCGGGAACAGCGCCGCCTGCTCAATCAGGTTTTTGCGGATGGGCCGGCGGACGTGGTGATCCTTGCCTACTGCCTGAACGATACGGAGGACTGGTCAAAACAGGAGGAGTTTGTCGGATGGCGCAAGGCGCGGGAACCCATCGACCCAGGGCCTGTTCTGGGGCGCCTGATCCGGGTTTCCGGCCTGGCGGATTTCTTTTTTCGCAGGTTTAACGAGCGACGTGGAGCCAAAGGGCTTCTTTCTCTCTACCGGAAACTCTACAACCCATCGTACACCGGTCTGCACCTGATGGAGGGCGCCATGGAGTATTTTCGCGATGTGTGTCGCGATAGGAATGCCAGACTTCTGGTGGTTCTGCTGCCGATGTTCGATGTGGGCGACGCCCAGTCAGTGGCGTTTGCCATTGATTCGGTCAAGCGGGTGACCACGAAACTGGAGATCCCCGTGCTTGATCTGTGGCCGGCGTTTGAAGGGAAGTCGCCTTTGCGGTTGATGACCCGACCTGGCATTGACGGGCACCCGAACGAGATTGCCCATCGCATCGCCGCCGAGGAGATGTTCATGTTTCTTCTCGCTAACGGGATGGTGGATCCGGCGTATATTCCGATTCACAAAAGCGTGACGGGCAACGCGTTTGAGGCCCATTTGGGCACGTATCGTACAAAGCCACCGGCGCATTGACCAGCAATGGTGGGGCCACAGGCGCCGCGGCTGGCTGGCTCCAGCCGTTGCCGGCGGGGCGGAGGATTGCACCCGGCTATCACCTTCAAACGCAAAGGGAAGCCGCTCTCTCATGCGTTATCCGAATGGGGGGGGGCGGAGGCGCCCTTCGTGCAGCGGGCGTTGTCCTCCAACTTGCGCAGGCGCGATTCCAGCAGTGCGATACGCTGAGCCATGCGGGTCTGTATAGCGCTGAACGTTGAGAGGGATATTGAGAAGTGAAAGCAGACCAGAAGCAGGAACGTGAAGGTCACGGCCACGATGGCGCTGGGGTATGACATACCGGCCGCCGCACGCAGCAAGGTGATCGCCTTTGGGAATAGCGCCGAGGTAAGAATGACCAGCGAGGTGGAAACCCAAAGCAAGGCGTATTGTTCGCGCAGGTGAACCTTGCGAACCGTTTCGATCGTTATCAGCAGGACCACGATGCTGACAGCGCCGGCGATGATGCGCACCCGCGTGAGGTATTCGGTGGTTATGATGGCGGAGACAGTGGCCTGCGGAAACAGGGCGAAGATGCAGAATGAGACAGCACCGCAAAGCCAGAGCAACCCGCCGATCAACGACCGGCGGCCACGCAGGAATTGCACAGCCGGCATGGTGCACAGCAGAGCCAGCACAGCGGAGGTGAATCGCGCAAGGATGGCCTCGTTCCATCCGGTCAGATATGGTACAATGCTTGGGTCAGAATTCATCTCAAACCTTTCCAACCACGTTGTGGCGCGCGTACCGCGGGTCCACAGGTCGGGCGCGGTCAACCACCAGTGCCAGCAAAACCTTGACGATGTAATACATTGTGCCCCATCCCGATATGGACGACTCCCCGGCCAGTCGCCCCCTGAATTCCACGGCCACTTCCTGGAAGTCGTAGCCCTGTCGCCGGAGAAGGGCAAGTGCCTCTGGTTCAGGATAATCGGCGGGATAGTGCTTTGAGAAGAAGTAGAGTAGTGGGCGATTGAGAACCTGAAACCCCGAGGTGGGGTCCGTAACCCGCCTGCGGCAGATGGCTGACAGAATGACGCAGAGAACATTAATGCCGGCGCGTCGTAAGGGCGAACTGGTGTAGGAGTGCTGCCCGAGGAAACGTGATCCCGTCACCAGGTCGGTTTTTGCTTCGCTCATGACGGCGAGCAATGTCGGAATCTCGCGTGGCGGATGTTGGCCGTCACCGTCAATGCGTACGGCACATTCGTAGCCGTTCTCGTAGGCGTAGGCGCATCCGGCCTGAACCGCGCCGCCTACGCCCAGATTGCAGGGAATGTCCAGTACGCGGACGCCTTTTTCACGGGCGACGGCTACCGTCCGGTCAACCGACCCGTCATTAACGACAAGGATATCAAGCTCCGGAACGAACCGGCGCACCTCGTCAAGGACCGTTCCGATACAGGCTTCCTCGTTGTAAGCAACTACGATGACGAGTGTTGCGCTGATTCCGGAACTCACAGGCAAATCCCCTTCCTCTCGTTGAGAGAATAGTGGGATATGAGTCGGAGTCAAGTGAATGTTCAACTGTGTCTATGGGGAAATCCCGAGGAGTGAATACACATGCGTATGCGCTTGCCTTTGGCGTGAGCCGCTTCTAACATCGGGCACCTTGAATTGTCCAAACGATATCGACAAAACGAGCGCTGGAGAACAACGAGGAAGGAGTTGGTCCGGACTTTTCAACGTCTTCTTTGCATCGTTCGGATTCCTGATCCTGCGGTTCCTTCTTGTCCCGTTTCGCATCAAAATCCTTACACATCTCCTGAGTAAAGAACATTACGGCGCCCTGACGATCATCAGTTCGACAGTCTCGCTCATCGCGCTGGCCGCCTCGATGGGAAGCCTTGAATTCCTCCTCCTGAAACTGCCGGGTCGTCCCCGCGCCTACCAGCAGGGAATCCTGAAAACCGTCATGATGTTCTTCGGAGGCATAGCTGCTGCCATCGCCATGCTCGCCATGCTGGTGCTTTGGTTTGCGCCGGCATCCCAGGTTCTCTTCTGTCCATTCGACATCCTGGCTTGCGGCCTACTCCTGGTCATGACAGTTCACCTCGGGCAACGCAGTTTCTATCTCCTTGGAACGATGGACTACTCGCGGTCCAGACTGACGCAACTTTTTGTTGTCGACCTATGGTTCGTGCCGGTATTGTTCTTCAGTGGATTGGGCGCCCATGATATAAGCGCCGTTCTCTGGATATGGGTCGTCTGGTACGTTCTGGCACTGGTTGTTACGCACCGCTGGGTGGCAATGGACGCCGTGCGCCGTGCCCACGCATCGCGCGGCACGGTAACGAGTGTGCTTCAGTTCAGTCTGCCGCTTGTGCCGATGATTCTCGGCGACATGCTTGCAAGGAGACAGGACCAGTACGTCCTGCTGGCCCATACGGACTCCGCTGTATTGGCGGGCTACGTGCTGGCTATGGGTGTAGCGACCATAGGCGTGCAGATGGGTGAGTCCGCCCTCGACCTGCTGATTACCGATTTCTTCCGGGTGCGCAATTCCATCCGCGACTCCAGTATCGCGGTTCTCGCAAACGTCGGCCAACTGCGATTCCGTTTCTCTCTGATGATCCGTTGCTGCATGGTCATTGCCATCGGCGTGGCGCTGGGACAGGCGTGGCTGGCGGAACCGATTATCCTGTTCCTGAGCAATCCCGAGTACCTGGACGCGGCGCGACTCCTGCCATGGTTGGCGCCATTCGCCGCCGTGTCCATGCTGAATATGATCTTCTGCAGGGTCTTCATCGCCTTGAACTGGAGACTGGAACTGGGCATTGCAGCACTCGCCACTGCCGCTCTCAACCTGGGAATCAATCTTCTTCTTATTCCAATGTACGGCAGCCGTGGCGCCGCCATCACCGCAACACTGAGTGTGGCGGCTCTTGCCACCTATCTGGCCGTTCGCATCCGATGCTGGCGCTGGATCGACCTCCGTGTTCTCCGCCCAGGCCACCTTGTATTCCTTCTTGTCGGCGGCATGGCCGCATTCTGGGCCATTGCGGCATGCCTTCCTGCAAGTTCGTTCGTGAAACTTGTGACAGCGGTGACGGCCTTCATTGCATTGATTCTGATAACGGGCGTTTTCACCAGCGAGGACATCGCCTTGTTCAAGGGACTGCACAAACCCATCGACCCCGAACTATTGGCCGATTCCGACAGAAAAGAGACGTTGTGATTCTGAGCGGGCAGCTGCAATTGCGGGCCTCCCTTTCTGCCGATGAGCTTAATAAGCGAGTGCTCGCATGAAAGAGTAACGCCTCAGTGACGCAGGGGTATGTAGGATCTGACCCTGCGCCGCCCCTACATGACTGACGGGGCGCGGTTACCTGAAAGACACTTTTTTTGCGTGACCACCAGGTTCGTTTCTTGCACAATCATCGCTCAGGTACGGAGGCGTTGGACTTGATTTGCCGGCAACTGCTTCTGTGGAGACGGAGCGGCATTGAAATGAACGCTTTCAAGGATTATGCCGCAGCTCGATTGGTGTAACAACGCAAGGGTGTGGTTGACACGGTTGACCATAGGCATCGGGAACTGGCGGGCCACTGTTCCCAGAAACACGACAGTCTTAATGTCGCAACGGTCGTCCGCTAGAGTGGATTTGCACAGAGTTCGTGTCGTTTGTTCGCATGAAACCTGTCTTTTTGGCGGCGATCGGCAGAATCGGATGCCACCATGGGAATAACTCGCGCCACCGCAAGATTGATGCTTGACGAACACCGTCGCCAGCCCTTTTCCGGGTCGGTCATGGAACTGGGCAGGATGTATATTCACTTCAGCGACAAGGATCTCGCGGAGTGGGCTCATGAGCAGAAAGCTCCGTTGAAGCCAGTGTCGTCCATACAACTCTCCCACAATCCGGACTTGGCAGACCTTGGGTGCATGGACGATATCAGCTTCTTCAAGCGCCTGGGATTCAGCGACGTAACTAGTTGCGACTACTCGGACTGGGAGGACTGTTCCATCGTGATCGACCTGAATAAACCCGTGCCGGAACATCTCAAGGGCAAATTCGACGCCGTAGTTGAGTCCGGCACGATGCAACATGTATTTAACATCCCAACCGTCCTGCGTAACATCCACGATATGCTGAAAGTTGGCGGCCGCGTCATTCATGGCATGGTCCCTTCCAACAACCACGTGGACCACGGCTTCTACATGTTCTCCCCCACGTTGTTCCACGATTGGTATACGGCCAACGGTTACCGACTGGAGCATCTCTATATCTGCGAATTTGTTCCCATCTACTACAGACTCCAGTGTGTCTCCGGCCCATGGCGTATCCATCGCTACACCCCGGGCTCGTTGGACCGACTCTCCTACGGCCTCATGGGCAGACGCCAGTTGGTCATCTTCTGCATAGCCACAAAGACTGCAACCTCAACCGGAGACGTCAACCCGATGCAGGGCGCGTACGTGGATGCCTGGTCACAGGCCGGTACAGAAACCAAGACCGGCGTGAGATGGGTGCCTCCAAGGGATCGCATCCGGCACAAGGACATCGCAGGGCGACTTGGACCGTTCCGCCCATCATACCTGCGTCTGCGCCGCGCATGGAAGACAGCCCTACGCCTTTTTCCCAGACGTATGCCCCCTGTCGTGGCGCGCTACTAGCCCTGCGAAGCTACTTGACCTTACCCCAGGCGATCGTACCGACAGGGCGTTGCACGCGTGTCGTTCAGATGAACGAGCCGCGCACATCGGTAACCAGTCGGCGCGGCATATCCTTGATGAACCGCGAGGGTGCGCAATAGAAGATTCCGCCGTCGCGGGTGCGGCGGATTTCGGGGACACAGAGATCGAGTTCATCCTTCGCCCGGGTCACGGCCACGTAGAAGAGCCGGCGTTCCTCTTCCTCGCCACCGAACGAGTCCTGCAGGGACCGTGAGGAAGGAAAGAGTCCCTCGTTGAGCCACAAGACCATGACAACCGGCCATTCCAGTCCCTTGGCCTGGTGAACCGTGCCCAACCGAACGGCATCGCGCGTTCCGGCGTCCGCGGCCCCTGCCTCCGAGTCAATATTGGTCAGCAGGGCCGATTCGCTCAGGAATGCCTCGGTGTTCTCGTAGCGTGCGATGTGCAGCCCCAGTTCGTTCAGGTCGTCCAGTCGGCTTTCAGCGCTATCGAAGGAGTTCCATGCATAGTGTTCATAGAAGGCCTCTACGAAGCGCTGGATGATGTCGCCGCCCTTGGTGGTTGGGGCGGCGAGCGCTTCGCGAAAGACCGGTTCCACTTTGGCCCACGCTTCACGGGCGGTCGGTCGCAACTTCTCCCGAAGCGCCGACATCCGTGCGCGATCGCCGACGTCCAGGCGTTCACCCAGTTCGATCCACAACTTGGCGGCTGTTTTTGGCCCCACGCCCGGGAAGAGGCCGAAAAGGCGGGTGAAGGCCAGTGCGTCGCCGGGGTTGACCAGCAGGCGCAGCACGGTGCACACGTCCTTGATGTGCGCCTGCTCAAAGAAGCGAATGCCGGATGTCAGCAGGTAGGGGATATGCTCACGATCGAGTTCGAGTTGGACGTCGAGAGAATGGAAATGTGCACGGTAAAGGATGGTGATGTCCGACAGGCGGTAGCCTTCGCGCCGGCAATCGCGTATGCGCTGGACCACGTAATGGGCCTGTTCGCTGCCGTCGCGCAAGCGGGCGATGCGTGGCTTACAGTGAGTGCTGCGTGTCGGGCGCAGCGTTTTCCTGAAGACCTCCGGCGCTGCTGACATGCAGAAATTTGCAACATCAAGTATTTCCGGAACGCTGCGATAGTTGGTTTCAAGTTTGAATATGCGGCAGTCGGAGTAGCGTTGGGGGAAAGTCAGGATGTTCTCGTAGTTGGCGCCGCGCCAGGAGTAGATGCTCTGGAAATCGTCGCCGACTACCATCAGGTTGCGGTGATGAGCGGCCAGGCGGTCCACCAGTTCGGCCTGAAGCGGATTGGTGTCCTGATACTCATCCACGAGGACGTGCATGAACTGTTCCTGGTAACGGGCAGTCAGATCGGGGGCGCGATCGAGGAGGGCAACGGCATGCGCAAGCAGATCGTCGAAATCCAGGGCGTTGGCGGAACGCTTATGCTGCTCGTAGGCGTCGCGGACGCGGGAAATATCGTCCACGTAGTGCGCCAGTTCCTCGTAGCGTTCGGATACGAGACGGCCCAGGGGGATGCGGGTGTTTGTGGCGGTTCCGAGGACGCTCAGCAGAACCTCAGGCTTTGGGAAATCGCCGCCTTTCAGGCGGAGATCGGACAGGCTCTGTGATACCATGGATTTCGAATCGTCGCGGTCGAGAATGGTGAAGTCGTTCCGGAGCCCCAGGCGGTCGGCGTGCCGGCGCAGGAGGCGGTTTCCCATATGGTGGAATGTGCCGCCCCACAGCCCGCTGATCACGGCACCGACGAGTTCACGGGCACGGTCGAGCATCTCGTGGGCAGCCTTGTTGGTGAACGTCAGCAGCAGAATTCTTTCGGGCGGCACGCCTTGTTCAACCAGATAGGCAACGCGGTAGACGAGTGTGCGGGTTTTTCCGGTGCCGGCGGCCGCCAGCACGAGTATCGGTCCGGCCGATGCTGTGGCCGAGGCCAGCTGTTCAGGGTTAAGCAGTTTATCGAAGGCGATAGGGTGCTTCATGCCGTGGCGGACTCCGTCGGCGATCCGGACAGGGCAGGCTGGGTGCTGCCCAGCAGATCGGAAACGAGCACACCCTCCAGGGCGCCATGGAATCCGGCCAGTGCCCTTGAAAACATCTGCCGGATCTGGTCATCCGTTTCCCTCAGTCCCAGCGCCTCGGGGGGTAGGCCGGCCTCCAAGACGGCGTTCATAACCTCGCGCAGCGGGATTGCGTCTGGCGGGCGCAGGAGCACGCAGCGGCCTTGGTGCCCCGTCAGTTCACCCAGCAGGTTCGCTTTGAAGAGGTGGTCGGCTACATCATTCACCAACCGCACTGGCGCGGAGCGTTCTCGGGCAAAGACGTAAAGGTTCAGATATGGATCCTTGCGACGCATGGCCCGGGCTGCCTCAGTAACCATCGCGAGGGCAATCAGTATCTTTGCCGGCATATTGGCCTGCCGCGATCCCTGCTCCATGGGGTAGGTGTTGCTGTTCTGGATGGCAAAGGCGGCCTCTGCGCTGAAAAGCAGGATGTTCCAACTGAGGTACAGCCAGGCGAGGAGCAGGGGAATGATGGCGAAACTGCCGTACAACTTGCCGTATCCGATGGCCATGGTCTGGATTGCGGCGCAGGCCTTAAACCACCCGATGAAAAGCAGGGCGGCGATGATGCCGCCGGCGAGACCCGCCGAGGGAGTGACCCGCGTGTTGGGCATGAACCGTATGACGAAGGTAAAACATATTGCCGTCAGGCAGAACGTGGTAACGTCGTGCAGCCAGTTGGGGCCGAACCATGTTAGGATGCTGTCTGCAAACGATCCCTTTATCCAGACTGACAGATGCTCGAAGAACGGGAGCGAAGAGGCGGCCAGAACCAGCAGCGGCAGCACGAGCAGCAGCGTGAAATAGTCCGCCGTGCGGCGCCACAGCGTCCGGCCCACGGTGACGCCCCACACTCTATTGAAAGACGCCTCTATCTGGCCCAGAACGTCAACGGCAATCCAGATCAAGAAAATCAGGCCGACCCAGCCGACGGCAGCGAAGTTGATGCTGCGGATCCGGTCGAACGCATAGTCCACCAGCCGCTCCAGGCGAGGGCCGATGTCCGCCCCCAGCGAATAGTCGTGCGGAGATGCGACTCCTGCGCCGGATGAGGCAGTGTCTCCGGCATTGGTGACCGCCAGAGTCATTTGCGCCGACCACTCATGAATGGCGGAGTGCATCTTCTGCCGCGCAAGGTCCTCGCCGCCAAAGACGCGCGCCAGGGAGAGCGAAAGCGCCAGCATGGGGACCAGCGCCATCAGTGTGGTAAATGTCAACGCCGAGGCTCGCATGGGGCACTCATCCCGCAGGAAATCGTGGAAAAGCAGGCACACTGTGCGCAGGGCGCGCAGGCCAAATCCCCGTGCAGCGGACAGGGTGTGAAGGTCAATGCGCCACATGTCCTCGGCAATGAACTGCCACAGGCGGCGCAACGGCGAGTTTCGTTGCTGGATCACGGCGTTACCTGCCTGCGGTAGAATAGCCAGGCGGCCAGCGTCTTTGCGTCCTGCAAAGATCCGTTGGCGATGAGTCTGTCGACTTCGTCGGTTGTGAGGTAGAGCACGTTTACAGACTCGTCGTCGTCCTGTGGCAGCGGGTTCGGGGTTGGGGAAAGGCGGGCAAAGAAAAGGTGCATGCGCTCGTCAGTGTAGCCGGGAGCAGGCAATACGACGCCAAGGGAGACGAGCGTCTCGGCTTCATAGCCGGACTCCTCACGCAGTTCGCGCCGGGCGCAGGCCTCGGGGCTTTCTCCCGGATGCAGCGTTCCAGCCACGACTTCGATCAGCGATTGGTCAATAGCTTTCCGGTATTGCTGGACGAAGACAAAGCGGTCATCTGGCAATTGTGCCAGCACGACGGCAGCGCCAGGGTGCCGCACTACCTGACGGTGCGCCGAGCGGCCGTTGGGGAGGCGCACCTCGATGTCCTCCACTCGGAAGATACGACCCTGATAGACGGTCTGTGCACGGATTGTTGGCTCTGTCATAAGGGGGTAAGTATGCGGGGTTCTGCGTTCCTCCGCAAACGAAAAGCGGCTGCTATTCGTCAATCCGCGGTCCGTTTGGGTTGCAGGCGCCGCCCATTTTGGGACACTTAGTGGCCCCTGATCGCCGGCTAGGGAAGGCAGGACTCCCTTGGCGGACCCATGTGCGTCCTGTGTTTACGGCTCGCTCGGAGAGCTCGCCCTACCTGGGGAACATACCAAGGCGGGCCACGCCCGTAACCGGAGTGTGTGGCTGTCGCAAGGCCGTCCGCAATGGGTCCCACCGGTGGCACAGCGCTTAGGCGAGGATTTTTGGGGCCACTTCGCTCTTGATCGGCCCCCGCAGTTTCTTTATCGTTCCGCGGTCAGTTGTAGTTGGTCAACCCTCAGAATGGAGAAGTAACAGGTATGGCAAAGATTTGTTGCATCAGCGCAAGGGAAATTCTGGATTCGCGTGGCAACCCCACCTTGGAAGCCGACGTCTGTCTTGAGAATGGGATCATCGGGCGCGCCGCCGTGCCGTCCGGCGCGTCCACGGGCGACAACGAGGCCGTCGAGCTGCGCGACGGGGACAAGGCCCGCTATCTTGGCAAGGGTGTTCTTAAGGCGGTTAAGAATGTCAACGACGTTATCGGGCCCGAGTTGGAGGGCATGAACGTCAACGACCAGCTCGGGATTGATAAGCTCATGATCGCGTTGGACGGAACGGCGACCAAGAAGAAGCTTGGCGCTAACGCGATGCTTTCCGTGTCACTGGCTGCGGCGAAGGCCGCCGCCGAGAATGCTGGTCTTCCGCTTTTCCGCTATCTTGGCGGAACAAATGCCAAGACACTGCCAGTTCCGATGATGAACATCATGAACGGCGGCGCGCATTCCGATGCCCCTATCGATATTCAGGAATTCATGATCATGCCCAAG
>CAZWPN010000115.1:0-11337 GCA_964635275.1 uncultured Victivallales bacterium | reverse complement strand
CGCCAAGATCCGTTGGGCCGCCTGGCCCATCAGGAAGGTCGTAGTCGGGGGAACGAGGAAAGCCAGTCCGTAGTGATCGAGATGGGGATGAGACAGCACCACCCCAAGGAGCGACGGGTCCGCAGTCTCGACGCCTGCAACATAGGGCATGTCCGCGGATTCCGGATCCGGACAGTCCAATGGCTGGCCGATGTCGAGAATGATTCGGCTCCCCTGTGATTCGACCTCAATACAGGTTCCCCCTATCTGATGGGAGCCCCGGCGGATACAGACTCTCATTGTGCGCCCTATCGCTCCTTGTCGTCGTCTTTCCATTCCTTGCCGGCGCGAACCGAGTGAAGATTGAACCGTGCGCCCTGGTTATCTGTCGGGCTCATCCAGAGCATACGGGTGAAGACGGCGGCGGCTTCGTCAAAGCGCTTGAGGCGCCAGAGGCAGAGGCCGTAGCCGTGGAGGCAGCGGAGGTGCGGGCGGTTGTCGATTCTCCCCCAGCGCAGGACCTCCTGGAAGTCATGGCCGAGGGAGAGTTCGCCGATCTGGCGACCGATGTCGTAGTGACGGATTGCGTTTTCCGGTTGTCGGTCGAAGTCGAGGTTGCCCAGGTAGGCGTGAGCGTCGAGGCAACGCAGGTCGGCGATGAGGAGGCTGTTGAGCTTCTGGTCGGCACCCCCGAAATCGCCGACTTCCTTCAGTTCGACGGCCTGCAAGATCGGATCGGTGTCAATGTCGAAGTCCTCGGGTCTGCCGGGAATGAGGTTCTCCAGTGCGTACTCGGGGCGCGGGCCACGAGCGATGATCTCCTTCTCCCAGTCATCGAGGGGTTCGTCTTCCTCCCCCCAGTACTCGTCCTTCGGGTCCCACACGCCCTCATCCTTGAGCTTGAGGGGTGCCAGATCCAGGGCGGCCAGGTCAAACCGGGCGCCCGTGATGTCTGCGGCCAGGTACGGGTGGCCGGCAAAGCTCCAGTGCTTCTTCGGCATGACCGTGACGATCTCGCCGGGCGCGACGTTCCACAGGTCGGATGTCCGCAGCGTGAGTTCCTTGTCCGCCCCCAGCAGCCGGCACCGGGCCGCCTCCTGCTTCTTGATGCCCAGAACGATCAGTTCGACCGGCTTGGAGAGATCAATCTCGCCAATCCCGGCCTTGGTCTGCTTGATCTTCTCCCGAAGCTCCGAGCGCCTTGCTTTCCGCGGCGCGGGCACACCCAGCCATTGCCGGTATGCCTTTAGGTACGGCGCGGCCTTGGACTCGTCCGGGAACACCACATCAGCCAAGGCCACGTCGTAGGTCTTGCCGTTGGCCTTCCTGCAGGTCGCCCGGAGTCCCTTCTGCGGGTTGCCGTCGTAGTCGATCTTGGTGACCGACACAGCTTCGCCGATCACGGTCCCGTCCGCCGGCAATGGCACTTCATCCTCGAATGCCTGCCGGAACGCCCACAGTTGCTCGTCCTCGCCATAGGCATCCACGGGGATGTCTTCCAGAAGCGTCTCGATTGCCTTGCTGGGCTTCATGGCATCAGTACCCGTACCGTCCGTGCTGATAGGCCAACCACTTGGCTGTTGTCCCCGTCGGGCAGTTCTGACGGACAACGACCTCCGCGTTGCGTGCTGGGTGTTAGCATCTGATGGATGGCTGCTGGATTGTCACACAAGGATACGCGGTTGATCGCAACGTCTACCAAGGGCTAAGGGCATGCGTCCGCAATGCCCTGTTTGTGGACGCCGTGTGATGCCAGAAGATCAAAGGTGCGCTACTCCGTTGGCATCACGTTACGCCGCCGTCTTGGGCTCTTCTGTCCACTGCGCTTCTTCGGCGGCGGAAGCCATTCCAGCGCAAAGGTCGGGCTATACGACTTGACGAGCGTCAAGATGCAACCGTGATATGCGCTTATCCACTCCTTTGCTTCTCCACGAGTTCCCTTCCGTCCCCCGTGGACAATCATGTTGCGGGCTGAGTTCGCCTTATCAAGTCTTTGGCTAATGTCACGCAGGCGCTCTTGGTGCGTTCTGTCCACAGCGCTCACAGGGAGCAGGATGTTCCTGAGCTTTCCGGCGATCCCGTTTGCCCACTTGAGCAGAGAATCAACGAAGGATGCCTCGATGCGACGTTTCGACTGAAGCTCTTCCCGGATGGCGAAGTTGA
Source organism: uncultured Victivallales bacterium (assembly GCA_964635275.1). GTDB lineage: Bacteria > Verrucomicrobiota > Kiritimatiellia > UBA8416 > CAZWPN01 > CAZWPN01. Next base: position 9,195 of record CAZWPN010000115.1, on the reverse strand, counting down.
CTGCAAGCTCGGCCGCAGTACCTGCGCGTGCAATGGCGCTGGAGAACTCCCGCTTACCGTAGAGCGCTTTGGTCCTGTGCCAATTGAATTCAATCTTCTGTAAGTCTGTCCGCTCACTATATGGCGTGTTTGTGATGTCGCTCATCGCACGCTCCAGTCCAAATATCGACCCTGTAGACGCAACACAATGTCATTGCAAAAAAATAGGGCGAGTAAAACTCCACTCGGCCAGTTGCGGCACCAGTTATGAATAGTACATTCGGAAGATGCACTGTCGGAGGGGGCTGCGTCAAGCATCCGTTTGAACACGGTTAGGCCCCTTCCTGGATGAACTTCCAAAAGAGGTCGAAGAATGCCGGCGTGAGGGCTTCGACCAGCAGGACGCGGTCCAAGTCCTTGGTCCGGCGATCTCTGCCGGTGTTGGAATCTCTCCTTACTTAAACAGGAGGAGGTAGTTTTGATCCAGGATCTCGGCACGGCATGCCTCGTAGAGGGTGCCGAAGTAGGCGGGGAACACCTACTGTGCTTCCGGGTCCGACTTGAGCCGGAGAGTGGCGCTGGCGACTTCCTACATGTGGCGGATCACATTCAGGATGGTCTCGTTCAATGGCTCCCTCTCATGTAACATGACAAAGGCATGACAACATAATCAATGGTATCGTGCAATATTATGTTATATGATTGCAACAAGATCATCTGCAACAAGTTACATGTTGTTGCCTTCAGTCATTGATCCTGCGCCACCTGGGGCGCACCGGGGGCCTTGACGGCGGTCCAGGAAAGATGTTCCTTCCCGACCCCCGCCAACCACGCCAGCAGCGGCAGGTTGACGCAATAGGTCCTCGTCCTGCCCCTGCCGGTGTCAGGGTCCCTCCTGGCGTAGTCGTCCCGCGTCACCCGAAGGATGTTGGCCTCTGCGAGCCATTGCACGACAGGCTTGTGCCGCCTGCTGGGACAAAGCAACCGCATCTTGGCTGCCGACAGGGAGGCGGTTCCGTCGAGGCATTGCTGCGGCACCTTCTTCGCCAAAGGCCACAGCAGCTCGACGATGATCCGGGCAGCCCCTTTGGCGATGTTCTGCTTCATCCGCGGACTGCCACCCGGTGACGGCAGGATGCCGACATCCATCAGAACGACGATCCGGCTGCGGATTTCCTCGATGCCGCTACCGCCGAGTTCGGGAAGCGCCCTGAAGTCGGGCATCCTCGGCCTGAACGATGTCAGCTTGCCGATCTTCCGGGACGCATCAATATGTTTGGCGAAGTCCTCCACGGCTTCGTCGATGGCAACGCCGACATTGCCTGGGGGTGTCCTTTCCATGATGGTTCGCCATATCCGCAGCAGCCGATCCTTTGCCATAGCCCATGAATCCTGGGCGGCAGGCGGTCGATGAGGCCGTTACGGCCGCGGGCGGCAGTGCTAAGGCTCTGATCCGCATTACCGAGACACTGACCCACCGCATTCCCTACGGCGCACGTCGGCTGCGTGGACTCTATCGCCAGTACCGCCGCGCCAAGAACGTCGAGGCATCCGCAGTCGCCATCTATGAACACCTGACGACTGATGAGGCCGCCTCAACGGTCGACATCGGTCGCTGCGTTGACGCCGTGGCGACCGTGCGCGGCCTCAGCCCCAAGGACGCACTGCTTCCGCTGGTGAAGCGCCTCGCCGACGCGGGGGTCAAGGTCACGCCGGCCGCCCTCCTGCATCATCGCAATGCTTTCCTTGTCGCGAAGATGGGCGGGGTGGAACTCACCAAGTATGTGCCTGGCCAGTATCCCGCAATCGCCCTGCCGTGTCTTTCCCGGCTGGCCAAGGGACGCATGCCATGGGACGCGAAGCGGCTCATGGTCGAGGCCGCGCGGATGATCGCAAATCGCAAGCCGCGCGGAAAGCGGCAGGTCGAAAAGATCGTCGCCGCTGTACTCGCCAAGGAAGAGCGCAAAGCACCCAAGGCTCCCGCCGTGTTCGTCTCCTGGCACATCCCGCACAAGCCTGGGCGTGGTCCGAACGGTCCCGCCGCGGCTGCCCTCCGCAAGGCCGCCTGAACATACGCCATCCATAGGAGAAATCTTCTGTGAATAGCCGCCATAACCAGCCCCGCTGCCGTTCGCCGCCCGACTAGAGCATGACGGGCCAAGCCCGTCGTCCCGCGCCCATTCTGGGCGCAATCACGCATCGAGTCGCCGAAAGAAAGCCCACTTTGGGCCTTCGGGCGGAGCCTTCCCGAAACCGCCCCGACAAACCACGACCACACCACGGCACAACCGAGAGACCAATCCATGAAGAAGTACATCAACTGCAACAACAACCGCGCCTACGCCACCATCGCCCACATGTCTTCTCACAAAGTCGTCCTCTGCACCATCGCCTACGAGAACGGTTGGTGGGCCTTCATCGTACCCAACGAAGGAGTGCACTGGGTCATCGACAGCCGCCAGGCCCGCTCTCTCGTGGGTATGGTGATAAACACGCGTGTCGAGGTCGATCAGGAGGACGTCGACGAGTGGGCTGAGTACGGGCCCCGCGTCGTCAGTCACGTGGCGATCCCCCATCGGCTGGACGAGCCCGGAGATGGCGATGCACTCGGCGACGCGTCGGGCAACGACGAACCCGACGGGTCTCACGAGTTGGAGAGCCGCGAAGATGACATCGTGCAGCGCCTGACACGCGGGGAAGGCTGGAAGCGGTCGGTGGCGCAGGACTACTGGACGAGCATGGGGGGCATCCAGTCTCGCGCCACGGGAAACCTCGGCGACGAGCGCACGGTGCGTGACATCGACCGCAACAAGGAGTGGGCCAAGGCGGCCATCGAAAGCCTGCAAAGCCGGCGGCGCGTCCCCGCGAAGAGGCTGGCCGAGATGAAGGCGCTGCTGAAGGCGCTTGAGAAGAGCCGCCACGAATACGTGGCTAGGACGGGCAAGAGCAACCTTCCGCGCTACCATCTGTTCTACACCCCAGCGACCAAGCAGCTGAACACGCGCATCCGCATGACGATCCAGCGGGCCATCGAGTCGCTGTCAAAGAGCCTGCCAATGGCCTCCGCCTCGCTTCTCTGCACCGTCCGCCGCGGAGCTCGCCTTGGCTACGAGCCCGACCCCCGCTGGCGCTGGACCGTCCTGCCGTTCGATCGCAAGAGCCTGCCCCACCTGGTCGGGCAGGCGGACAGGGAGGCGGCCGACAAGAAGGGCGCAGCCTAGCGGATCGAAACCGGTGTTTTCCGATCGCGATTGGAACCCGGCACGGGGGAATCCGCTCAGCCTCAAGGGACCATCCAGATGCAACGTGCCCCCCCCCCGTGCCCCTAGGACTGTAACGGCCCGTTAGTCGGGCGTAGTCAGAGCAACAACGAAACGATCGAGGAGCAGAGCACATGAGCGAGAAATCGAGAGAACGACGCAAGGCGCAGCGGCAGACCATTCCTGAAGGGGCAGAGCCCCTCAAGGCTCACCTCCATTTGGTCAAGAACCGGTTGTGGCAAGAGAACGTGTCAGAGGAGCTGACGAGCCAGATGCTCGAAAAGAGCGTCAGCGAACTGCGGGACGGTTACCGGCTTGCATTCCCCATCATGGTCTGCAGCGGGGCCTGCTTCATGGGCATCGCGCTCGTGGCCAGGCACGACCATCGCACCCGCGCAATCAGGGACGTCGTCATCGCGCCTGGCTCGACACATCTGGCGTTGCTGCTGTTGTTCGCCACACGCGGGCAGTGGGAGTCCGATGCCGCCAAGATCACCCGACTGTGGCCCGAGCAGCCCGACTTGCCCGGAGGAACCGTGGGATTGTCGGATGACGAAGTCGCCGCTTGCACGGGGCAACACGACGCAGAAATCGGAGGCATCTCATGAGCCGCAAGAACGCAAACCATGGACAGCCGAAGCATCCGACCAGCGACAGCATGAAAGGAGACCCCATGGACGCTCAGAATGACATAGAGGCGGGCAGCCTCGCCAGTAGATGGACTAGGGAAGAGTTCTGGAACACAGAAGGAGCGCAGAAAGGCTTCTTCCATGTCGGCTTCGACGGCCGCGACTTCTGTCTGCTTGTGCCCGACTGTCAGTGTGCAGATATTTCCGAAATCCGCACCGGCAGGCATGTGGTCATCACGCTTGGGTTTCACGTCGGTACGGGTCGGACGATGTACGAGATCCTGTTCGAGGATGGATCCAGTAGTCCGTATGCGCTGCACATCCTCCCCGAGATGTTCGAACGCCCTTTGTCGATGGCAGAGACGGCCAGCTTAGCCCGTAGGCTTATCGTCTACACGCGAGGCTTCGTGGAGGTCGCTGCGATGTCGGCATATTTCCGGGAGGTCGAAACGCTCCCTTGCCTCAAACCCTGGAAGGGCAAGCTGCAGGAGACGCAGTCAATCGAGGACGATTTTCGTCGTCAGGTTGAATCCCTGACTCTGCGGAACGACAGCCTGTCGGAACAGGTTCGCATGCTCAAGGACGCGAGCCGCGACGTGGAGGGGGAAAGGCAAGCCGCCGCTGTTCTTCGGCGGGAAGCCGACCGTCTGCAAAACGAATCATTCTCCAAGGACGCCCGTATCAAATCTCTCGAAGGCGAGGTCGTCGCCATCGGTAGCGAGATCGAGCGGCGGGTCTCCGAGCAGGTCGGGGAAGTCCGCAAGACGGCCGAGGAGAACGAGCTTCGCGCCCTCGTGGCCGAAGAAGATCAAGCCCAGGCGCTGCGTCGGGCCGACAAGGCGGAGCGCGTCTCCAAGCGCCTGGAACTCCTGTTGCGCAAGAACGGAATTGAACCGGCGATGGCGTTTGAAAACGGGAATACCTGACAGTGAATTTGACGCATGGAATGTAATGTTTGAAGACGCATGGCCCCGCAAAACAAAAAAACGGCCTGGCGGGATGTCCTGTAAACAAACAGGCGAGGAGGACAAACGATGAGCCGGAAGACGAAACGCATATTTGGCGATTTGGAGGGCATGAGCCTCACTCTCGGCGCGCTCACGGAGTTCTGCAATGACGGTGATTGCCGGCAATGTCGGGAGACCCTAGCCGGGATTAACCATCAGTCCGCCCGTGACGCGCTCGCCGTTCTCGATGCCAACCCTGATCCCGATGGGCGGCGGCGGAAGATCCGCGAGTTCGGCGACTTTCTGATGCGTGCGATGATGAGCGTGATTCTATCGCAATAAATGTGCGCTGGGCTGGACACGGTGAAACGATTGCATGGCGGCTGAGGCGTGACGCGAGCACAAACAGCGTCCCGGGGGATCCGCTGGATCGGAGTGCTGTATAATCGGTTCGAGGATGATGAGAAAACAATGAAGGAAGCGAAGGAGCACCAACGATGAACAACGCATGGGACAGGGCAGTGGCGGCGGAAGCGAGGCGCTGCAGGCGGTTGGAGTTCATCTTCCAACAGCCCTCCTGTGATCGGCAGGATGGCGACTACCACGCCGCCGCCGGACTGGTGAAGCTGGGCAACGTCAGGGGGATGATGGCGACCTACCGGGTCGGGCCGACTGGCCGGATCGCAAGGGAGCGCGACGCGGATGGGGGTGCATCATGCGCACCCTCCTCATGCAATTGGCGCGGCAGCGTCGGACGCAGATCCTCGGGCAGGTCGGGGAAGCGGCCGAGACGTCCATCATGACGCCTCTGAACCCGCGCTGGGATGACTTCGAGGGGCTGCTCGCCAAGGCGATCGGCGCCGAGGGCTGCGACGCATCGTCGCTCAGGCTCTCGAAGCGACTGCTCCGAAGCATGGACGGCATCGACGTCGCGAAGTCGCTGGCCTACTTCAAGGCCAACGGAGGCTTCTGCGACTGCGAGGTGCTGCTCAACGTGGGCGCGTGAGGAAAAAAGACGAACAGGAGATGATGACATGAAGCGTGGACGGCGAATCCGCTGGACGAGATGGTTGTATAATCGGTTGGTGGTGCCTGAATGATGAAGACAACAAGGAAGAACGCATGCAACAGGGCAAACGAGGTCGCATAGGCCTCGGCGGCCTGCATGGCAGACACTAACAGGACAGGAGGAAAGTATGAATAATGAGAAGAATGAAGATCGTTGCGGTGGTGTGGCAGGCGGGGCAGGCGGGACGGGCGGGACGGGCATCGTGCATGTCTCCGACAGCTATCATGGGGTGCTGGACCCGGCATCCGGTTGCATTGGACACGTCTCCGAGGTGAGTGGCGGCACGTCGATACGGATCGATAGCTCCATGACCGTAAACGAGGCGTTGATCCTGCTGCGCCACTGGCGACTTGAACTCGCGTCAATCTATGCCATGTGGGAGGAGGGATGCGTAGGCAGTTCGGACATACGGATTAGGCCATACGCTGAGGACAGGGTCTTCGAACTCGAATCCATGGTCGCCTCGGTCATCAGACGGCTCTGCGGCTCCAATCCCAGGACTCGAAGGGATCTGCTTGATCTGCGAGACATATCCAAGGCGCTGGATCAGTGCCCCAACGAGGGCACCAAGGTGCCTTTCCCAATGTTTGACTCTCTCCTTGAAGCACGCGAGAAGATGATGACCCTCCTATAGATCGTCGCTTGATCGAGTAGCCTTGAGCAGTAATGACACGAGATGACAGAGACCGCCATAGAGATTCGTGATGCTGCCACGCCGGCCTGGCCCAGCGGGGGCTTGGTCGTTGCGCCGAAGCCGGCATTTGTAGGAGGACCAACACGGTGAAGCCAACGACCATCCAGATGATCACGCTGGCCGTAAATGCCGACGACACGCTGGCCCACGCCGACCGCGAGATCATCCTCCGCGTGTGCCGCGACCCCGCGTCCGCTTCGCCCAGTGTCGAGAGACCGCAACCTACTACGAACCGTTGGTTGACGCCCAAGCAGGTCGCATCCTCCCTGTCGGTTTCGCTGCGCACGGTGCAGCGTTCCATACTGAACGGGAAGTTGCCATCGCGCCGCATCGGCGGTAGCAGGCGGGTGCCGGCTGATGCCATCTCCAATCCCCCTCCCCCTTTGCCCTGGAAGCCCCGGCGCAGGAGGATCAATAGGTCTTCGCTGGACGGCACTCTTCCGGCAGATTCCCTCTCAAAGCCATCGTCGAGGAGCGACTCGTGAGATGAGGCAGCGGATCACACAGGGGCATTTGCGACTGCGCGGCCATATATGGTACTGCCAGTGGAAGCATAAGAACCGCCCTTTCCAAGTCTCGCTGCATACCGGCAACGAGCGTGAAGCCCAGACGCTGTTCACGAGGCAGATGACGCTGGTGCGGGCCGCAATCATCGACGGCACGCATGCCGCGAAGTTCGGCTCTGACACCGAACCTGACCCGGCCAGCGATGCGGCCGATGACATTCCGATTTCCGAGGCATGGCCCCGCTATCTGCGGAGTGTCACCAAGCCCGACACGGGCGAATCCACGTTGCTTCAATACGCCCTGCAATTTGGCCGCCTGGTCAAATGGGTCCGTCGGCATCGTGGCCCGAAGACCCTCCGCAAATTCACCAAGACGATGGCTCGCGAGTTCGCAGGCGATCTGGCCCAGAAAGTTGGCGCGGCCACCTTCAATAAATATATCAACCTGTTCCGGCTTGTATTCCGGGTCCTGCTGGACGAACTGGACGCACGCGACAACCCTTGGGCCGGCATTCAGCGCAAGAAGCCCAACGGTGACGGGCGACGGTCATTCACAGCCAAAGAGGTGTCGGCCATCTTCACAATCCTGAACCGCATGGCGGCAGGCGAAGAGGTAGTGAAGCTGGATGACGGCAGCGAGGTTGTTAAGCGTCTGAATGCCGATGAGATTGTTTTGGCCAAGGCGATTCGAACTCTGTGCCTGCTGGCTTACCATACGGGCATGCGCTTCGGCGATTGCGCCACGCTGCTCTGGACCGAGGTTGATCTCAACAAGGACGTGATCGTGCGCGTGCCCAACAAAACCAAACGCCGGCATCCCAACCGCCCGGTCATCGTCCCGCTCACGACCGAATTGCTTGAGCACCTGACGAGCCTGCCACGCGAGGACACATTCGTTTGCCCCCTTGCTGCTGAGCAGTACCTGCACTATGGCCGCAACGGTCGTTCCGATGCGACCGACGCATTTATGCGCGTGCTGAACCTGGCCGGCATCCGGACACACAAGGTCGGAACCGGCAAGGGCACCGGCAAACGGGCCGTGGTCGAGGTTGGGTTCCATTCGTTTCGGCACACTTGGGTTACAACCTCAGAGGAGGCAGGCATCGATCAGGCCACCGTCAGGGCCGTGGTTGGATGGGGCAGCCCTGCGATGGAACGCGTTTACAGCCACATCGGCGAGGACCATCTCCGCACTGCCATGGCGAAGCGGTCGTCCCTCAGCGTGATTAACGGCGTGGCGGCCAAAGGAGACGGCAACGGCGGCAACCAAGCCGCCCAGCAGTCCATCGATCCGGACGCCGCCCTCAAGGGCATGAGCAAGACCGACCTGGAACGGCTGCTGGCGGCCGTGGAGAGAAAGATCAAGGACGTCGACAAAGCGCCCTGACCGTAACGACCGACCGTGGCCTTCACCTTGGATACCGTCTCCCCAAGCATACCTTGCCCGAACGGACAACAGCCCGTTGCTCACCAACCGTTGAACCTGGGCAGACAAATACTCTGCTGGCTCGCCTGCGAATCCCGCTTCTTATCGGTGCCATTGGCACCGTTAAGCCCTTACGACAGGGAATGACATGATATGACGCCTTACGACAGCCAGACGGGCTCCAGCAGACCATTTATTGTCCAAGAGAATCCGTAACCCGTTGCGGCTGAGAGCGAAAGGCCCCGCAACCTCAACGGTTACAGGGCCTTGGGAAAGATGGTGGTGGGACAAGGATTCGAACCTTGGAAGCCGTTTGGCGACAGATTTACAGGCTGACAAACTGCCCGTTTTCACCAATGATTTCGACCATTGACACCTTTGCCTCCCGAAATTGACACCTTTAGCGCTTCGGGGCGACAGGTTGCGACAGGCTACGACAGGGACCGACATCCGCCGAACCGAATACAACGCGAAGCCGACCGATAACCGGCCGAACACTAGGAGCGACGCGCCGATTGCCGGTAGCGAAGCAGAGGACCGGACGGCGCGCCTGACGTCGGCCGAACGCGCCTTGCGCGGGAGGCAGCGGCAGGCGTCGATGGGCCGGTCTTCTGCGGAGCGATGGGGCGAGCGTTGGGAAGGTGGGTGGGCGTTACGTCCGCCCTCTGCGGCGGCGCTCAGCGAC
>CAZWPN010000114.1:0-11370 GCA_964635275.1 uncultured Victivallales bacterium | reverse complement strand
GGTTGAACGCGCATTTCCGACTGGGGCAGAAAGAGTCCGTTCAGCCGCAACTGGCCGCCATGGTGACCCGGCAGGGAAAGCCTGTCTTTCCCAACGGTGGCAGCTTCCAGAACGGGATCATCAATCGCGCAGGCGAGGGCGCCGAGTTTTTCGATTGGGAGGGCAAGACCTCCGGTTACGAAGGGCATCTTGTGTACAGCTTCTTCTTTCTGCAGGCGGCCATGACACAACAGCCGGAGCAATTGTCACGGATCTATCGGCTGATGAAACAGGCGGTGGAATAGTTTGCGAAACGCGGAACAAGACTAGGAGTCGGTAGGCAAGAAGGTCAAGTTGGCCCGCGGTTGCATCCGACTCGCGTGGACAGACCGGCGGAATGGTCCAGTTCCATAACGTACGGTCGATATCCCTCGGGTTGCCCATTTCCCGCACCCCGATCGAAAAGGGTGAGCGCCGGATCTGGATCCAGGAGCTTGGCGGTGTTGTGTCGGGCATCGGCTGGCAACACGCAGTCCGCGACCTGGATTGCCCCGGCCAACGCCAAGGGCGCGAAAGGCGGCGTCTATCTGTCCACGGTTCCAGGCGCGGAGGTTCAGACCCGCGGTCCCATCGCCACGGACACGCCCTGCTTTGCGGACGCGGTGATCCCCGAATTCGTGCTGAGCCAGGCGGTAGACAAGGAGACCAAGGTCGTTCTGCAGATGACGGCCGAGGACCGGGCCTGGTTCGGCGAGAGGGTGGAGTTTGTGCTGACGCCATGAGGTATCGGACCCGGCACCGCCGCAGCGTATGCATCTGCGGCCGCCCATCGCCTTCCCGTGCCAGCTGCAACGGTAGTCCTTGGGGTCCGCCACCAGCCCCGCCCGCACCGGGTTGAGGTCAATGTAAGCCGCGATGGTCAGCAGTGTGTCCGGTGAGCCCTCCACCAGCACGCTCGTGAATCGTTGTTCCCAGAGGGGCTCGCACCGGTCTTCCCGCACTTTGTACGCTTGGGGAAAGCGCTGCTTCAAGGCCTTGAAGAACTCGGAGGATTGTACATGCGGTAGGTGAAGCGCGCCTTGAGCGTCTCGGCGGCCTGCTCTTGGCCTTGGGAGCGAAAGTCCTGGAGTTGCACCCGGATCTCGTGGACCTCCGGGTGTCCGGGGATCTCGCACTGGTCCGGGCCGTCGGACGCTCACATGGTCGCCGGGGAGAACCCTGGCGAGGAATCGACAGACGGTCCGGTCCGGAGTCTGGCGGTGGGGCAGGACAAATAACGCCGACCTCGGTTTGTTTGTAGCCGGGCGGGTTCAATGGAGAAGGGACAGCGGAACTGGGTGGCACGTTTGGAGTTGACGCGATAGCCGATGGCGATGATAGCGTCCAGATTGTAGGACTTGTTGGCATAGGACCGACTATCCCCGCACCTTCGCCCAATTCATCGGTTTGGAAGATGTTGCGCAGATGCTTGGTGACGGCCGGACGCTTGGCGGCAAATACCTGGGCCATCTGCTCCTGCGTGAGCCAGACGGTTTCCCGGTTCAGCGCTGCCTGCACAGAGACCGCGCCGTCTTGCGACGTAAAGAGCACGAGCTGCTTGTCGGGAGTTGGAGGGTGACCGGTCTTCTTCATGCAAACCCCATCTTCTGGAGGTGCCTGCCCACGCGAGCAGAGAGTGCTTCCACCTCCTCTACGAGCTGCGGCAGCGGGGTGGCGTATTGGCTGGCATCCATGCCACCGCGGAGTTCATCGCAGGAGGCCCAGAGGGAAGAGGGCGGCGGGGCGGGGGCGGGAGCGAGCACGGGACGCTCGCAAGCTCGCGCCAGTGAACGCCAACGATGGGTTACGGCTGGAATCCCGATTGACTTTCCATTCGCAGAGGCGTAGAAAAGGAACAGTGTCAAACAAGAAAGGGGTCAGCTATGAAACGTCGTATGGGAGTTGCAGTGGCGGTGGCGTTGTTTGTTTGTGGATCGGTGGCCTTTGCTCAGATGGGTGATTTTGGCGTCCGAGGCGGGTATCAGCGGTTGTCCGACGGCGATAGTGGCGCTCTTGTCGGCGGCGGTTTCTTCAGGTGGGATTGGCATCGGATTGTCATGCTGGAGGCGGCGGTTCTCTACCATGTGGAAGAGGTTAACGCGACCACCGACCTTGAGCTTTATCCCATCCAATTCAGCGGGATGATCTATCCCCTGCGGCGGGACTATCTTCTTTCCCCGTACATTCTTGGCGGTGGCGGGCTTTACATTTCGAGGCTTGTCGCGAAGGGACAGGACACGGAGAACGAGTACGACTTCGGGTGGCATCTCGGACTTGGCGTGGACCTGGCTCTGAACGACCGCGTGTTCCTCGAGGGTGATTTCCGGTATTTGTGGCTGGACACGAGTACGGACGATCAGACCGCGGCGGATGTGTTGGGCAGTTTTGACAGCTGGATGGCAACCTTGGGTATTGGTTTCCGTCTGTGACCGTGGGGCGAGGGGAGTGCTTATGCGTCGGACAGCGGCGTGGGTGGTGTGGCTGAGCGTGGTTTTGTGCCTTCGTGCGCAAGGCGGCGAAGAGCGCGCAGCGCAGCGCGATGCCGTGCTGCGCGAAGGCCCCGGGGCCTATTTCGAGTCGGTCGGGTCGTTGCGCCGCGGCAAGACAGCATCGGTGGGTGAGAGCAAGGGGAGCTGGTGCCCGGCGCGTGTGGAGTCGTTGGCCGGGTGGGTGCCTGTGGCGACGTTCGATCGCCCGAAGTCCAGCGTGGACTATCTTGGCATTGTGGACGACAGCAACGGGGTCGTTATCTCGTCGGTGGACATCACGGCTGCAGTCAAAGGCGCGTTCGAGGCGCGCTACTCGGAACAGCATCGCGTGCAGCTTGCGGCGGCGGACCCGATCGAGGCGTTGCGGGCCAACGTTGACTTGGTCCGGCGCATCCAGCGCGATATTCAGGGCGGTGTCAACGACGGGTTGCTGTCGCGGCTTCCATCCACGGACTACCGCAACACGCTCGGGTTGGAGGTGGCTGCGGAGGGATTGCTGGGCAAGGCGCTGGTTGCATGCCTTGTAACGAACGGTCTGTATCAGGACGCTAAACTTCTGGCTTACGTCAACTCAGTGGCCGCCGTGGTGGGCGAAAGGACCGAGCGATACAACGTCCAGTATCGGGTGGCTGTCCTGAACGATAACGGGATCAACGGATTCGGGATCCCGGGAGGGTATGTGATAATCACCCGTGGCCTGTTGTCCATGCTCAAGGATGAGGCTGAACTGGCCTGCGTGCTCGGGCACGAGATGGCCCATATCAGCCGTTACCATGGACTCAGGGAGTTCAAGAAGCGGGAACTTCACCGGCGGCGGGATCAGGTTTTCAGCGAATTGGACAAGGCCGTAGGCAATACGGAGCCCGATTCGGTGGAGTCGGAACTCGGGCGGCTGGCGGACGAAGCGCAACTGAAGATCATCGGCGGCCGGGCGCGTGGCGACGAATTGGAAGCGGACGTTGTCGGCACTGCCTACGTGGCAGCGGCGGGATACGATCCGAAGGCGGCGCTGGCTGTTCTTCAGCGCGTGAAGGAACTTGGGGGTGCCGACGGCGATGCCTACCGTCATCATCCGAAGCTTGGCGACCGGATAGAAGAGCTCAACAAGGCGGTCTTGAGGTACCGGATGGGTCAGCCGGGCCAGACGCGGGGTGAAGCCCGTTTTCGCGAATACACGAGCGGGGTCCCATTCTGAAAACCTTCGGCCTGACGTCATTTCTCATTCGACTTGGAGGTTCCTTTCTTGTCGTGGCGCTGGTAATGGCGTGTGGCGGCTGCCAGCAGACGGCATGCGTGGTTAGGGGGCGTCCGTTGGAGATCAACCTCCCGGAGTGGTTTACCCGGCCTACTACAGTGGCTGCCGATGATGTTCCTGTGGATATCGGGATGAGGCTGCCCGCTGATCTTGTTCCCTTTCATAAACAATACGGTGATCTTCCGCCATGGGTTGTCTACGGTGTGGTGCGTTCGTTGGGGTTTCAGGAATTCGTTGTCACCGGGGTTCTTCGGGCGTTCACGCTGACCGAAGGGGTTTCTGAGAACCGGGTGGTGCTTGATACCGTTCGGTACAACGTGTCGGCGGATCGCGTGGAAGCTGTGCTGGCCGATGTTATGAAAGCATACGCGGAGGCGGGCGATGACCGCGCACGGATCGCCTATCTTGGGCGGCATCTGCGGCGCCGGTTTGGATCGTATGCGCTCTTCAGCATGGTGGGTGGGCAAACCGCCGTTGAGGATGCGAATAATCTGCTTATGCGCTCCGGGGTATCGGGCGACCAGATGGAGACATTCACGAACGCCACGGAAGGATTTGATCCCTTGGGCTGGAGGGAGACCGCGACTGAATGCCGGCTGACGCTGGCCGGCGAATTTCGCTATGGGGATGCGATGGGCTCCTTCCGCAAAGTCGAGGAGGATGCAATACACGAGATGGCCAGGAGCGTACTGGTGAGCCTGAGCCACATGCATCGACAACTGGGCGAAGGGGTTGCGATGGCAGGCGCTGTGCAGGAAGATGTGCGCCGTGAGCAGCTGGTCCTGCGGATGGCGGGTGTCAGGGTCTTGCGCCGGATGGTGGACTTGAAAGAGGGCGCCTGTGTGGTGACGGTGGCTGTGCCCAAGTCGGGTATTTCCCGGCAGTAGGTGCGTCACGCCTCAGTCTTGCGATACGTTTCAGAGGAACTGCGAAACACACGAAAGGTGCGAAGGAAGGGATGGGCTAAACACTGGCTCCCCTCGGCGCCTTGGCGACTTGGCGCGCAAATAGGAAACGGATCGAACCAGCTGTCGGAAGGTAGCTCGACCCGCGGCGGGGCTCGCACATTCAACTTGGATTTCTCACATGTTCGTGTGAGAAATCCGGGTTAACGGGAACGGTCCGCGGGTTTAGCAGGTCGCTATTCATCTGGTGTGAAAATTGCGCTTGCGCGCTAATGGATGTGTGTCTAGAATCCGGGTGCAAAGTCAAACAAAGGAGGTAGGTATGAATCGTGGGTTGATGTTGGGTGCGGTTACGGTAATGGCTGTTTCTCTGGTTGCTGGCTGCAAGAGTGCACCGAAGGTCCAGAGCGACAAGGATCTGTTCGGGATGATGCAGGAGAAAGCCAACCAGATTACTGCGGCGGGCGGCTTGGCGGCTGTCGGACTCGGCGAATCCAAGTCTATTGCCCTTGCGATTGACAAGGCCAAGACGCGTGGACGCACGGAAATGGCGCACATCATCGAGACCAAGATTGACTCGCTGAAGAAGGACTTCCAGGAGGAAGTTGGTCAGGGTAAGGGCGCTGAGTTCAATGAGCTGTTCAGCTCGGCCAGCAAGCATGTGGCCCACCAGATCCTGAGCGGCACTGTGCCCAAGGACATCAAGTACGAGAGCAAGGAAGGCATCACCCGTGCGGTAGCCCTGATGGTCCAGGACCCCAAGGTTGTCGCAGACGCGTTTGCGGCGCAGCAGCAGACGCAGCAGGCGGTGTATACGCGGTTCCGCGCCTCGCAGGCGTTCAAGGAACTCGACGAGGAAGTGAAGAAGTTCGAAGACTTCAAGAAGAAGGACTCGGGCGTAGCTCCGTAACTTCCTGAGTTATCAGACGCAGAATAAACGGCCTCATCCATTGCGGATGGGGCCGTTTCTTTTACTTCGTTCCTTCGGATTCCAGTTCCTGCTCTATCCCCTTGAAGCCCGATGTTTTGCCGGAAGAGGAACCGCCGGGTGTGGCGGACATGGAGTCGAGTTCCTTTTCGACGGCTGACGGGGTTGGCGGCGTGGGCTTGGCGCCGGCTGGTGGCAGCGCAGGCGTCGCGGCTGGCGGGGCCGGAGGCTGGGGGGGCGGCTGTACGGCGGTCCCGATTGCGTTGGTTGGCGTGCCCAGGAGGGCCTCGTCCGCTTCCATCTCGGCGATCAGGTCATCCGTCTTCATCATCAGAATACGTTTCTTGGCCGTCTGAAGGGTATCCTCGCGATACTTGCCGTAAACCTTTGCGTCAAGTTGCAGCTCGACGAACGCCCGCATGTCCTTTTCGGGTTTGGTCACTTCCACCAGTTGCTTGCGCGACACGGTCGCGTTGGCGCGGATGAAGTCTTCCAAACCCTCGCTCTTGACAAGAACCTCAACAAGTCGCTTTTGCTGGGCGCTGGTCCGATCGTAACGGATCTTCTCCTCGACCATGGCGCGGGTGCTGATTCGGATGGTTTTAGCCATCTGTTCGGTGGCCAGATCCTTGGCGCTATCCAGCGACTGGAACTCGTCGCCCTGCACAGATGTCCCGTAGCCGCACAGCGCGGATACGGACGAATCCGGGTTCATAAACCACTTGGGGACTTTGTAACCCAGTTCCGTCTTGTCGTAGGTTATGCGACCCCCGCCGCCCAGCAGCGCCGCGATGTAAAACTTGACGCACGTGGATGTGACAGCCTTCAGAACTTCAAGAGTCAGCAGTTCGAGCATGGCATCCTCCTTTGCCCAGAGGTGTGCGCGATTGTGCGACACCACCCAGACGATCGGATGTTACCACAGCGCCGTTTCCCACTGCAAGCGGATGGCTCCGCGCCGGGCAGAGTGCATGTCCAGCCTACAGAAGAGCAGATGCCGCCGGCACGGCGGCTACTACAATGGCAAGGATTTGGGTTGCCGTGCGGGGGGAGGCTTTGGTTCAATCCGGCCGGCATGATGGCGGAGCACGGAAAGCATGGAGGTGCCGCACGACGCCGACCCATTGTGGTTGGCGTGGCCGTCGCGGTTCTGCTCACATGCCTTGGCGTCGCCGCATGGATCGTGAGGGACATCTTCCCATTGCCGGCCATTCAGACGGACCGCTACCTTGTTGGGGCGCATTACTACATCTGGTACCCGCGCAATTTCTCGCAGGGGTATCTCCGCGGGCAGTTGTTGCCTCATCAGGATCCCGCCGTGGGTGAGTACCGTCTCGACGATCCAAACGTTCTGGAGCGCCAGATTGCCTGGTGCTCGCAGTACGGCATCGACTTTCTGACGATTGATTGGTGGCCGGGCCGCAAGGATGAGCAGCGCGCGTTTCTGGGTGCGCTATATCGCACCCCGAATCTGGCGGACATACGCTTCTGCGTCTTCTACGAGACATGGGGCCTGGGCTTCGACAAGAACGCAGGCTGCACGAAATTCGACGCGGCAACGACGGAGCGACTGATTGCCGATTTCACGGATATTGCCGATCAATGCTTCTCGCATCCATCGTACCTGCGACTGCATGGGCGGCCGGTTGTGGTGCTCTACCTGACGCGGACTTTTACCGGCAAGTACGAGAAGGCCATCAGTAGCCTGCGCGAAGCAATGCGTCAGCGCGGACATGACCTGTTCATCATCGGAGACGAAATCTTCTGGAAGGTTTCGCCCTCGCTACCCGGGGTACGGCCTTCGCCGCTCGCGGAAACGGCCCAATGGCCCCGGATCCGCCTTTTTGACGCCATAACTTCCTATAACCTTTACGAGGGCGGAACTACGTCGCATGTGGGTTACGCGTCGCAGAGCCGGTACGTCGCCGACGTGGCCGATTTATACGAACACTACAGGCGGACCGTCCGCCGTCGCGTCTACCTGGCGCCGCAAATCATTCCTGGATACAATGACCGAGGAACCCGTCTGGTCGTGGACCACTATGCGATTCCCCGTCAGTGGGAATACGGGGCTGCCGAAGGCAGTCTTTTTGCGGAACTCTTCGAACGACATGCCTTCAGATTTCTGGATCCTCGCCTCAACCTTCTTTTCATTACCAGTTGGAACGAATGGAATGAGGATACCGCCGTGGAGCCGCTGGCCAAGGCATCGCCCACGAACAGGGATCGCAGTCCCAGCGGCACCGCATATACCCAAGGATACGACTACAGCGGACATGGTGCGTCGTATCTTGAAGTCATCCGCGACAAGGTTGTGGCCGTGGCGGGGAGGGTGGTGGACCGCAACGGTAACGGGCAGGCCGGTGTTACGGTTTCGGCGCACCGCCGGCGCGCGTTCACGCGGCAGGTTACGACGGACACAAGCGGATTCTACCGGATGTCCAGACTCGGGATGACTGCCGGCAGTTATGAAGTGTGCGTGACCGGCGCAGCGCTATCCGGGCGCGCTGTCGAGGTTAATGCCACGGGATGCGTAAGCGGTGTGGATTTTGTGCTTGAGCCCGGGATCGGAAAGTCTCCACGTTCGATGCCTCCGTGGTGAGTCTTCTTCCGCTCCCTTGGCCTCACGGGGCATGACCACCGTTCCGAGTGATGGCACGATTATGGAATTGACGGGAGGTGTCCGACGCGATACTCCATCTGCAAATACAAGCCCGACTGGTTATGGAAGGGCAAAGGCTACAACTGACAGACAGGAGAACCATGAAGAGACCGATCAGTGTCCAACTCTATTCGTTTCGCGACCGCGCCGCCACGGATTTCGCCGGAGTCCTCAGGGATCTTTCTGAAATGGGATACAAAGGCGTCGAGACTTGCGGCCTGGCGGGAAAGACCGCCGGCGAAGTCCGCCGGATCGTGGATGATCTTGGGCTTGTCGTGTCATCCGCCCACAGCAACCTGCCCTCGAAGGACAACCTCAACGAAATCGTGGACACCGCCAGGACCCTGGGCTACGAGTACATCATCTCCGGGCTCGGCGCTGACGCGTTCCGGACGATGGATGCGATCAAGGCAGGCGCCGAAAGGTTCCAGGCAGCCGCCGAGCTTCTGAAGCCCCATATCCCGGCGATTCTGAAGGCGGCAGGAAGAGACACAACATGGCTTGTTGTGGAGCTTGATGCATGCGCCTCGGACATGACGCAGGCCGTACGCGACAGTGTGGACTATCTTTCCACCCGCCCGTAGTGGTACTGATAGCCGTACGAGAAACCTGTGACGTCGTCTGCTGTCAGGCTACAGAACGCGCAGCCATACAAGGGTCACCACGGTGAGCGCGGCGTTTAGCGCTACGGGAATCCACGTCAGGAGACTGTGCCCGCGGCTGTGTCCATGGCTGAGCAGCAGCATGGCTGCGCCGGTCACCAGGACCCTTCCGTAACTCCATGGTTCGACCCATACGAATCGCGACATAAAGAACGGCATCACGGCAAAGGCGACGAACGCTACCGCCGCAGCGTCGCGCCGTTTCCAGAGGTTAACCGCGGCAATGGGAAGGCAGCATGCAGCTTGTGCAAGGAAGAACGCGAAGTAGGCTCGCTCGTTCCCCGAGCCGGTGTCGAATACCTCCCGTCCGTAATGCCAGACGGCTGTGAGCGGCGCGCCGAAGTTGCCTGTGCCGCCACGCCATGACGGCTCGCCGAACTGCCACGCGATGTAGATCTGCCAGCAGGCAAAAGGAACGACGGACAAGAGCGTAAATGACAAGCCTTTCCAGTCGCGTCGGAGCAGCGCTTCAGCTGCCAACAGAGGAATCACGATGGCGCTGGTCTCCCGCGTCAGGAGCGCGGCGGCAAGAAAAGCGGATGCCGACAAAAGGCGCCGTTGCTCCCACGCAATGAATGCCGCCACCAGCAGCACGGCCGCCAGTGGATCGCACATGTCGCGGTACAGCCCCAGCAGGCAGCCGCTCAGTAGCCCGAGCATTGCCCCGGTCCACGCGTTGCGCCCGTGCGCCGTCATGTAAGCGGCCAGCATCCATACGCCAAGGCAAAGCGCTACGGCGTTGACGGCCACCAGCATGCGCGGAATGCGTTTGGCTTTGCCGAGTGAGGCTGCACTCGCGAGGGCAGGGTAGAGAATCCGTTGGTACCGGTAGGCCGGGCGGTCCAGACGGCCCGGTAAGGAGCCGAGGATCAGCGGATCGTGCGCGATGAAGTAGAAGAACTGGCCGTCGTAACCTACGCAGTTGGGAATATGAGTGACGCGTGACGGCAGTGTCTCGGGACGGATGAAGCGGTCGCCCATGCAAATGAAGCCGCTCAGATTACCGTTGAAGTTCCGGGCGTACCCCGCTATCAAAGTCCAGAGCAGCAGCGCATAGACGAGTGCGACATGCCATGGACGAGGGTTTAGAAGGGTTGCGCCGATGCGGCGCACCCAGGGACGGTCTTGCATTGCATGGGTGGCAGTGGCTACCCGGCCGTCGGTGGTCATGGCTTAAACCGTGTTGATGCGTTCATTATATTCTTTCCGGCGCACGCAAACACCCGTTGCGAAGATGTCGTGGGAAGCGTATTCCAGCGCCCGCCCGCGGGCAAGCCTTTGTCGCAGTGCCGGGAGGTGAGATGGGGGTTGATTCCCAGCCATTCAGAAAATGACATTCGTCGCACCTACGGGCCGGCAGGGAGCGGCTGAATAGACGGCTGGAAAAACGACCCGGACGGTAGGATGCGAGGGCCTGCGGCAAAAAGTGTTGTCGCAGGCGCTTCGTTTGTTGCCAGGATTAACACTTAGTAAGACAGTCCAAGCAACAGCACAAAACCCATCAAGAATCGGTTCGTGACGCGGCGCCAGGCGATCCTGCGGCAGATCGCCGGCATCGGCCCGTTCATCGAAGGAACATTGGTCCGGTTGCCGCGCAAAGACTGTCGCATGTGGCCCATCGGCTGACCTCCAAGGTCGAGGGCAGCCATCCAAGCGCACTACACCAATGCGCGGCGCTTCTTTTCCCCAGCCTCCTTGTCGCCGTCGCATCAGCCGCCCCCCTCTCTCTCCGGCTTGGCATCTTCTGCACGCTTTAGTTGATTCCCGCTGGCCTTGCCGGTTGAGCCTTGCTACAGTCCGTTGAACTTTGATGCCAAGGAAGAACGCAGATGCAACAGTTCTGGGGTTGTTCCGGCTATCCCGATTGTAAAGGAGTGGTGTGCGCATGAAGAAGAAAGAAACCAAGCGTATCCCCGTCAAGCTCGCCGGCGAAGCCGGTGTGCGTTATGGCAGCGAGCCGATGACCTTCGGCGTGCCTTTTGCCGAGGGCGCTCTTCCGGCCGGCTCGCGTCTGCGCGCGGTGCGGGCGGATGGCAAGGAGCTTCCTCTGCAGACGGTCCACATGACGACCTGGAAGAAGGACCTGGGCGACGTTAAGTGGATGGTGGCCGATATCCAGGCCGACCCCGCCGTGGATGGCGATACGGTGTTTCTGGAGTATCCGGTGGCGGCCGATGCGTCTGGCCGGGCGGCCAAGACCGACAACTCCGGCCCGAAGCCGGCGATCACTATTTCCAATGCCAATGGTATGATGACGGTGGACACAGGCGTTCTTCGGCTCAAGCTGCGGGTGGACTACGAGCGGTGGCGCCTGCGTGAGAGCACCTCGCCCTTCGCCGGTTGCCAGATCAAGACCGCGGACGGCTGGCGGGACGTGTGGCAAGGGGCAGGGCTGTTGCTCTACATGAAGGACCAGCACGGCAATCTCTACACCTCGGAGGGGATTTGTCC
>CAZWPN010000113.1:0-11411 GCA_964635275.1 uncultured Victivallales bacterium | reverse complement strand
TGCATCCCTTAGCGCGGATGGCGGAACCCGCGGTCGAGGAAGTGCGCGGCCACCGCTGCGCCCTGCCCTTCATTGAATGTTTCATACCGACGAGTCTAACCCGCCGAGTTCCCAAGAACCACCCTTGCGATGCCTGTCATGCCGAATCATTTCTTCTTGTGGAAATACTTGATCCCGACGATCTCCTTGAAGTGCGCGTCTTGGGTCCAAAGCGTGGCGCCATGTTCACGGGCCGTCGCCAGAATTACGGCATCGGCCATCGGCAAGGTATGAAGCAGGCTCAGCTTGCTGGCCGCAATGGCCAGCTTGTTGTCCAGATTGATCACGAGACCCTTCTGCATGGCAGCGCATGCCTGAAGCGCCGCGTTCTCATTCGACTCCCTTAGAATGACCTTACAGACCTCATAGAGGGTAACCGTGGGAACGACCAGTTGCGCGGGGATCTTCACGACGGGCGCGAAGTGCTGTGCATTCGGACCGTCGGCAAAGTACTCCAGCCAGGCAGAGGAATCCACCAGGTTCATGCCCGGTCCTCCTCGCGCTCAAAGGCCGTGTTGATGCCTTTCAGAAAACCGCGCAGCTCGGCGATGTCCCGCTCGGGAATCAACTCTATGCGCCCCTCGTATTCGACAACCTGCATCTTCTGTCCCGGACGAAGATGCATGGTGCGCCGAACGGGAAGCGGTATGACGACCTGATACTTGGGCGACAATGTTACCGAATGCATAACGACACCTCCATCGATCTCTATCTGTATTACGATCTCATGATCGATGCGCCTGTGTCAATACTCTCTACTGAACCCTGATCCTCGGCTAAGGAAGGCAAAACTTTGTGCGGACTCGTGTGCGTCCTTTGTTTACGGCTCACTCGGAGAGCTCGCGCCAAGAGGGACGCAAATCTGCGCATGGCTTTCCGCCGCACTCGTACACGTACTCGTACACGCAAATCTCTTCGGATTGTGCAGAAGACGCCGGCCAGACATGGCCGGCCAACAGAAGAGCCAACCGCGCGGCTGCGCCGCATTCATTCCGCTCTCGCCGGGTCAAGTTATAGGTAAGACAATCGGTTGACGATGACGAGGACGTCGAGGGCGATTGCCCCTCGTCTCTAGCCAACCTTCGCCCGGTGGATGCGAACCGGCTTGTGGAGAAGGCCGACCATCTGGCCAGGGAAGACAACGAAGTTCTCCGGAAGGTCCTCACCCCAGTGGGAACCGCCTATGTTGAAGACCAGGGAATCGTGCGGTGCCTCGAAGGCGTAAACCGTCTTCAGCGTCTCCAGTGAGAGCACACGCAGCACTGTATCGCCCTTGCGCACCCAGTCGCCCCTTGCGCGTACCCCAACCAGCAACCCTTCGACCGGCGTGCGTATCACAGTTTCGTCCAGCGGAGTGGCGCACTCATACTGCACCGGCGGGACTTCCAGAGGCTCGTCAAGCAATCCATGAAAACGCAATGCGTTACGGATGCCGCGAACGCCATGGGCGACCGACTCAGGGTTGATCCGGTTCTGTGGCGTCAGTTCACAAACAACCCATGGAATGCCATGGGAGGCGGTGATGCTTTCGCTGGATCCGGCCTCAACCTTCTGGTACGTCAGCATCCATGGCAGGCCGAACGCGCGGAGGTAATCGCGGTACTTGCGGTGTGCCCAGGACAGGCACAGACTGAGGTCGGTCCATCCGTGCAGATCAACGCCGAAATCGGCATGCCGCAGAAGCGTCTTCCAAACCGTTCCCTCGATGGCCGACGCATAGGACGGCGCTTTCTTGCCGTCCCCAAGCCAGGTGTTGTTCATATTCATGGCCAGGGAGAACTTGATCGGACGGTAGCGGCTCTTCTCCGTCGGATAGTCCTGAGCGTGCGAACGTATTCCTACCGGATTCATCACGGGCAGGAAATGCACCGTCCCTTTCATCCTGGCGGGGTTGAGCGTAGCGAAGACCTCCGCAATGGCGGCAATCCCATTGAGCTCGCGTCCGTGCTGGCCGGCCATGATAACCCCCGTGGGTCCCGGCTTGGCGCCTCTGACCGTCAACAACGGCAACTGCGCGCGCACCCCTTGTTCATACTTTCCTGTTTCCAGAAAACCACGTTGCTTGCCTGCCCGTCTTCCTGTTGTGCCATGCCTCATTGTGACACCCTCCTTCCCACTTGATACCTACCGCTCCGGTTGCAGAAACAGGTCCGGACGGTATGCTGTCTTAAAGTTCGGGTTGTACTTGTAAGCGGCATAGCAGGGCTGCGGGCCCTCGGCCATGCCTTCGAGATTCAGCCAGCGCAAATCGTCGAGCATCGCGTGCCAGGTTCCCAGGAAATCGCGGCATTTCCAGGTCCGGCAGTTCAGATCGTTGCGATGCCAGCCCTTGAATTTCCCGGTCTCGACGCGCTTCTCAACATCCAGCGCCGCGTCGCAGTGACGACAGGCCTGGAAGGCTTCGAGATATGCGTCGTAGCCACGCCCGGCCAGGTAATGACCCACCGAGCGACTGAAGGTCTGGGCCATCCGCGTGAGGTGCAGCATCTTTTCAAGATGCGCGACGGCATCGTTCTCGAAAAACGCGCGGCGGTTCCCCGCGAGGTGGAGGGCGGAGTCGCGCGCCCGCTCGGAGGCGATCGCCCATTTCGGCTCGGCGGCGGCCAGCCGTTCATCGAACCACGCCAGCGCCTCGCGCAAGGTGGCAAACCGCTGCAGTCCCCAGATGGACGGCGGCTTATCCTCGCGGTTGTACAAGCGCTGGAGCGTGAAACGCACGAAGATCGTGTAGAGATTATCACCCACCCTGTTGTCCGGCCGGTCGTCGGAAGCCGCGAAGGGGATCGCGGTCAGCGCGCGGTAGGCGTCGGCCACCTCCGGGTTCTCAGTGCCCAAAACCTCCCGCGTATACCATGGAAAGTAACCCTCGCCATCGGCCCCGGATATCCCGGCCATTGCCGCATAGTCGTTGGCATAGCCCATGACCTGACGCAGGTTGAAGATCTTCTCGCGCACGTTGCCGACGTTCAGGATGAAGATGCGGTTCATGCCAAGGTCGGTGACGCGTTTCAGCTCGCGGGCATAGACCCGCGGAGCGAAGCTGGTCACCCGCATGGACTGGGCGCCGTTGAACATGGAAATGTGCTGGTAGACGCCGGTCGGATTCGGCGAGCGGCGCACCAGGTCTTCCAGGTTGCGGCGCATGCAGGCGTCGCCGTCGTCGGTGTGGATGATCGTTGTCCGCGGCGGATACCGCAGCAGGCCGGCATTGTACAGGTCGTAGAGTTCGCCCCAGAGATAGCCGTAGGTCTCGGGCTGGTCCTCCCCGCGCACTTCGCGGATCAGTTCGTACTGGGCCGCCAGCACCTCGTTGATGATCTTTGCCTTGGTCTCCAACGGCGCATCGGGTTTCATGTTAGGATCGTCCACCCAGAACGCGCGGTCAATCAGGCCCCGGAAATTGAGGGTCCAAAGCACCTTCTTCCCGGCCTGGCGCTGAATCGCCTTGCGCCAGTAGGCAATGATCTCGGCGCGGTTGCTGGACCAGGAGAACGGGATTCCGCGCGGCCAGTAGAACGGGGCTGAGCCCAGCGGCTCGGCGTGGTGCTGGGCGATATAGAGTCCCATGTCGGAGGCGAGTTTGATCTGCGGCTCGTCGGGCAGGATGTTCGTTCCCGGGATTACGCACGTGCATTGCATGCGCAGCGCCAGCTCGAACAGCTCCCGCCACACATCCATCGAGAACCCGTGCTCCGGCTTTTCCATCTGGAAGCCGACCAGCAAGTCCTCGTCGTTGAAGAAGAACCCGCGGTGATGGAAGGTGGACGGCTTCGATGCAGTGGTCCCGCAAGGGATCTCGACCTGCTCCGCAAGCGCGGGCACGATTTCGGTGAAGTAATGGCAGGGATCGGCCTCCAGCCAGCGTTGACTGAAGGCGTAGACGCCGTGCATCAGTCCGAGTTCGTCGCTTCCGGTGATGGTCACGCCATCCGGCCGAACATCGAAGGTATGGGTGTCAAAAGCGTTGTCCGAGACGCGAAGGCGCAGTTCGATGCGGGCCGCTTTGCCGGCAGGCGCGCCCTCGCGCTCAAGCCCTAGCTTGCGGCGCAGATCCTGGCGCAGCGCCGTGGCAGCGTACGCAACCGCGCTGCTGCCGCTATGATCGAGAATCGCCGTTGCCGAGGTCAGTGTGCAGGTGTTCATGGGTGACTCTTCCTTCTGCGGAAGGACGCCCATCCCGCCGACAGGCACCCTCCGCGCAAACCACTTGTCTTGGTAACAGAATCGGGCAGTGATTGTCGATAAAAGACAACCGCAGAAAGGAAGCGAAGGGGAGCGTCGCCGCGAGGGTACGGAGACTGGTAAGGCGGATTCGATCTGGAAATCAGGAAGGCAGAGAAGCCCCATTCTTCGTAGCCGCGCCTGGTAAGGCGTGGGCATGGAAAGGGCCCTGCCTGGTCCTCCTCGCCAGCCGGCCCACCGTTTATCAACGGCGGCTACGGGGAACGGAGGAGGGCGGATCAACCACCTCCACCCCCGCACTAATAACCACTCATAAACGAGCACTGCTTATGT
Source organism: uncultured Victivallales bacterium (assembly GCA_964635275.1). Lineage (GTDB taxonomy): Bacteria > Verrucomicrobiota > Kiritimatiellia > UBA8416 > CAZWPN01 > CAZWPN01. Next base: position 6,857 of record CAZWPN010000113.1, on the reverse strand, counting down.
CCGTTTGTAGTTGTCGTCGGTGCGTGTTTGTAATTGTCGTTGACCTGCAATCTCGTCGCTAGAGTAAATGGGATCCCAGACTAGCCCCATTTCATTTGATGCGGGCATTAGAATTGAGGTACCATCGCGATCGGTATGGACAGACTGCACACCGTGACATTTGGTGACGCCGTCGCCCTGGAGGGCAGCGGGCAGAAGCAAAGATCTGGCCGATGCAGAAGCGTTGGAAGCGCTTCAAGTGACCCGTCAGGTATAACAGCCACGACAGAGGGCATGTCATGACGTTTTCGGTACGTCCCATCAATCTCAACTGCTCGGCCATCGACGATGCCGAAGGCCAAACCATCGCCTATGTGACGCCGCAAGGATGGATTGACTGGCTGCTGCGCGCACCCGGACAACCTGGAGAGCGCCTCGAATCCATCGACAAGGAAACCCACTTGGGCAATGTGCGGGGGCTGAAATTCAATCTCCACGTGCAGCACCCGTCAACCGGCACCATCCGCGGCATCGACATCCGGGTTTCGGAGACGGGGGACAAGGTGCTCGTCAGCGCCCGGTCATCCCGCGACACCACGTTACAGGCCGAATGCCGGGCCGAACTGGGCGTGTCGGCCAAAACCGGCCGCTACGAGTGGCACCTCGTCACAAGCCTCGAATGCACGTCCCCCACCCCTCTCGACCTGCCGTGGATCGAGTACAATAACATCCTGCCGGCCAATACCGGCGGCCGGTTCCTCTTTGAGCGGCGCAAGAAGTTCAATAGGTTCCTGATCCAGGACAGGGACGGCGTCGTGTGGGAATTCCCGCATCAGCATGTGCTTGACTACCGGCCCTACACCGGCGGCGGGGAAAGAAAGCCCATTCCCCTGCGCGGCGCTGCGGGCAACTGGGGCGGCTTCTTCGGGGAAGCGTTCAACCCCGTCCTGACGGTGGACGCCTGCGACGGCGAACCTTGCTGGGGCATCTGCGACGCCTATCTCGACTTCCACTGCTCCACCCGTTTTGACCGCCCCATGCAGCCAGGCGAGGCGCGGACCTGGCGCTACCACATCCACTGGCTGGATGATGCGCAAGCCAGGCGACTCCAGGCCAACGCGCGCCGGTACCCGGTGACCGAGGCGGACTGGAAGGAGCGGAGCGGAGCGCGGCTGGGGCTCGGTTTCAACGACTTCCGCAAGTCAGTACAGTTGGACGGCGTTGACGAAGGCTCCGCATTCATCCCGAACGGCCGCGAGCGGTTCTGGGAGAAGAGCGGTGGGCCGGACGGCCAGGGCATTGTGCGGATGGTTTCCGGAAAGGCCGGCGAACTGATCTGGCCGGCGGCGGTCATCAATCCAACCCAGATGCCGCCTGCCAGTCGTCTTAAGATCCGGGGCAAGATGCGTGTGGAAGGCGTCTGCCGCATGTTCCTCCGCATCCGACCCCACATCTTTCAGTGGCAGCCTGAGCCGCATGTGGACTGGCTGCCCGCGGTGTGTTCCGAGCCGGTCGCCGACACATCAGGCCGCTGGATTGATTTCGCCATGCCGGAGTATTCGCGGACAGCCCGGGAGGTTGATACTGAGCTGGCGATTGAACTGGTCCTGGACGGTCCAGGCACAGGGTGCATGAGCGGGTTGGACGTTTTGCTGGAGGATGTGTAAGGGGAATAGTCGTGGTTTCAGATGTCAGGTTTCAGGAGACATGAAGACCGAAACCTGAAACCTTTGATCTTAACCAGGAGTTCAGCGGTTGCATAAGGAGGCAAAAGGCATGAAATCGAGTTGGACACGGTGGATGGCGGTTGGCGCGGCGGTGGCGGGAGTGTCGGCATGTACAAGCTTGGCCCAGTCGCCCACGGGCGCAGTGAAGACGATTTCCGGAACGATCGCAAAGACCAAGGCCCCGATCGTCGTGGACGGTAAACTCGACGAAGCGGACTGGCAGGACGCGCAGACTGTGCCCGTCAATTACGTGTACGGGAACAAGCCCGGCGCCGTCAGTGCGGACCCTCGTATGAATGCCCGCTACCTGTGGGATGACGCTTACCTGTACATCGGTTATGATGTGTTCGACACCAACCTGATTGCCAAGGCCAACGGCGCAACCAAGGGACCATCGGACAACCAAAGACCAGGTTGCGAGATCTGGGATCCAGACAACAAGCCGGTGGATGTCGTAGAGTTCTTCGTGATCGCGGACGACAAGAGCCTGTTCTGGGAACTGCACCACAACGCGGCGAATCAGTTCAACGATCTGCTGGTCCTGGCAGGTCTTCCGGCCTGGCAGAAGAACATGCCGGCCTTCGCAGCGCCATTCGGAATCTACTGGATCAGGAATGAGTTCCTCCAGGACGAGAAAGATCGCAAATTCGCCTGCGCCGTGGCGGTGAAACCCCGCAAGGACGATAAGCCTTCCACGGTCAACGATTCCACCGACGAGGATACCGGCTACACCGCCGAACTGCGCGTGCCGTGGTACGCACTCGGCACACCGGCAGCGGCCCAAGGCAAGGAAGCCGGCAAGCCCTGGAAAATGGGCGGCCGCGAGATCACGATCATGGCCGTATCCCAGAACGGCGATCTCAAGGACCGGTATCATACGTCCTCTCCGGATGTGAGCTCAAAGAAGCCGTTCTTCCACGTCCAGACAGACCAGTTCCCGCGTTACTCGATCACGGCTGAATAGGGCCGCCGGGAAGCGGGTAAAGTCGGTTGACGATAGCGGGCGACGACAACGGTGGACGATTGGGAGGGCACAACGACCGCCCCGGCTTTCCGCAGTTGGCCCCTGCTGAAAGCGCAAGCAGTTATGATGCTACGTACATCTTCGGTGCATTAAGGAGCAGAACAATGAAACGTTTGATGCTGGTTGTGGCAATTCTAATATCGGGTTCTGTTGCCCATGCCTACGTGGCGCTGGTCAATAAGGCGGATCACAGGGAAATCCACGTGGTCCCGACCCCGGGCCCGGTGACGATCGACGGCAAGCTCAACGACTGGGACCTTTCAGGCGCAAACCTGATGTTTCCAGACGAGTCGAGCAGGCAGGCCTACTCGGTCAACGGCGCCATGATGTACGACACGAATTACCTGTACATCAGCGCGCACGTCAAGGACCCAACGCCGATGATCAACAACTACACCTTCGGCGGCGAAGTCAACATGTCTTGGAACGCCGATGCAATCCAGATATTCCTGCTTTCCAACCCGGATATCCATTCAAGGGTTTCGAGCCAGGGCGGGCCGAAAATGCCGCCCGAAGAACAGAAGTTCGTGAACATGCTCTGGATGTGGTACTCGACGCAGGATAAGGCCGCTGGTTACTTCTCCTTCTATACCCTGGGATTCCAGAACCCGACGCTGAATCCGCCCGGCGTGACGGGCGCCTACACGAAGGACGCCGACGGGAAGGGCTACGTCATGGAGTACCGTATCCCCTGGTCGGTCCTGCGCGCGCCCCGCCCGCTGACCGGCGGCGACCGCATCCAGATCCTCTGGCAGATGCACTGGGGCAACGACCAGGGTCTGGGCGTGCGCTGCGGCTTGACGGACATACGCAACCCGGCCGGCGGCGATCTCGGGTACATGGGGCCGTTATCCTGGGGCACGGCCATCTTCGAGAAGACCGGCCACCTCAAGCTGCCCGCGCAAAACGTCCTCGGCCGCGCCGAGGGACACATTCCCGTTTCTTTCAAACTCGCCAAGGCCGCCAAGGTCAGCCTTGCCATGTGCAGCGCCGACGGCAAACTCGTCCGCACATGCCTCGGTGCGCAACCGTATCCTGCCGGCGCACAAACCTATCTCTGGGACGGACTCGACGACTACGGCCGTCCCGTGCAAGCCGGATCCTACACGGCCAAGCTCCTGACTCATGACGGCATCGTCCAGAAACTTGTGTGCGATATCGGTGTAAGCGGCACCCCGCCCCACCAGACCGAAGACGGCACAGGCGGCTGGGCCGGCGACTACCAGATCCCACAGATGATCGGCACGGAAGGCGATGCCGTGATCCTCGGCACCTCCAGCGCCGAAGCCATGATGGCGTCGATCCGAACGGATCTCACAGGCCGAAAACGCTGCGGCATCGCGGCCAGCGGCGTGGCCGTCGCGGTGCACAAGGGGTTCGGCTATATCCTCAGCCGCGGGGGCGCCCGCATCACCAAGATCAACCTGGAGACCGGATTGCTGACGCCGTTCTCCGGCGGCCGCCCCGACGTTTCAGTCACCACCAAGAGAGCGGACGAGAGCGGTTCGGACTGGGGCAGCCGGTCGTGGCAGATCTATGGCGTGGCGATTGTCGGCGACCGCATCATCGTCAGCAGTCTGGTAGACGACCGGTTGCACCTGCTCGACCTGGCCTCGGGCGACCCGCGCGGCGATGTTCCGCTGCCGAGGCCATTCGGTCTGGCCACCTCGCGCGACGGCACTCTCTACGCGGTGAGCAGCAATCGCGTCGGCCGCTATGATCTGAGCACGCAACAGTTCACCCCGATCCTGAACAACCTCGACGAGCCACGACACCTTGCCTGCGACGCCGCAGGCAATATCTATGTCTCCCTTCAGGGCAGGACCATGCAGGTCTGGAGGCTCGCCCCCGAAGCCCCTTCGACAGACTCAGGGCAAGGCAAGGTTCTGCTGAAGTACGGCCTGCCAGGCGGTCGGCCCGCCCTGGGCAGGTTCGATCCCGCCGGCATGCTCAATCCTTACGGCATCGGAGTGGATAAGAACGGCCGGCTTTGGGTGGCAGAGGCCGACGCGCAGCCCAAACGCTATTCCGTCTGGAACCCGGATGGCTCACTCTGGAAGGAGTTCTTCGGCTCCCTCGACTATTCCACCAGCGGCTATGCCAATCCCGCCGAACCGGACCACCTCTACGCGCAGAGCGTCCGCTACCGCGTGGACTACAGCAATGGGACATGGACGCCGGACGCCACGATCCTGCGCGACCGCACCGAGGAAGGCGTTTCGCTGCCAGCGGTAAGCTGGCATGGCGGCGGCACCTTCGCAAACATCCAGGGCCGCACCTTCCTGGTGGTTGGCGGCATCCAGGGCGGATCTGTGAATGCGTTGACCATCTACGAAGAAATTGACGGCGGGTTTGTGCCACGCCTTGGCGAAGCAAAGAAGGACGGCAAGCGGATGCTCTGGATCGATGCCAACAACGACGGCAAGGTTCAACCCGAAACGGAGTTCCAGATGTGGAACCAGAACTGGGTCGCCTTCTTCGGTCCGGTCGCGGATCAGAAACTGAACCTTTACAGCAGCGCAGGCATAGGTTGGGCGGCCCAGGGCGGCGCTAAGACGACAACACCGTATTCGATCACGCGGTGGGACTTCCTGGGCTTCAACGAGCAGGGCGGATTGAAATACGCCGACCCCGCCGTGCCCACGCGCCTGGCCACCGATCCCGACGGCGGTGCGGTCGGCGCCGTGTCTCCCGCCGCGGACGGCGGATCCTACGCGCTGGTGTCCGGCGGTTCGCTGGACCGCGGCCAGCGCCACCAGGGCTCGGGGCACCGCGTGGTCAAGTTCTCCGCGAAAGGCGAGAAGCTCTGGGAGTATCACAATGTTCACTGCGCCTTTGCCTGGACGAGTGACGCCTACACGCCCGGATATCTCGTCGGCGCCATGATCTTCTCCCGCGGGACCACCGAGGATCTGGTCGCCATCACCGGCTACTACGGCCAGTATTTTCTACTCGATGCCAGGGACGGCCTGTTCGTGGATGCGCTCGGCGAGGACCAGCGCGCCGCCTACAAGCTTGGCCAGCACATGGTGCTCACCGAGAACTTCAACGGCACCTTGTTCCGCCACCCGAAAGACGGGAAGGCCTACTTCCTCGGCGGCGATGCCGATTGCCGGCTCTGGGAGCTGACCGGTCTCGACACCCTCAAGCGCCATACCCTCTCGGTCAGCGTCACGCCCGAGCACGTCGTCAGGGCCGAAGCGGCAGTCCGGCATAATTTCCTGGCCCAGCAGTCGGCCCTCGGCAAGAAGACATCCAGACTGCCGCGCCTGAAGGGCGCGGCGGCCGACGGCAAGTATGACGAGTGGGGCGCCACTCAGCCGCTGACGATCTGCATGGAAGGAAACCGCACGGCTCAGGCGCAGGTAGGGTACGACGACGCCAACCTCTACGTCCGATTCCAGGTCGGCGACGAGTCGCCCTTCGTCAACACCCCCACCGACCCGCGGCTTATCTTCAAGACCGGCGATGCAGTGGAGATCAACCTCGCCACCAATCTGGAAAAGCGGCCAGCGCGCGGACAAAACCAGCAGACGATGCGCGTCGGGGACGTGCGGCTGATCGTCGCCCGAACCACCGAAGGCAAGCTCATGGCCACCCGCTACCGCTACGTCACCGCGGAAACAGAGAAGCCCAACACCTTCAGCGTGGAGACAGCCAGCTCCGGCAAGGACACGCTGGACGATGTCGCGCCGTGGAACGACCTGCCTATGCATACCGCCGTGGAGAAAGACGGCTACGTGCTGGAGCTGGCTGTCCCGTGGAAGGAACTGGGCGTGACACCCATGAGCGGCCTTCCCCTGCTAGGCGACGTGGGCATCATCTACGGCAACGAAGGCGGCACACGCAACGCCATCCGCTACATGTGGAGCGACAAGAGCCCCGAGGTGTCGATCAACAACGATATCCCGTCTGAAATCCGGATTCACCCGAATCAGTGGGGCAATTGGATGCTGGAGTAGACGCCTCGCTACGGGAATCTGGCATCCAGGCTATTTTCGCTCAGAAGGACTTATTCCGACAACATTCCTCACATGGGCCAAAATACCACGCACTAATATCATGGCCGCCGGCCTTGTGGAGCAGCGCAAGCACCAGTTCACGCTGCTTCATAAAGCACCTTCCCT
>CAZWPN010000112.1:1583-11435 GCA_964635275.1 uncultured Victivallales bacterium | reverse complement strand
CATCGTCCACGCCCAGCGAGACAACATGCGCTTTGGAGCCCGGCACGCCGTAGACCCGCCGCGCGTACTCCGCCTCGACCCGATTGAGGAAAATCACGGCATCAGCGGTCCGCAACGCTTCGAGCCCCAGTCTTGCGTGCAGGCCGCTACCCATCCAGACACGGAACGTCCGCGCCGCAAGTCCCTTGAGCGACCACAGCCATCGCCGTCCGTCGCAGGCGTGATTGAAGATGGGTTGCACACAGACGGCCAATTGCCGTCCGCGCGCAAGCACAGCGTGATGATCGTCCGGAGGCAGACCCCAGTACTGAATGATGTCGCCATGGGGCGCCGCATCGCTCTCGGCGTGCAACCACGCCACCTCAACGCCCAGTTGCATCAATCCCTGCCCTACACGCCGGATATGCGTGCTGTATCCCCCCGGCGCCCACTCCAGCGGATATCCGACATGAAACAGGATTCTCATCTTGCGGGATGCTCGCCTTCACCCTTGCGGGGATGTTTCATCAGCGAGCGGTACAATTCAACGTGCCGCTCCGCCACGCGATCCGGATGGTGCCGGAGTTCCGCCACCCGCCGGGCGGCAGCCCCCATCGCCCCGAGACGCTCCAGGTCATCGCACAGGCATTTCACCACTTCTTGCATCTGCCGCCCATCGGCGAGATCCATCAGCAAGCCCGTCTTGCCATCTTCAATCAGCTCCGGGATCCCACCGGCCCGCGTTGCAGCCACAGGCAGCCCCGCCGCCATGGCCTCCAGTACGACCATGGGACAGTTGTCCTCGACGCTGGCAAGCACCATGGCGCGCGCGCTCTGTATGATATCCGGCACTTGATCATGCGATAAGACCCCCCCATACCGCGCCCAAGGCCGGGCCTGCACGTATCGAAGAAACCTCTGACCATAATCCTCGATCACTTCCAAACCGCCGTAGAATACCACCTCGATGTTACGTCTGCCAAGGCACGGATCAAGCGCTTCCAGAAGCGCTATTTGGTTCTTGCGCGGGCCGATGGTTCCGATACAAACGATTTGCCTGGACGCCCCGGGCTCTGCCACCCTTTCGAAAAACCGTTTGGCAACTGCGTTCGGTATGACCCACGCATCCCTGGGCACCCCAGCCAGCCCCGCCGCGTAAGCGGAGAGCGCGAGTGTGGCATCCGCCCTGCGCAGGCAAAGCGATTCCAGACGTGCGGCCAGCCAATGGAAGGAAAACGGGGGCGATCGCCGCAACAGGGCCATGACCCGCATGTTACCATGAACCGTCACCACGTTCGGAAACCCCGAGAACACGGCGGAGAGGGCGGCCTCCCCTTCAGTCCCCTGACCATGAATCACATCCGGCGAGAACGACGCCATCGCGCGGCGCATTCGCCAAACGCACCCTGTGTAAAGCGACGACATCCATCCCCACCGCGGCATGACGACGGGAACATAAGGAATCCCTCCGATCAGCGATGTGACCGATGGAATCCGGTGCCGCAGACAACTGAATACGCGGACATCGACGTCCGGGCAAGCGCCCAATCCCTCAAGGAGCGCATGCACCGCCGAGCCAAGCCGCGGGATGGGGTCCTTGCTCCGTTGCCGGGCCCGCCCATCCATAGCCACCATGGCAATCTTCATCTTACCACCCTCAAATTGCGTAGCGCCGCCATACCAGAGGGTTGGAAAGCTCGCCGCTTCGCTCCCCCGATATCCCGCAAGCACGCCGATAGGACGCCTCCCGCTCCACACATCCAGCGTGCCGGAGAAAGAACCGTCAGGCCCCGGCCGCGATAGGCCATTTCACCCTCACGAAGCCAATCCAACCTAAGACGGCCCTTTACCGCGAGCACCAATGCTCTGCGCAACCACAGCCCATACAGATCGCCTTTCCACAGGTTCCAAAGTCTTCCGGCATCTGGAGAGAGATATCTCCCTTCCGACAGGGAGCACAGAGGAACAAGCCTGGTTTCTGCCTGGCGCACAGCCGACAGGTCCTTGCGTCCCGTCACGGAACCCGTGTGGACCCGGTACGCGCTTCGCACGTCGGAATCGTAGAGAACAGTTCCCTTCTGGCAGGCGAGAAGCATCCACAGCGCCCAGTCCTGGGCGTATTGCCAGCGCTCGTTGCACCGGTTCAGGATACACTCCAAAGCTGCCGTCCGCCCCATCACCGAGGTCGTGTTGACAAAGTTGTGTTCCAGAAGGCATTCCAGCGCCGCGTTGGAGGCCATGCTTGCCGGCAGGTCAAATGTCGGATGAATAGGCCCAAGGTCTCCACCTGCTGAGTCAAGGAAGTGCGGCCGGCCATGGGCGAAGAGGGCCTGCTCGTCACGTTCGAGCGCCGCAACACGCACGGCCAAAAACGAGGGATCCAGCAAATCGTCAGCACCGGGCATACTCCAGTACTGGCCGCGAACCTGGTGCAGTAACCAACGGGTGGCATAGCCCACGCCGCGGTTGACGCCACCCGAGTGGAACCGCACGCCACCCATGCAGCGTATTGAACGCAATCCTTCGGCAGAACCGTCGGTGGACCCATCGTCGTAGATGACCACCTCGTACTCACGAAAACTCTGCACCTCCAGAGATTCGCGCAACATCTCGACATAGCGTCCGGCATTGTAGACTGAAACCAGCACGGAAACGCGGGGACGATGGCCATGCATGGGTTAGCCCTTTCCCCTGACTCCGGCATCCACTGATTGCCACCGCAATTCACCCTTTGCCGCCACGACTCCGAATTCCACCACGCGCAGATCCGTCATGGCCCGTGAACGCGCACCTCGACGAAGCCATGGTCGGATTGCATCCACCTCATCATCCGCAGACATACGCATCGGGATGGTCTGGCAGCACTTGAACGCGACCATGCTAAGCGCCTGGACATAGTCACTCGGGAAATGCCTTGTCGGCGGCATCCACTCCGGAGCGTACAGGAAACGGTACAACCGATCCGGAATTGTCTGGAAAGCAAGCGGATGCATGGGATCCTCAAAACAGCCGTGCCCGCCGATATCCACGTAGTGCGCCATCCACCCCCCTGGCGACAAAGCATCCCAACACGCCTTGAAGAAAGCCGCCTTGTCCACAACATGCTCGAGGACACAGTGCGAAAGAATTACATCACACTGCCCCGCAAGCGTCGGACCAATACGCTCCCACGTTCCCTGGATGAACTCGGTCCCAATTGAACCGCCATCCATCGTGGCGCATCCGTCCCGAAGATCGGCGTCAGGCAGATTAGGGTCAACGAGGATTACGCGACCGACACGTTCCTGGCGCAGGGCAGCCATCAACCCACGGCCTCCCGGACCGATTTCACACACGGTACGACCAGACCAGTTGTAGCCCTTCGGAACAAGCGGAACCATGTGCTGCCACATAACGTGGGACTCACAACCCTCCGGGCCTTTGCGCCGGTTCGACCTGCCACGTCGACCACCATGGCCCAAGTGTTTGCGGACCTCGTAGCGCACGCGCCCGGCCAAGGACCGGCCGATGGCCAAGACCAGAGCCCACAGGATCCTGACACGGTTCACATTGCCCCCAACCGAGTGCGGCTGCATGCCTGTTGTGAGGCAATCGTTCAATTAGAACTCCGGCGCCCATGCGTCGGCTGGGCCATCAGTTCCACCACCAGGTTATGCCATGCGCGACTCACCACGTTGGGATCGTGATGGCGCTCCACGTACCGACGCCCTTCACTCCCCAAGCGCTCTCTTAGTCCCCGGTCCGCAACAAGTCGCTCCAACGCTCCTGTCAGACGGTCCGAAGAAGCATGGGCAGTCAGACCGCCCGGCCACTGCGTGACGCAACCGACCCGTGTCGACACAAATGGAACACCTGCCGCCATGCCTTCCAGTAGAAAGATCGGCTGCGTCTCCGACCTGGCCGTGAGCAGACATATATCCGCCTCAGCCACGGCATCGCACACGGCCCGCCTCGGGAGCCCGATGAGAAGCCGAAGTTCCTTGTCCGCCCGGCACACGCTAGGCAAACCATGCCACGCGGCCCGGATGTCGGCGGCATATGCATTGTCCTGGCTGCCTATCAGGCTGAGTGTTGCCTTGCCAGTGCGGGCTTTCCCGAACACTTCCACTGCCAGGCACTGGTTCTTGTTGGCGCTGAAATTTGCGACTATCACAACCCTCAACCCACATCCCGATTCATCCACTCGGTCGCGGGACCGATGGAATTCCTTGGGGTCCACGGCGTTCGGAATCATAAGGCACCGCTCGCCGGCAAGCCGCGAGCCTATCATCCGATCAAAGTATCGAGACCATTGGCCGCGGTTTTCGAGGAACACCATACGATCATACAAACGCATGCTTCTCACCATGCGGGGAATGCCCGCTAAGGTCTTGACTACAGGCCCAAGTCCCCACGCCGGACGCCACGTCGGTATCCACCGTTCACCCGGCGCCCCATGACTGATCAGCACCTTTCTGGCGCGAAGGGTCGGAAGCATCTCCTCCGCAAGCGCCGTTGACCAGACTCCCCAGCATGCGCAGAGGATCACATCCCATTCATCACGCGCAAGAAACGCCCGGTACGCCGTAACGCCGCTGCCGGCGATGCGGTCGCGCCCACCTCTGCAGCCCGACACGCTAAAACGCACGACATGGGCGACATCAGAGCATTCGGCAAGACCGTCAGCATTCCCCGTGGCTACAGTGACGTCATGCCCGGCATCCACCAGCGCCTTGACGGTAGAGTCCGATGCAGCCGCGACCCCGTCGGCATTCGGCAGGTAACTAAAGGTTGTGAGAAGCACGCGCGCCAACGTCAAACACTCCAAGAAAGCCAACGCCGAGACCTGATAAGCCTCATAAACTCGTCGCGCAGATCCCTGGGAAACAGGCACCAGATACAGGCAAGCGAAATCGCCATGGCGGGGACCACAACAGACCACGCCGGAAGACGGGCAAGGGCCACGCCAAAGTAGAAGAGGGTCGCCGCCGTGATCGCGCATGCGATGAGCATCCCGTACGATCGGTGAAGCACCCTCCGAAAGAAACCGCCCAGTCCTGGGACGCTCTCAAGGTACAGCCCTCCGGCAAGCCCTTCGCACAACACATTGGCCACGAACACACCCCCCAGGATGCCGGCGACACCCAGGGTCGGCGCCATCTTCCATGCAAGTATCCAGGCGCATCCTCCTTCGATCCATGGAACCCACCGAACCCCCGAGAACACCTTCGTGACCCCGCAGAAGGAAGTGAAACAACGGTGCACCGTCGAAACCGCGACGCAGGCGGCCAGCAGCAGATCGTTCACCCCTTCCCATCGAACCGACCCCTGTGTCCAGAGTTGGACAAACCATGAGTTCAGGATCGCCCAGTTCCACGCGAAAAATCCACCCATGGCCGCCGCCGCTAACACGATCTGCTCAAGCCGCGCTCGTGCAAGGGCCGTCTGGTGCGTCGCCCAGATATCCATGAGAGGGTACACGGCAACGTCAAAGAACTTTCCTGTGAATTGTTGAATCAGGGTGAAGGCTTTCGAGCAAACACTCCATACGGCAACGGACTCAAGCCCCAGCCACCGCCCCACGGCAAGGCTTGCCACCGTGCTTTTGAATTGTGTGCCCAAGCCGAAACAGAGAAGCTCGCGGCCAAGCACCCACAGGTCCTTCAACGCTGGGATGGCAATCCACGCTACCGCACGGCGCTGCGGAAGAACTCCCTGCACACGGGCTTGCCAGGCAGAGTATGCCAACACCCAGAGCGCGCCTCCCAACATGGCCATCGGCAGGCTCGCGATCCCCCACCCCAGCCGCAGCCCGATCCACAGCAGTCCCAGCGTCAGGGCCATGTTGACCACTTCCGCCCAGGCCAGAAGCGCCATCTTCTGGTGTGCGAGAAGCGCCGCGCCATAAGGTCGCTCCAGCATGCGCACGGCAAGGGTGAGACCGGCGGCGCCATAGAGCAACGCGAACAGACGGACATGACCGCCCTCCACGTCCATCATGCGGGATACAACGTGGCCACTGGCGAGACAACCCAGCACGATCCCCAGGGCCGCCGCGAACGACACCGTGCCCGCCGTGCGGAAGAGCGAATCGTAACGGCCGTCTGACCTGTCGTTCTTTGCATCTACGAGCAGACGGACAAGTCCAAGCGAGATCCCACAGTCAAGATACATCCAGTAGCCCGCCAACTGCAGCGCCAGGGTCCACATGCCAAATTCGGCCAGCGGAACGTGCCGGAGTACCAGGGGAATGGATGCCAGGCTGTAGATAACGCCCGACGCCAGCGCGCCGTAACTGGCGATCAGCCCCGTCCCGAACCGATGAGCACGCATTCCCGATAAGGATGTCATTTTGGAGAAGAAAGGCGCCCTATGCCAAGGGAACCACGGATCGCTCTTTGCCTGCCACAACACCAAGCCCCGGACAGGTGAGGCGGCCGCAGTTGGGAATAAACTTCCAGAAGAACCGGGTGCGCCTGGCAAGGGGGTTTACATAACGCCATATACCCTGGGACGGACGAGGCCCCAGCCAGAGTGCAAAGGAGCCGAAGAACTCCAACGCGCAAACCCTGCATCCGGCATCCCGCAGAACATCGCCAAGGTTGTCGGGATTCATAGGTTCACGGTTATGACCAAGATAGTTCGGCCGATCCAAAGTGCTATGAAGGAAACGTTGAAGCCCGTTGGCAAAATTCGGAACCGTCAGGATAAGGAGTCCGCCGGTCTTTAGACACTGCACGTGCCGATGGACCACATCATGCCAATCGCGGAAATGTTCAATCAGACCGAAGGAGGCCACCACGTCATAGGCTTCGGGGCGTGAGAATGTGCGGATATCCTCCTGATGGAACTGACCCAGCGAGAACCCTTCCGAGTGTAGCCATGCTGGCAAGTCCGTGGTGGTACGAGGCGTCAGATCAACACCATTGAGTTCATACCCCAGCGAACCGAATAAAGGCATGAAACGGCCGGGAAAGCAGCCCAGTTCCAGATAGCGCCGCCCCTTCCCCGGTGGTACGTGCGGTCGCAGCCACTGAATCTCTGCCGGCGGCTCCCCGCCCAGCTTCAAGTTCTCGTAGTTGGCATCCCACTCCCTCTGGGGAATAAGCACGTCGGGCTGCTGTGACGTCACCGCGCACCCCCATGGGCATAGACGGCGTACGGCTGTTCGTGATCCAGACTTACTCCTGGGGCAAAGAAGTCGCAAATCGGTAACGGATCCGGTTGCCCGTTGCGTTCTGCGGCCATCAGCGACAGCATGGTCCGTATCAGGCACCTCATCTGATGCTCATCCGTATCACGACTCATTATGGCCTCACGCGCTGCCGCTCCCAGTTCCAACCTTCGCTCCGGTGCTTCAGCCAAGTGTTTATCGCAAAGGGCCATGGCTTCCTCAACCGTGGTATAGAGATGAACCTCCCGGCCGTCCTGAAAAAGAGCATTGATGCGGGGGACCGCTCTTTCGAGGTAGGGAATCCCTGACGCAATCCCAATGAAAGTCCTGTTGGAACAATAGTAGTCAACATCGAGGAGACTGGCATGCCCGATCGCCACCTTGCCTCGCCAGTACGCCTCGTGCTGCTTCTCAAAAGGCAGGGGGCCTTGCCACGACGGGAATCCGTCCCACCCGGCTCCAAAGATAGCAAAACGTTTCCCATAGCGCTGGGACAGACGGTTGACCAGGCGGCGTCTGCCGAAACTGCCCGGAAAAATGTTCATCGGATTCAGGGGATGCCGCCGGTTGGCTACGAAGACAACATCCAGGTCAGGCTGGTAGCGATCAGGAACTAGAGGCACCGCAAACCGCTTCTGGCATACGCCCGCTGGAAGCAGGTAGACGCGTCGCGCGCCAGCCCTCCTGAAATGCCTGGCGACACGACCCATTCCGCAAAGGAACGTCGCATCGCTGAAGCGGGCTACATTCAGAAATGCCTTGGGCGCCTTATACCCCATGATCCGTCCAAAGCAGTCCACGGTATGGCAACACACCATCGGGTTGGACGGCAGACTTCTCAAGCATTCCCCGGCCCAGTCGGGAAACTGCCCCCGCATGAGGCTCTGGATAAATATCAGGTCGGGACGATACTCAGTGGCATGCCGCAGAACATACCGCCAGAAAGGGTCCCAACCTCCGAGGTGGGCAGCCATGGAATAATGAGGTATGACTTCGCAAGCCTCAAGCGTGCCGTCCGTGACCATGCGCACGAACGCGTCACGCACACCGACTTCATTGCCGGGCTTAACTTCAGCGGCCAGGTACAGCAGTCTCAATGTCATCTCCGCAGGTATTCCGTGACGTGTCCGACATCGGCCGCCGGAGCGCTGTAAGCAAAGCGTTTCCAAAGAGCGGTACCGCCATCATCGTCGCCAGCACCCAGCCTGTGGCCGGCATCTGGAGGTTGAAGTCGCCCAGCGAATGCGTTGCCATTGCGGTCATGGCGAGAAGAGCCGTCAACGGCGCCGAATACGGATCCGGATCCAACCTCTCACGGCGGCTCCAGCGTCGGCGACGCTGCCGCCTCCCTATCACCGCAAGCCTCTTCAAGTACCAGATCGCCAACAGAACAACACCCGTCAAGAACAGCCCAAATCCCGCGAGTCCGGTCTCCTCCAACAACTGGATCCAGTCGGAATGCACTTCATAGGAGTGGTATCCGTTATTCAGGCGGCTGGGCCATGCGTTGAGATCCCGGTCGCCATCCGGCGTGGCTGCATAGTGCAGCCACAGGTTCTGATGCATCCCCGGGCCGACGCCGAACCACGGATGCTCCCTCCATGCACGCAGCGCCGCAGCGGGCATCTGCCAACGGCAGTCCGGCTCAATCCGCTGCTTGATCTCAGCCCACGAGGGAACGGTCTTCCCCGCGCCAAAGTACGACTTGAAACGAACGGTGTAGGGGTGCGACGATTGCCATGCCAGCACCACGAGCATGGCCAGCACCGCCGTCAGGCTGACACGCATGGACCACCGCTTCAAGGGCGAGTATTGATAGAATCCGAAGATCAGAACGCCCACCGCCATGGCAGCCAACGCAATGCCCCCGCCACGCGACCGGCTCATCACTACGCCGACCACGGCTACCGCTGTCAGAAGCGCCCCGAGCAACCTCAGGCGCCATATATTCCGCCGCGCCAGCGCCAGCCCAAGCCCAGCGGCAGCAGCCAGTTCCATGATCCCGGCATAATGGTCCGGGCAGAAGTAGCTTCCGCTCGCCCGGTGGTCTTTCCAGTACTGCTCGTATCCCTCGCGCCAGAGAACCCACTGGCTCCCCGTAACGAAGTGGTTCACTATGCCGTACAACCCCAACAGAAGGAAGTTGGCGATCAGCAGATGCGTGAGCCGATCCTTCTGAGTTGGAGAGATACCGCAGACAACCCGAAGCCCCACCAGCGCAGGCAGCAGGAAGAGCAATAACGTCCGCACTGCGTCATGGCGCACATCCGCCTGAAACGTACGAATGCCCAAATAGATAAGGAAGACCGCGAAGACCGCCCCTGCCGAGAACAGCAACAATGGAAAGGCCGTCTTCTCTCCGGGTTTGGATGCGTCCGGCCTCGCCCTATTCAGCAGCATCTCCGCGCTCAGGCCGATGGTCATAAGGAACAAAAGCAGCGCCAACGGCCAGAACCACCAGACTTCCCAAGCGCCAAAGAGCCAGGGGCCGACAAGAACCGCCGCCACGGTCACTGCAAAACCGCCGGCCGAAAGCCATCCAGACGATCTGTCGGATATTGGGATCATTGTCTCAGCTGCGCATCTGACTAAACGTAAACACACTCCGTGCCCGTGGATTATGCAACGGCATGTCCACCTGAACAGACACCACGCCCAAGATCGCTCAGTCCAACACTTCCAGGTACTGACGCTCGACCTCAACGACAACGGCCTGACCA
>CAZWPN010000112.1:0-1483 GCA_964635275.1 uncultured Victivallales bacterium | reverse complement strand
TCAGTCCAACACTTCCAGGTACTGACGCTCGACCTCAACGACAACGGCCTGACCAATCATCTCTACGTTCAGGATCACCTTCGTCGTTCCCTTCAATTCAGACACCCGGCCCTCCACACCCAGGAAAGGACCTCCACGAATGCGGACCTGTCGGCCTTTTTGAATGGCCATGCAAGTGACAAGCCCCGGATCGGCCCTCAGGGCCTTGCGAATCTGCGCCAGTTGATGAAGCATCTCCCGCCGGTTGCCCGGCTCCAGAATCCGCACGATCTGGTTGCACTTGAGAAGGTCCACTCTCCCGTCGCGCCCGAAGGACGCGAAAACGTACCCGGGGAAGACCGGCTTCTCGACGGTAACCTTCCTGCGCTGGTACACCTTGGTTTCCGCTCGCAATGGAAGAAACTGCGAAAGGCGCAGTTGCCGACAATGCTCCAACACCTTCTTCTCACACCGCGGCCTGACGTGCAGCACATACCAAGGATTCATCAGTGATGAATACCCGTTTCCTGGCCGGACTTCAAGGAAGGATAATCGCGCCACCATCGCCATCGCCGTCATGCTCGCGAATGAAGAAGCCTGGTTGGGTCATTCCGTCTGTCAGTAGCCAATGCCACCGAATCAGAGAAGTTGACTCGACAATATGGCCTGGCGCAGGCGGTGAAGGGAAGGAACTATATGCTTTCCGGGGAAACCGTCGGCGATGAATCCCTGAACCTCTTTTGCTTTACTCTTTGCTGTTTCCCGAAGTCCATAGGATCCCTCGGATCTGTGCCTCTGTGGTGCCGGGAGAGGGACTCGAACCCTCACGACCTTGCGGTCAACGGATTTTCGTCACACATTGCTTTCGCTTTTGTGCGCTGGACTTTCTCTTCACCTTATCCGAAGACTTAGGTGCGCTCCCGTTAAGTCTCTACACCTTCCCCGACCCCTTTCAGGATCAGGACTTGGCTCGGGATTGCCATTCCCGAGGCGCGTGCGCGCTCGGGATTAAGGTTTCCCCGAATTTGAGAGCGTCCACTCCAGGAGTTTCCTCCTGGAGGCTCAATTTCTTAAGTCCGTTGCGTCTGCCATTTCGCCATCCCGGCCTATAAACAAAAAAAGCCCCTGAGCTTTCACTCAAGGGCCACCTTTCATTCTATGGTTCCGTCAGTTGACGTCTTCCACAGAAGCCCTTGAGGGCACGCATAATAATAAGCGCTTCCTGAGTTCTTCTGTGGTCAAGTGTGTCATTAGCCTGACGTTTCCTTCCTAACTTCGAACGAGGAGAACACTACTACACTCTGGGCGGCATAATCAAACGCATTGTAAAGGCGCCCCTATGCCTTGCGCTCGCTTATTCGCGCGATTGGAGGCTTGGCATCTCATCCTGCGATCCGATCAGAAAGGCCCGGGTGCCGAAGCCAGTCACCACTACCTCCCCAAGCGCTACCGTAATCTGCCAGGCAGTGTTTCGACAAATGCCCGTATCTCATCCCGCACACGG
>CAZWPN010000111.1:0-11537 GCA_964635275.1 uncultured Victivallales bacterium | reverse complement strand
TGCAGGCCAAAGTGGCCGACCTGTCGCGCTCCAACAACGACATGAACAACCTGCTGGCCGGCACCGGTATCGCCACAATATTCGTGGATATTCGCCTGCGTATCCTGCGCTTCACCCCCGCCGCCACCAAAATCATCAACCTGATTCCAAGCGACATCGGCCGGCCGGTGGGCCACGTAGTCTCCAACCTGCCCGGCTACGCCACCCTGACGGCGGACACGCAGGCCGTGCTCGACACCCTGATTCCCAAACAGCTCGACGTGCGAAGCGCCGATGGCCGCTGCTACACCATGCGCATACTGCCCTACCGCACCATGGACAACGTCATCGAGGGCGCGGTACTCACATTTGTTGATATCACGGAGAGCAAGCAGGCCGAGGCGCCGATTCGGGCGAGCGATGAGCGTTTGCGGGTCGCCCTGAGCGCTACTTCGATTGTCCTCTTCACTCAGGACACCGACCTTCGCTACACTTGGATGCATAATCCCAACCCGGGATTCAGGACGGAACATGTTATCGGCAAGACCGACGCCGACCTGCTGCAGCACGAGGAGGCCGCCGCACTGACGGCCATAAAACAACAGGTACTCAAGGGTGGAAAAGGCCTGCGGCAAAACGTCCGTATTACAATCGAGGGTAAAACCTTGATATACGACCTGACCATCGAGCCACGGCGGGATGCCGTCGGCGCCATTATCGGTATCACTTGCGCCTCGCTGAACATCACCGGAAAACAAAGATGAGAGCAGACTGAAGGAATTGCGCTATGACAAACAAGGACAGTCTCTCAGCAAACTCTGCTACCTCTTCTGCCCCTTCGGCAAGCTCAGGGCTGGCAAGTTCACATTCGGCAAGCTCAGCGCAGGCAGGGCTGGCAAGCTCAAATGCGACAAGCTCAGTGCAGGCAGGGCTGGCAGGGAATGTTTTGCGGCAAAAAGCCGAAGCGCATGCCAGGACACGGGCCACCCGTACCCCGAAAGGCATCGCGGCCATCTCGCCAGAAGAGACACTTCACTCCCTCCACGAACTGCGGGTGCACCAGATCGAGTTGGAAATGCAAAACGAGGAACTGCGCAGGGCCCAGGCCGAGAACGAAGCCGGGCGGGAACGATATTTAGACCTCTACGACCTGGCCCCGGTGGGCTACATCACCCTGTCCGAAAAGGGTCTAATCCTGGAGGCCAACCTGACGGCGGCCACATTGCTGGGGACGAATCGCGGTGGGCTGATCATGATGCCTATCAGCCGCTTCATCCTCAAAGACGACCAGGATATCTACTACCTGCTGCGCAAGAAACTCTTTGAGACCCATTCGACCCCTTCGGTCCGTTCGACAAGCTCAGTGCAGGCAGGGCAGGAAGGGCTGGCCCATTCGACAAGCTCAGGGCTGGCGGGCCAACCCCAGGAATGCGCAGTCCGGCTGGTCAAGCCGGACGGCACATTCATCTGGACGCATCTGACGGCAACCGCCGCTCAAGCGGAAGACGGCACGCCGGTCTGCCGCATGGCGCTGACCGACATCACCGAGCGCAAGAAGGCCGAAGAGGCGTTGCAAACCCGCGAAAGCCGCTTTCGTGGATTGGTCGAGCAGGGGGTAACAGGCATCACCGTCCTGGATCCGACCGGCACGGTTATATACGACGTGCCAACGGCTCAAGTATCCACCAGATTCACACCGGAAGAAATGCACGGCAAGAACATATTCACTCTAGTCCACCCCGATGATCTCATCCGGGTTGAGACAGCTTTCCGCCGTTTGCTGAAGCGTCCTGGCAAGTCAGAGACGCTGGACCTGCGGGTCCTAAGCAAGGACGGGTCGTACCGTCACCTGCATGTGACCGGGACCAACCAGTTGCGGAATCCGGCCATTGGCGGACTTGTGATCAACTCGCTTGACATCACCGATCGCAAGAACGCGGAGACGGCACTTGCCGACGAACATAACCTCTACATGGACCTGGTCAAGTCGCTGCCGGCCGGCGTGTACCGGCTGCACATCGAAAGCCAGAAACCATGGAAGCAGCGGGAGTGGGTCGGCAAGGTCGAGTCCAATTACCGCCTCGAGGTGATGAGTAACAGTTTCTGCCAGATCTTGGGCACCACTCGGCAGAAGATAGAGGCCAACGCTGCGACAGTTGTGGATTGTCTGCACCCGGACGACCGTCCGGATTTCGTTCGCAGAAACGTCGTCGCTTTGGAGACGATGCAACCATTTGAATGGGAAGGACGCGTGAATCGTCCCGGGCCGACGCGGTGGGTGCGCTTCCTGTCGGTCCCACGCAGCAAGCCGAACGGTGATGTCATCTGGACGGGGGTGCTGCTGGATACCACTGAAGTCAGGCGGGCCGTGGAGTCCTTGCAGAAGTCCCGTGATGAGCTTGAAGACAAAGTCCGGGAGAGGACCGCCCGGTTGCGATCACTGGCGGCACAACTGACGCGGGCTGAACATGCTGAACGGCGGCGTATTGCCCATCTCCTTCATGAAGACCTGCAACAACGTCTGGCGGCAATCCTATACAAGGTGAATGACATCAAGGGCGCCATACAGGACGCTGCGGCCCTGCAAACGACTGATATGGCACTTCACGAACTGGCGGAAGCCGTAGAACTTACCCGTAACCTTACCACACGGCTCGCACCGCCCGCCCTTTATCAGTTGGGCGTCCGTCCAGCGTTGGAGACACTGGCGAGAGATATGAAGGCCCAGTTCTCACTGTCCGTCAGTATTACGGGTCTCCAGACTTTTCGGCTGCCTTCCGATGATATGCGGGACTTTGCTTTCGATGCCGCGCGGGAACTGCTGTTGAATGTCACCAAACATGCAGGCGTGAAGTCTGCCGAGATTCGGATAAGGTCTGCCGGGAAGAAGCGCATTGCTGTGGAGGTGCGCGACAAGGGGAAGGGAATGGCCAGGAAAGGCGAACACACGGAAGGTTTCGGTCTCTTCAGCATCCGAGAACGTGCCGAGGCCATGGGTATTGGCTTCGACATCAGCAGCCGTCCCGGCCGAGGGACGTGCGTGGCATTGTCCCTTCCGATTCTTTGACAGCTCGTCTGGGGGTCCAGTCGGAAGCGCGGGCACTCAGCCCCACTGTGCACAAGAGGTCCTTACCACCGTGGCGTAACGTCTTTTCGTCGTGACCCGTCAGCCGCTGGCGCCGTTCGTTATTCACTCCCTCATGTGAGTGCGTGAGTGTGCTGGAGGCGATACCAAGGCCCAATCCTGCACTCACAGTTTCCACACCCACCCGGTTTCGGGCGCAGCCCGCCGAATATCGCCCGGCGGAGGCCCGTATCCTTCATGGAAAACGCTCGGAATCCAGCCGGGGTTGTGATTCACTTCGGGCAACGCGCAGAGCATATCGGGCTATGTGACATTCAAAGACATTGTGACGGCGCTTAAGGTGGACCCTTCCGGGACAGGGATTCAGGGAATCGTGCGGCCGAGGTGGAACATTCCAGCAGCAACGACCCTCGCGTAAGCGGTGGTCCGCCGGGCACGGAGCCTCCCCACTGCGAGCGCAGGAGTTTGAGTATGCTCAAGAACATGAACCGGGTCGAAGCTGTAGCGGCCCTTGTTGCTGTGGCTTTCCTGGCGGCGGGCTGCCTGGCCGTGCTGCGCCCGTTCATGTCCGCGATCCTGTGGGCTGCCGTGCTGGCGTACACCACCTGGCCGCTGCTGCTGCGCATGGATGGCTGGATGCGGGGACGGCGGTCGCTGGCCGCTTTCACGATGACCGCTATAGTCGCGCTCGTTCTGGTTCTGCCGTTTGTGGTGGCCGGGATAACGCTGGCGGAGAACGTATCCCGGATGGAAAACCTGCTCCGTTTCATCCAGGGCGGACTGCCCATCGAGACTCCCGAATGGGTCCGGCGCCTGCCGTGGATAGGCCCGACCATAGAACGCGCCTGGCCGGGGTTCGCCCAGGACACCGGTGAGATCTCAAAGGCGTTGAAAGCCGCCGGGGTATGGTTCGGGAAGTGGCTGCTGACACACAGCCTCGATTTTGGGAAGGGTGTCATGCAACTGGCGCTGAGCGTTGTGATCGTCTTCGTGTTCTATCGGGACGGCGATCGCATGACCGTGAGGATCAACGCCGGAGCGCATCGCATCGCCGGTGACGTTTCGCAGCACCTTCTATCAGTAGCTGGCAGTACCGTCCGCAGCGTCGTCTATGGCATCATCGGCACGGCGCTGGCTCAGGCGATCATGGCGGCGATCGGGTTCTGGATGGCGGGAGTTCCATCGCCGTTCCTGCTGGGATTGCTTACATTCATACTGGCGCTGATTCCCGGGGGACCGCCGTTTGTCTGGATCCCGGCCACACTTTGGCTGTTCTATGCAGGCGAGCCAGGATGGGGCGTGTTCATGGCCGCATGGGGACTGTTAGTCATCAGCGGCATCGACAATCTCGTGCGCCCCTACCTGATCAGCCGTGGATCAAACTTGCCGTTCATCATCATCCTGCTGGGGGCGCTTGGTGGCGTGTTCACCTTCGGGTTTATCGGCCTCTTCCTGGGACCGGTACTATTGGCCGTCGGCTACGCACTTGTTCGGGCCTTCACAGCAAGTAACAGGCAGGACGGGAGCGCGACCCCGGAATTGGCCAAACCGATTGCCATCGAGCAGCCTATCAGGCATAATGCAGACCGCCATGGGCATGTATGAAGGCGTCCATAACGATTGCACCAGCGGGAATGCCGGGACTCGGCTTCTGCTTACTACCGTTTGCAAGCCGTACGGCGTTCCCGACAAGGACGCAGAGGCCCTTGGCATGCAGATGGAATTGCTGAACAATCAGATCACCCGCGAGCAGCACGTGCACTCGCCGCGGGCGAGTTTCTGGACATTCCCTCTCTACTTCCTGGCCGAGAACGTCTCGGTACCTGCGACCGTCCTGGACTTCCCATCCTGGCGCGAGTTCAAGCATGAGCTTCGCAAGGGCTATACGCACGTGGGCATTTCCTTCATCCAGACCAATGTGATCAAAGCCAAACGAATGGCCGAGTATGTCCGCGCCCATCACCCGACGACGAAGATTCTTCTGGGTGGATATGGCTCCAGCCTGCCGGACCTGGCGGAATTGGTGCCGCACGATGCGGTGTGTCACGGGGAAGGCATACGCTGGCTGCGCACGTACTTCGGGGAAGATCCGGCGGCCCCGATCTGCCACCCCGTCATGCACGGGGTGATCAGCAAGCATGTGTATGGATACCGAGGAGTTTCCAATGACAGCGCCGTAATTTTCCCCGGCCTGGGCTGCAAGAATGGGTGTTTCTTCTGCGCAACGTCGGCCAAGTTCGACAAACAGTACATCCCGCTTCTCCCGACGGGGCAAAGCGTATTCGATCTCTGCATCAAGGCTGAAGATGAACTTGGAGTCCGTGAGTTCGCGGTCATTGACGAGAACTTCCTTAAGGAGCCGGAACGGGCGCGCGATCTCCTGCTTCACATGGAACGCGAGGGCAAGAACTACCATTTCTGGATCTTTGCATCCGCGGAGGCCATTCTTCGGGTCGGCGTGGACTTCCTGGTACGGCTCGGGGTCTGCGCCGTATGGATGAGCGTGGAGACGCGGGAAGACATCTTTGAGAAACTGCGCGGCATTGACGTGCGCGGCCTGATCCGGGAATTGCAGTCAAGCGGCATATCCGTCATGTCCTCCTCCATCCTTTTCATGGAGCACCATGACCGGAAAAGCCTGCACGATGATATCGAGTGGGCGGTGAGCCTCGATACAGACCTGCATCAATTCATGCAACTGACCCCTTTGCCGGGAACTCCACTCTACGAACGCTACAAGAATGAGGGCAAGCTGACCCCTGATTTTCCGTATACGAAATTGAGCGGGCAAGATGTGTTGGCATTCCACCATCCGCATTTCGGCTCGGAAGAAGCGCGTGATCTGACACGACGGGCCTTCCAGCGGAAGTACCAAGCCGGGGGGCCTGGCATTGCAAGTATGGCTCGGACCGCTCTGGACGGATATGAGCGAACAGTGAAGGACGTCGAAGCTCGCAAGGTGCAGGGCCTCTGCTGGGATCCTGACACGCTACACTACGACCGGAGGAACGGGCAGACAGAGGACCGGTACATGTTGGAGCGTATCGCCTTCATGAGGCAAAGGGCCATGGAGTTTCGCCCGATTCTGTGGAGCGCATGGTTGTTTGGCCCGAACCGCGCGGCGCGGCGAAGATGTCTGGATCTGATGAAGCGGCATCGCGTGCTGTTCGGCAAGCCTTCGGTAAAGGAAGTGTTCGGGGGATGCCTGCTGAGTGTGACCAGTATGCTCGAATTCGGGCGGCACCTCATGGCCTGGGCCGCCAGGCGGGAAGATATTGTCCGCCAGCCGGCCTCTCGTCGCCTTGAGTATAAGGGACCTTCTGGCGAAAGGCGGGAGGTCATTCGCGAATGATCCGACTCGGGCTCTGCTGCCTGTTCCTCAAAGAACCCATTCGATTCCGGACAACGACCGCCCGGGCCATGATGAGTTTGGACCGTGCGACAGCCCTCGAGAAAACCGCGTCGCTGTGTCTCCACAACGGAAGTGCCCTGCTGCAAGCGCTGAAGTATTGCGTGATCCACGGCATCGGTGATTTTCGGGTCAACAGTCAAATCCTCCCACTGCGGACGCATCCAAAGGCTGGCTACCGAGTGTCAGATCTTCCCGGTGCCCGGCAGATCATCGCAACTTTCCGGCAATGCGGCCGTTTTGTGAAGGACAACTCGCTCCGGATCACGTTTCATCCCGACCAGTTCATCCTCTTAAGTTCACCTCATGCAGCCGTCACGGAGAGTTCCTTGGCGGAGCTAAACTATCAGGCTGAAGTCGCGGAATGGGTGAATGCCGATGTGATCAACATCCATGGCGGCGGCGCCTACGGTGATAAGCCCGCTGCGCTGAGGCGGTTACGCATCACCTTGGAGAAACTACCCGATCGCGTCCGGAAGCGCCTGACCCTGGAGAACGATGAGCGGGTATACGCACCGCGCGATCTGCTGCCGTTCTGCCGTGCAAATGGGGTGCCACTGGTCTACGACGTACACCACCACCGATGCCTGCCGGACGGGTACAGCGTTGCGCAGGCGACCGATCTGGCGGTGAGCACCTGGAACCGGGAGCCGCTGCTTCACATATCGAGTCCTAAGGAAGGGTGGAGCAAACCAAACCCCGGCCGCCATCATGATTACATAAACCCTCGCGATTTCCCGCCAGAGTGGATGCACAGGGATTTCACCGTTGAGGTTGAAGCCAAGGCGAAGGAGTTAGCGGTAGCACGTCTGGCGAAATACCTTAGGGCGCGTACAGGGGTGAAAAGAGAAGTGTCCCGTGTTCGGTCGGTGCATTAACTCACGCGGGTCAAGTGCGTGGAAGGAGCATCCATGGCCAAAACTATGCTGATTGCGGCGGTTGTAATCTTCGTTTACGTGAATATCGTCCATCTTATTGCGCTGTGGAAGAAGGACAATGGGCTCATGGATGCCGCCTGGGGCATGGGCTTCATTCTCGTCGCCCTGTTCACGCTCGGCGCGTCGGACGGCATGGATGCGCGCCGGATCCTTCTCGGGGCGCTTGTGCTGGTGTGGGGCGCGCGGCTCTCGCTGCACATCCTGATCCGCAACACCGGCCGTGCGGGTGAGGATTTTCGCTACCGTAACTGGCGCGAAACATGGGGCCGCTGGTTCTACGTCCGCAGCTACTTCCAGATCTACATGCTGCAGGGCACGGTCATGTTCTTCGTCTGCGTTCCGATTCTGCTCGTCAATGCCCGCAACGGCGGTCCGCTTGGCCTTCTCGACGCACTGGGTGTGTCCGTCTGGCTGTTGGGTTTTCTCTTCGAGGCCGTCGGGGATTTCCAGCTGCTGCGGTTCATGAAGAACCCGGCCAATAAGGGACGGGTCATGCGCTATGGTGTATGGAGGTTCACACGCCATCCCAACTACTTCGGCGAGGCGACGCTCTGGTGGGGCTGCTTCCTGATTGCCCTCAACGTGCCTAGCGGGTGGTGGGCGCTGATCAGCCCGGTTCTGATTAACTTCCTGCTTTTGCGCGTGTCCGGCGTTCCCATGCTGGAAGCCAAGTACAAGGATCGGCCCGAGTATCAGGAGTACCAGCGGACAACCCGCGCGTTCTTTCCGTGGTTTCCCCGAAAGCCCTAAGCCGTGATGCGCAATATCCTCAACTTTGTGTTGTTCCAGGCCGGTTGGTTCGCCTGCGTGCTGGGCGGGGCACACGGAATGCCCGTCGCCGCCGTCGCGTCGGCGGGTGCAGTCATCGTCGTGAGCCTATGGTGGTTCAGTGCAGACCGGATGAGGGACGCGCGGCTGCTCCTTGCGGTCGCCCTGATCGGGTTTTGCGTTGACACCTTGCACCTGCATTTCGGGGTCTTTGAGCTGATCGGCGATCCACGCTTTCCACACCTGTGCCCGCTGTGGCTGGTCGCGTTGTGGACGATGTTCGGAACGACACTGCACGGTTCGCTAAGCTGGCTGGCGGGACGTTACGGACTGGCGGCCATGCTGGGCGCTGTGGCCGGCCCGCTGAGCTACCATGGCGGAGCGAAACTCGGCGCCGTGACATTGCACCCGAACAGTGCCTTCAGCATCGCCGCTCTCGCCGTTGGCTGGGCAATCGTGATGCCTCTGCTGGTTTGGCTGGCGCATGGAAGAGAGAAGAGGTGTGTGCGTGCGTGAATGTGTGAGTTTTGAGGTGGGAGGCGTGAGTCGGTCAGCGCTTCGGGCGGGTCTGTTGGCGCTGCTCCTGGCCGCCGGAGCCTGGAGCGCCGAACTGCCAGCTCCATTGCGCGAGGTCAAGCCCGATCTCAAACCGATCGGGACAGCCACGCTGCACTGGTTTGGTTTGCATGTGTATGATGTCGCACTCTTTGCGCAGGGGACTACTTTCACGACAAATAGCACCGCCGCGCTCAGCATCCGCTACAACATCTCGATCAAACACCGACGGCTGTTGGATACCACGCTCAAGGAGTGGCGACGCATGGGCAAGGGAGAGGAGGTTCAGCGTGCGCAATGGATCAAACAGCTTGAATCGCTCTGGCCGGACTTGAAATCCGGCGACAGCCTCACGGCATTCATGCGTCCGAACGGCTCAACCCAGTTCTACTTCGGCAATCGGCTTCTAGGTGAAGTCCCGGATCCAGCATTCGGTCCCGCCTTCTTCGCTATCTGGCTGGATGCGAAGTGCCAGTATCCGGATGTTAGAGACGGGCTTCTTGGAGTGAAAGCGAATGCGAAGAAAGGACGATGAGCCAATGAGAAGATTCCTGTGCCTGATCAGTGCTGGGTTGCTTTGCGGAGGCTGCGCGTCGGTTTCGCCGCGGCAGTATGAGAAGGATACCCCGGTGCTCGACCTGAGCCGCTACCTCCAAGGCCCTCTTGAAGCCTGGGGCATGTTCCAGGGCCGCAATGGCGAGGTGGTGAAGCGGTTCCACGTGAAGATGGTCGGCACTTGGAGCAACAATGTCGGCCGACTGGAAGAGGATTTCGTGTACTCCGATGGCGCCACTCAGCGGCGTGTCTGGACGATCACCCGTCTCGACGCCAACCACTACACCGGGACGGCTGACGACGTCGTGGGTGTCGCACAGGGCGAAGCTTTCGGCAACGCCCTGAACTGGCGTTACACTCTTGCATTGCCGGTCGGCAAGAAGGTCTACAATGTCAAGTTCGACGACTGGATGTTCCTTATGGACGACGAAGTCATGCTCAACCGCGCCGTCATGAGTAAATGGGGCATCCGGCTGGGCGAGGTGACGCTGGCATTTCGTAAAAGGAGCGCCCCGTTGTCGACAACGCGCTGATCAAGGCTCCCCCAGCACAGCACATGCCCCCGCGACGCTTCGCGGCAAGATCGTTTGAGGGTGGCTAAGTTCCTGGCATATTGACGGAAGAAGGTCCTTACCCAAGGGTTCAGAAAAGCCGGTTGACTGCAGCGAAGCCGCTGAACACTTCCGATTCGTCAACAACCGGACTGGCTGTGATTGCCGAGGCCAGGAATGTTACGCTGCCAGAAAGGATGATGCGCCAATTGCCGTGCAGTTCCACGAACAACGCTCCGCCCATTTCGATATTCACCGCATCACCGGGATGGTAGGCGGGCCGGCCGCTGCGGGCTCGGTCCGCGGGCACTCCGTATTCGTAATCGGCCAGGTCAGCGGTAAGCCAGTTCAGCGCCAGTTGCGGAGAAGCCGTCAGATTCCCTCGCTGAAACGCCCTCTCGATTCCCATACGACCGTTCCCGCCTCCGGTCCTATTGAGCAGGTCGTGCTCATACCCGGCAGAGAGGTCGAAGCCCGCCGGCAGCCGAGCCTGCAACGCCAGTCCGCCCACCATGGTGGCATCGCGATCGCCCAGACCTTGCAGGTAAGGACTGTCGTCCTCGCGATAGGCTCCGAGACGGTACCTCGCCGTCGCGGCTAGTGCCATGTCGCCCCAGTTCATGATGCCGCACTGCGCAGCTGGGCCGAGGATTTGAACACGCTCGCCAATGTAGCTGATGGCGGGAATGGGCTGAACGATCACGTGCCGGGATTCGCGGTACGGGCTGGTCTGTGTGATGACACCTACTCCCGCTCCCAGCAATCCCCGCTTCCCAAAGATCGATTGCAGCTTAATGTCGAGTATCTTCGTTTCACCTTCTTCGACCAGGAACGCGGCGCGGGTGAATGATGGAGGCCCCTGCGGCCAGTAGCGATTTGAGAAACCGAGCGGCTCGCGCGGAATGCCTATGAAATTCTTGTCTAGACGTCCGTTGGCGTTTTCGTCCTGGAACACCACCAGCGCATACTCACCGGCGGGCAGGTTCGTGATGTGTCCTGTAACCGTACCGCTGGACGGAAGCGTCACTGCTCTCGTCGGATCACGGAGGGCGACAAACGTACCGGCCGAGTTGAAGAGCATCGCAACGACGCTTCCGTTCGTTGGCGGAGTCTCGATGCGCACTTCGAGATCAACAGCCGCGGCACTTGTGGCATGGATTACGCCGGCGGCCGCAAGCAACGCGCAGCGAGAAGCGAGTTTCCAGCGCACAGTTGACAATCCCCCTCCCCCCTCACGCATGATTGCGCAGCTTCAGCTCGATCGGATGCGGGTTGAGGTAGTACTGATCCTTGAGATACTCGATGCCGTGCTTCTCCACGTAGTGCCTTAGCATCGTCACCGGCACAATCAGCGGCACGAGTTCCCGGTGGTAGTCTTCGATGATTCCTGCCAGTTCCCTGCGATCCGCGTCGTCTACTTGGTTGCGGAGGTATCCGAGCATGTGTTGTAGTATGTTCTTATGTTTTCGTGCCGTGGCCAGCGTCTTGAGCGCCCGCATCAACTTGGCCTCGTACTGCGGGATGTGCGCGCGCGCCGTCCTGGCCTTCAGTCCTGCCAGTTCGCGCCCCATCTCACGCATCAGCGGTTCGTTGTGCGATAGGATGAGATACTTATTGCGCGCATGAAACGTCATAAGTGTCTTGATCGTCGGGCTTGCGCAGACGGCCTGGCGAAAGCGCCAGAGTGTGAAGACCCG
>CAZWPN010000110.1:5877-11769 GCA_964635275.1 uncultured Victivallales bacterium | reverse complement strand
TCAGCCGGTTTGCCGGCAACGGCATCACGATCAGCGGCGGCGAGGCCAACGGCATTCTGGGCTGCGACATTCACACCATCGGCCGGACCGCCACCGAGGTGATCGGCGGCAACCGCGAGACACTCACGCCGGGGCAGCACTTCGTGGAGAACTGCCGGATCCACAACTTCGGCCGCATTGACCGCACCTACACGCCCGCCATTCTACTCGCGGGAGTGGCCAACCGCGCTGCGCATAATCAGATGTCCGACTGTCCCAGCAGCGTGATCCGTGTGGAAGGCAACGATCACGTCATAGAATACAACGAGGTCCGCAACGCCTTGCAGGAGTCGGATGATCAGGGGGCCATGGAACTGTGGGGCAATCCCACGTATCGGGGCGTTGTTTTCCGGTACAACCGTTTCACCGATTGCCGTAACCCACGCGGGACGCACGACGGCCAGGCTGCCATACGGCTCGACGACGCCATCAGCGGCATGCTGATCTACGGCAACGTCTTCATTCGTTGCGGCCTCGGAAACAAAGGCGGGGTTCACATGCGCCACGGGCGGGACAACATCATAGACAACAACCTGTTCGTTGGCTGCAATAAGGGCATCACCGGTGGATGGGATGGCGGCAACCCGGTCTGGCAAACGCTTATCCGGAACGGCGATCTGAACCCATACGGCGGACGAGCCACATTCATCACCAATGCACTCTACCTGAGCCGATATCCAACCATCGCCACGATGGTGACGACCCCCGGCATCAATCATGTTTGGCGCAATGTGTTCTGTCGCTCCGGTGCAGAATCGCCGCCGGCCCCATCCGCCAGTCTGGATCAAGTCGCCAATAATGCCTATGGCGACCCCGGCTTGGTCGACGCCGCGGGTGGCGATGGGCGCCTGAAACCCGACGCCGCGCCGTATACCGACCTCGGATTCCGCCCGATTCCGTGCGACGAGATCGGGCTGTACCAGGACGCCTACCGAGCAGGGTTGCCAGGGGCGAATTAGGGACGGGCCTCCCATCAGCACCGACTTCGCGCCCGCACTGATCGCCGTCAGTTTAAGGAAAGGCGCTTCGCGCGAGGTAGGGCAGCGGCGTCCCGCCGCGCCGCAGGCCAATGGAGAGGAGAAGGGTTCGGGGTTCAGATCGCCGTAATCGTCCACCGCAACGGAAACTATGGAGATGCAAATGAAACCGTTCATGTTAGCTAGGGGTGATAACAATGATGCACGTGAAACTGACCCGGTTCGCCGGAAGTTATGAAGAGGACACCATCTGTAGCGCACTGCCCAACGAGGGCGTCGCGGCGCTGACCGCCGCTTTCGCCGGCGCTCCCGGCAAAGATGAGACGTACTTCCACGGTTGGAACGGTCCACAATTCGAGAACGCTCTTCTGTCGAAGGCCTTTGGGAGCCTACTCGCGTCGAACAGAAAACAGCAAAGGATTCCAGGCTACGGCTTCTGACCTGCGGCCTGCCGCATCTCGGCTCTCAAACGCTGAACAAGCCGCGACTCGACCCTCGTGAATCCTCCGGCGTCGGAATCGGGACCCATCACCGTGTCCTGCGCCAGCCAGCGCCGCTCGGCGTGCCGGAGATACGGCCGCGAACAGATGTTCGCAAGGATTAGCGCGAGTGCGATCACCGGGATTATCGTCCGCATCAAACTGCCGTAGTAGGCGGCGCATGGCCGGCCGAAGCGCACGTCGCGCGAGATGGCGTAACCGATCGAACCCAGGATGAGTACAATCACGGCGACGCCGCCAACCCAGCAGAACACCACGCCTGCTCTCGTACTCACCCACCCCAGTCCAGGCCAAAGTCCCGGGATAGCCAGCAGAATGACCAGACCCCAACCCGCAACAGCCCAGAAACGATGACTCGGCGACGGGACGGGTAACTGCAACTGCAGACAACGCCGGCGCACACTGCGCTTCGCCAACACCAACGCGAGTCCCATCATGGCGAACAGCAAAGCAACCCCCTGCATGGCGAAAGCCGGCATGCCCACGCCCACATTCACCTCCCGCAGG
The DNA here is from genome assembly GCA_964635275.1 of uncultured Victivallales bacterium. GTDB lineage: Bacteria > Verrucomicrobiota > Kiritimatiellia > UBA8416 > CAZWPN01 > CAZWPN01. The sequence goes on along the minus strand of CAZWPN010000110.1, from coordinate 9,746 downwards.
CTCCACGGCCACCAACGGGTGACGAGGTAGTATCCCAGAAGCGGCAGGAGAACGCTGACAGCGAGCAGACGCGCCAGCTCGCCGAACTCCGGCAGGAGTAAAAGCGACGCAGTCCGGCCGGGTCGCATCCAGCGGTAGTAGACCGCTGCCAGCGCGGCCAGGAGCATCACGACAAAGAGTACCACGGAAAGAATGATCAACGCCATTCCCTCCGCCGCCACATATTCCACCATTCGCCCCGGTTTCAACTGGTCCGGTGTCGGAAGGCCCTCGCCAAGCGCGAGAAGAAGCATTCCCGCCATGATGCTGCCCTGCCGCTTGAAATCCGAAGCGTCGAAGGTCGCCGACGCATGTTTGTGCCGTTGTTCATTCCACTGTTTGACCGGCGCCGCCAGGGGGGCACTCTCCGCACGAACACGTTCGGCGGCGGCCTTGTCGCCAAGTTTCTCGTAGACGGCGGACGCCCGCTCCTCGCCTATCTTTGCGATTGCCCCGACCACGAGAACGTCAATGAGCGTAAAAGCATCGTTGTTAATCTGCGGTACGAACTGCAGGTGCGCGCGCAGAAAGACATCGGCTTCCTCCCGCCGTCCCTCGCCTGCAAGCAACTCCCCGTAGAAGATCGCTTTGCGCTCCAGAGTGCGTAGGTGCGCGATGTCCGGCAGAAGGAGGCCCGCGAGAAGGGCGGTCTGAGCGATCTGTTCGACAAAGGACATGGGCCGTCCGAGAATCGCCAGCCGTTCGACGGACAATTCGCGTGTGTACCGACGGAACTCCGGCTTGTTCAGGCCGGCCTTGAAGAGCGCCATGGCCTGATCCAGCGCGGCACGATCCTTGATCATGGTTTCGTATTCGGTCTTGATCTTGCCGTCCGCGTCCTTCACCTCACGGTGCTTGTCCTCGACGGCCTGCTTGAGGAGCAGCCCGGCACGGAGGTAGTCGAACCGGGCGTTGTCCGGATCGAGTGCCTGCAGGTGCACAAGTTCCGCACCGAGTGCGTCACTCACCTGGTCCGGTGTTGGCCCCAGGGACGAATCAGTCTGCAGATAGGTTACGTAGTTGTGCAGATAGACCTTGTTCTCCGGCCACCGATCCCAGATCGCCTTCTGCTGGGCAAGCTGCGTCGGCTTCGTCTTGTCGCCCTCCAGGATGAGGATCTGATCGGACGTGAGGCCTCTGGGACGGCCAAACGGGGCGTTAGGATCGAGAAAGAGGACATCAATTGGTTTGCCAACCAAACCTCCTATAGCCTGTATGGCCAGGAATGGGCCCCACTCGGTGGTTAGGACGGCGACGGCCACGGCCACTGGCGCGAGCAGCCATTGGGCGGCAATGCGCACCAGGGCGCGCAGGCGCATGCGGCGGCGGTTGGCCTGTTCCAACCCGGCGGCAACGTCGGCTATCGGCCCCATGGCCCGGACGGCCTGTTCCGCCGCGGCCTCGGGCGTGGCGCCGTTGGCTTCGGCTTCGCGCCGGCGTTCCTCGATGTGCGAGCGCAGTTCAGCCTGCACGTCGAGTTGCAGTTCGCGATCGCCCTTCAGTCCCGACGTGGCCGCCGCCAGAAAGTCATCCGTTTGCGGTCGCTCGCTCATGGCGCACCTCACATCGCGGGAGCCATCAGGACGGCGTTCACGCTAGCGGTGAAGGAGGCCCATTCCGTCTGCTTTTCCTTCAGCGTGGCGGCGCCCTTGCGGGTGATCGCGTAGTACTTGCGCTGGCGGCCGCTATCGGCTTCCTGCCACTCGCTGGTGATCAGCCCGGCGCCCTCCAGGCGATGCAGGCACGGGTAGAGGGTTCCTTCCTTCCACTCGAAGTCGCCCTTCGTACGCTCGTTGATCACCTTGATGATCTCATACCCGTACATGGCGCGCTCCGAGACCAGCTTCAGGATGATCGGATCCACAACCCCTTTCAACATGTTCGCATCGTAGTCCATAGCCGCATCCCTGTTGTTTCAGACACCCATTACCTCGTTACGCGAGGCATCATGCCTCGCGACGCGAGGTGTGTCAACGGGAAATATTGCGGATGGCTGCCGCTACCTTCCGAGTTCCCGGATCTGCCCGCCGATCGCGTAGCCCTTCTCCCTGACCGCGGCGATTCTGGCGCTTAGCGCGGAGCACTTCTCATCGGCCTTCCGCAATTCGGCGGTCTTCTTCGATAGCGATTCTGCAGCTTTCGATTGCGCCTCCAGAAGCTTCTGAATGTCGGAGGTCGCATAGGCTTGGTCGTAGGCCTTCGAAGCAGCGTCCGCCGCGGCGCTCAACGTCTTGACAGACTCGATATCCGCGGTCTTGTCATAAAGCTTGCGCAGTTCGGTGTCGATCTCCTGCCGACGGGTGCCAACCGCGGAGCGCTCTTTGGCGGCTTCTTCCTTCATGCGGTTGAGCCCCTTCGCCTCATCATCCTCGGCCAGCTTCTTCACGCGCAAGACGTCTTCCGCCTTGGAGGCTTCATCAAGCGCTGGTTTCAGGCCGGCGACGGCGTCCGCGGCCAGCTTCGCACGAAGGTCGTTCAGCGCCTTCTCCTTTCCCGCCCTTTCGTTGCGGGCCGCCGCCACTTCCGGTGTGTCGTTCGCGGCGGCCTCCAGTTCGCCGATCTTGCGACGCAGCGCATCAAGTTCGACACGCGCGGCGGCAATGGCGACAGATGTCTCTTCCTTCGCGCGGCGCGTTCTCTCTGCGTCCTTCACGGCCGCTTCCGCCGTGCGAAGCTCTGGATCGCAGCCGATCCGCCGCCCGACACCCTCTTTCAGTTGAAACTCGGTGAGGGCAATCTGGTAATCGAGATTCGCGCGCTGCTTGTCCAATTCGGCAAGGCTCTCCTTCAGGGCAGCGGCCTCCTTGTCTCCGGCGGTCGTGTCGGCGGGCGCCTTGGCGCGAAGAGTACGTAGAAGGGCTTGCTTGTCGTCGCTGGTCTTCTTGAGTTCCGCTCGTTGCTTATTCAATTCGGCAACTTTCCCCGTGAGGGCCACGGCTTCCGGATCCATGGCGGTGACGTCGGCACGTATCTTCGCGGCGTTGTTGCGCGCGTCAGTCACGGACTTCTCCTCATCCTTGAGCGTTTCCGCGGTCAGCGCGCGCAGAGCGGCTTCTTTTTCGGAACGGGCAAGGGTCAGGTCGTTCGACATGACCGGTCGGACGGCATCGCTGGCGGCACGCGCCTTGTCCACCTCGGCCCGAAGGTCCTTCAATTCCCTGGAGTTGTTCTCCGCGTCGGAACGCGCCTGCTGTATCTGACGGCCAAGCGTTTCCCTCCGGGTCCGTGCGGCCGACAGGTCCTCGTTGTCACGGTGGAGGCGAGGGAGCACACGACGTTCCACGGCAAAGTCCGCCTCACGGATACTGAAGGCGAGCACCGTATCCTTGATATCCATGTCGGTTCGTTGTTTGTTGAGAGTTTTGGCTTCATCGGTCGCGTCGAGGAGCCGGCGTCGCGCGGCCTCAACGTCGGCCAGTGCCTTCTCGCGGGCCTGTTTCAGTCCAACGAGTGTTGCGTCCGTCTTGAGGAACGTGGCAACCGCTTCCCTGGTCTCGGCAGCCTGCTTGCGGAGGGCTTGAATGTCCGCGTCTCTGTCGATCTCCTCGTAGCGGGCGTTCAGCTCCCTATTGAGAGCCGAAACCTCCTTCTCCACCTCGCCTGCTTTGGCGCCGAGTTCGGCGCGCCGCTGCTTGAACTCCTCCGGAGAGGTTGCCGGGTTGGCGTTCTCCGCATCCTCCGCCCGCAGGCAGGGGGACGCAAACACAAGTACGGCGAGGCCGATTGCCCCGATCTTGAAATTACGCCTGTTTGTGAACCGAAACATCGCAACCTCCTTCATGGCTGCACCGTGAGCGATACCGTGTGCGCGGTCTTCCGATCGAACACGT
>CAZWPN010000110.1:0-5867 GCA_964635275.1 uncultured Victivallales bacterium | reverse complement strand
AGTACTATCAGGAATGGAAGGACACGATTCCGGTTCCGCTCGAACACGTCGCGGGCCGTCAACATATAGGGGCCGAGCGGGTCGTTGAAAGCAACGGGGAACGGCACCTCCTTTGGTTCGCGGCCCACGATCACGACCTGCTCCCAGTAGTCGGCCGCCGCGCCATCCGGCCGTTTTGCGGTCAGCTTGAGTGCGTGCAGCCCCACGGCTTCCGGCACACTCAGCCGCAGCAAGGCGGTCTGCCCGGGGGCCACCTTCGCAGATGCCAGCGCCAGGACCGGCTTGGGTAGTTCGCGCGGAAGCAGGGCGAAAAACGTCGCCTGGGATGGAAGCACATCCATGACGAAATCCCCGCGGAACCAACCGGCATTGACGAGCCCGACGGCCAGGTCGCTGCGCAGGTCATAGACCCAGTTGGTGGTTCCCCGCCCCGTGATGAAATGAGCCTTGATCGGCTCGCCTGTTTCGCGGAAGACGGACACAAGCTGCATGTTGCCGTTGCGCCAGCGCTGCACCTTAACGTTGCCCAGTTCCCGGGCGCCCTTGTACTGGAGCAAATCGATCGTCGGCCGCACACCGGCCTGACCGAATAACTCCCGGAATGCGTTCCAGACCGCCGGCGGCGTCTCCTCGGCGGTGCCCTGTTCCGTAAGCCCATTGGCCACCTTGCGCGTCGGGAACTGGAACATGGAAAAGTTCAGCAGTATTGCGCGGCCCTTTTCGTGTTCGCGCACAATCCAGACGGGCGTCTCGCCGGCCGAGCCGAAGGCCTTGCCGCCGTCCAGCCGAGTGCCGGGGTCCACGATCGCGTTCGGCCACGCGAGCTTCAGCGACGTCTTGTCCTTCGGCAGTTCCACGGTCATCGCCGCCGGGAGAGCCTTCTGCCGAACAGGGCCTGTGACGCCGAAAAGATCGTCGAGCGCGCCGCGTTCGCGCGGCTTGCAGTGGCCGTCGAACACGCCCGGCCTGAGGTCGGCGATCACGGTGCCGCCGCGGCGGACGAAGTCCCGGACGATCTCCGCCTCCTGGTCGCTCAGCGCCAGGGCTTGGGCCAGCACCAGCACCTTGTACTTGTCGGGGACGAACTCGCCGCGGGTCAGCATACGGTCGCTCACGTAGCGGAACTGCAGGTGCTGGTCGTGGATCACGGTGAACCACGCCCGGTGGTTCGGCTCGTAGTCGTTGTACGACGGGCCGTCCTGCAGCGTGGCGGCGAAGCCCGAGGGCATGGAGTAGAGCATGGCGATGCCGTCGTCCAGCATCTCGCACTGCATCAGCAGGTCGCCCAACCCGTCGCGCACCACCTGGGTATCCTTCAACATCTTCTCGGCGATCGGCAGGATTCCCAAGTCCGTATGGATAAACCCTTCATAACCTCCCATGGTCGACCACATCCACCACCAGACGCTGTTGGCGCCGTTGACGACCATGCGCCAGTATCGGGCCATTATCGGTTCAGGCGTATGGTCGTAGCCGAACCAGTTACCGTAAACCATACCCTTGGGAGCGAGGGAGCGGATCACCTCGTCGGCGCTGCTGCAATAGGGAACCCAGAACCCCATCTCGCGGCAGATCGCGTCAATATCGCCGCTCCGGGCGAATTCGCCGCTGCCCTCGAAGCCGATTACGGCCTGGGGATCCATCCGGCGCAGGACCTGCCGCTGGAGCTTGGCGTACTCCATGAAGTTCCAGCGCAGGAAAGCCTGGCGGTCGTACCAGCGCGGGTAGTTCCGCGCCTGGAGCGCCGCCTTCTCGTCCCCGTCTCCTTTCTCGGAGAGGTCCACTTCGTCGAAGCTCGTGAAGGCGGTTCCCCAGGACGCATTCAAGGCTGCGAGTGTCCCGTACATCTCCTTGAGGAAGAGGCGGTAGCCGGGCAGCGTCCCGGGCCCTGGTACAGCGCCAAATACACTGCCTTCGTCGCCGAGGGAATACTGAAAGACGCCGTGGCCGCGAACGTTGGAGAAACGCCCCGTGGACCAACAGAGCGCTTCCGTCGGCGGGCTTATGGTCAGGTCGCGTCCGGCATTGAGATTCCCGCCGAACATCGGCACCCAGGCCAGCTCGGCGGCGGCGGCGGCCGGCATCGGCTGGTTGCCGGTCACGATCGCCGTCACGCCGTACCGCTGCATGCTCTCGGCCATGTAGGGGACCAGGGCCTGATCGTTGCTGATGTCCCAGAGGACGAAGTTGAACCTGCCTTGATGCCGTTTGGTTACGTTGAAGAACCTGTAGTCCGAGACCACCTCGCGGTCGCCGTCGAGGATCACAGCTTCCACCGTGACGAGCATAGGCATCCATTCCGAGACAGGGAACTCGAAGGACGCAGTTCGGACATCCTGTCGTCCGTTCGCTGGCACTACGTTCTGTTGTGCCAGGACGCGCCCGCGGCGGTCCTTGAGCCGCACGCACAAGGACTGTCGGCCGGTGAGGCCGGAGACGCCGACTGTGCCGGCCAGCGCGCCGCCAATCTCGGCCCAGCCGGTTTTCAAGTTGATCGCCTGCACCTTGGGCGGGGCCGTCACCTCGAACGGGGCAGTGGCCCATGTCTCCACGCCGCGATCGCTACGCGCGATCACATCAAGATGATAGGTGCCGGCGCGCAACACGGGCAACTCGATACGCATCGGGTCGCCGCCGCGACCTTCGCCGAGAGGCAAGTGCTGTCCGTCCCAACAGCGCAGCACCGCCTGCCATTTGACGTCGTCCTTCAGGAGGTTCTGGATCGCCACGGTCACGGCCTTGGCTGGCAGGTTGTCCCGTAGTAGGGTGGGGGGGACGGTAATATCGATCTTCGCTTCCGGCATCCGACCCGCCGCCCAGAGTAGCGCACGACCCAGCCCTTCCTGACGGTAGTCATACGTTGTTTCCCATCCGATGCCGTAGGGAATTCGCGGAAGACCGCCAACAAACACGCCGCGACCCTTGCCGAATGTAAAGGCTCGAGTGGCGCCGGAGCCGGCAAGAAAAGCGGGCAACTCGGCGCAATCTTGCCGGTTGGAAAACACGCCGTTGCTATCGCCGACGCCGATCAGGACAATGCCTGCGCCCGCCTCAACGGCCTTCTTCATGACTTCCAGCGAATTGCCCAGCGGCCAGATCGGCAGGTTCGTCGGCGATACACCCCGGAACACGTACACGTCGTAAGGCTTCTCGGTCAGCAGGTTGTGAATGCGCCGATTGCCTGCCATGCCGCCAAGCCAATGGTACACATAGAACTTGTACCAGTAAGCCGGCGTCACCTCGACATCGAAGCGCTGCATCATCTCGACGATGTGCCGCGGATGTGTCTCCATGCCTTCGCTATCGCTCCCGACGAAGTAGAACACGCGCGTGGTGCCCCCGGCGTAGGGCTTTGCCCACTTCGTGTGCGGCGTCTCCACCCGCAGGGACAACTGGTGGTATTCCTCGACCTCCGCATGCGAACACTCATATGCCTTTGCCGGACGGGAAACGGTCAAGAGAGCCGTAAGAGGCAGACAGAGAGCGGCGAACCTGTGAAGTTCCATGAGGCCTCCTGTTGGGGAAGTGTTCAGTAGTCAGTGTTCATTCCTCTTCTGATCTACTCCGTAAGCACAAACTTGCCGCTGGCCAACTGAACCGAGTAGCACTGGCCGAAACCATCGTCGTCGTCCGCCACGACGGCATCAAATTGAAAATCGTCGCCCGGTTTCAGGCCGAGGGCGGTCAGCGGGAGACGAAGTTCGTAGCGGGTAACGCCGGCGGCATCATCCCTCACAGCGGCCAGACCGGCGGTCTTCGCCAATTCATCGTTCCTGCCCTCCCACTGATGGAAGGCCACCCCTGTCTTGGTCAGCGCCAACCCGATTAGCCATCGTCCTTGCGGGGTGGACAGATCGAGCGTGAGACAGTCGCCCCGCCCGATGTCCTGCGATGTGTACGCGTTGAAGTGCTTGTCGTCGGACACTTCGAATGCCGCGCAGAGCGCATCGCCGTCCCGCCCCAGGAACACCTTGGCCGCCAGATCCTTGTCGCCCAGCCATGAAGGCGCATCTTCGGCCGCCTCCTTGGGCGGGGGCTGACGAAAGCGTTCCGGGTAGAGATCTTCCGGGCCGCTCAGCACAGCCAAAGGCTTATCCCAGTCGCCCAGCGCGCCGTCGGCGCGCATCGCGGCGCGCGCCAGACGCTGGACCGAACGCGTCACGGCACGGTAAACCGGGTCGGCTTTCACGCCCGTGTCGCCGGCCGGCACCGACCGCACCCCACGCCAGCCGGGGGTAGGGTGGAGGCTGCGGTCCGTCTGCACGTTCAGAGCGCTGTTCCTGCCCGCCAGACTGCCATGATGCGATCCGTCCAAATCGCCACGGAAGATGACACCGCCCAGGTTCGGCGGCCAATCCTCCGGCGGAACCGGCGCGCCGTCGCCATGAGACCCCTTGAACGTGCGGCCCACCGCGCTGGCGATGGAGACCTGCCGCTCGAAGAGACTTCCGACATTCATGTTGCGGATATCGCTGCCCGAGCGATTGGCCTTCTCGTATTCGAGTTCCGTCATAGGGCGCAATCCCGCCCACGCCGCGTAGGCCGCGCCGTCCGCCCAGGAGAGCCACACGCAGTGCGCCTCCGGTGCGGTCGCGGTATAGACGTAGTTGGAGGGGGTGCCGGAACGCGTGATCTCGGGGCCGTGTCCGTCAGGGTGATAACGCTCCCTGGCCTGCGCATCCGCCAGCGTGTTGAGAAACGCGGCGTATTGCCCCTGGGAAATCACATCCCTCATGCAATAGAACGCCGCGAAGCCGTTGGGAAAGGAGGCCGGGATCTCGCCGCCATTCTCCGGGGTGAGACCCTGCGCCCAGAGTCGGCCCGGCTGCCGGCCGGTCGGTATCGGCCCCGGTCCCGTGATTCGGTAGGGCGGGGTGTTGTCGGCAAAATCGGAGTAGTCGGTCTGGAAACTGCGCTCGGTCCGGGAAACGTCCTTGCCGGTGTAGGCGAACAAGCGGTTCCTCGGGTTCTGGCCGGAAGCCCCCACTTCAAAGGGCCCTTCGGGGACGTAGGCCATCTCGATGGCGAACGCCAGGATTTCAGGTGTCAGGTTTCGGGTTTCAGGTTTCAGGGCCTCCGGCGTTGGATGTTGGATGTTGGGTGTTGGGTGTTGAATGTTCGTTCCCCATTCCACCACTGCGATGATGTTGCTGGCGACTAGCGTTCCCTTGACGTCCTGGGTGCGGCGCAGGAACATGCCGGTAAAACCGTCCTTGCCATCCGGAACGACAAATTCGAGCGGCGTGCCGCCCGTCTGGCCGTAGCCGGCCGGGTTGAGGACTTTATCCGCCACCAGGCGCAGATGCCGCCACTCCGCGCTGCCCGGGGGGCGCGCCTTGAAGAACACCCACAGCGCCACGTGATGCACGCCGGGGCGCGCGGCATTGGGCCAGGTCAGGTCGAAGCTTACCTGTGCCGTCTTCGCATCGCGCGGAACCACTGCGATATTCCCGATCTGCGGCGTATCCGCACGGACCGCATAGGCGGCCAGCAACACGGCGCCTGTGACTGCAAGCGTCAAACGGCGGGCCGACTTATTCTTCGTCATGGCATTTCTCCGTCCCTTCACTCGACTGCAATCGATAGCTGTCGATTTCCTACCCCGCAGTGTGCTCCGCACTACTACGGGGCCGTCCGCACGCAGCGCAAACCCACGGTCTTCGCGCCTTCCGCACGGTTGTCTCCACCGCCGCCGAAATAGGCGGCGCGATCCGACGTGCGCATCTGCTGTTTCTGCTTATCGCCCCCGGCGCCGAAGCCTCCCCCTCTAAGCCTGAAAGCACGAATGTTCCATGAGGATTCACGAACCGGGAGGTGCCACCCTGGAGACGGTTCCGGCATTCCGTTTCCGTGCGTCCCTTCGAAAC
>CAZWPN010000109.1:0-11816 GCA_964635275.1 uncultured Victivallales bacterium | reverse complement strand
TACCGCACATGGACACCCCTTTTGCTGGCTCACTAGCGACTGGCGACAGCCAAGCGAGACTAGCAGAAGCCGCGCAGTCCATCAACAGAGATTTGCAGTCTCTGAGCGAAGTCATCCGCCCTCTCCCTGACTTCCTGTCTCTGCGTATTGAGCAATCTCGTCGCTGGAGTAACGAGGGACGCCCGATGTTACAATTATGAAATAAGTTCAGAATTGGAGCTACAAACATGTAGCTATTTGCGGCGGGTTTAGCTTGCATTATGGAGCGGGGATGGCGCATTTTACGCGTCAACAGACTGTTTCTTGCGCTTTCGGCTTGTTGGCACGCTACATGCGATGGGAGAGACGCATGTCACGGAATAACAGTTGCCATCGCAGCGGGTGGCAGAGAGGGGAATAAGAATGAATCGGATGCCAGAAAAGATGGTCGGCGGCGGGACGAAGAGCGTCGTTGAGTTGTTCGGCGAGAATGTCTTTAGCATCAAGACGATGCGCAACTATCTCTCCGAGAGGGCGTATGAATCGTTGGCGAAGACGATCCTCCAGGCAAACACGCTCGACCCCAACATAGCGGACGAGATGGCCGATGCCATGAAGACATGGGCGTTGGAGAAGGGGGCGACCCACTTCACGCACTGGTTTCAGCCGCTGACGGGTACAACGGCCGAGAAGCATGAAGCGTTTCTGATGCCGGATGGCGAAGGTGGCGCCATAGCGGCCTTCTCAGGAAAAGAGCTTGTTCAGGGCGAACCGGATGCGTCGAGCTTCCCTTCAGGTGGGCTGAGGGCCACATTTGAGGCGCGTGGCTATACGGCATGGGATCCGACCAGTCCGGCGTTTATCAAGGAAGGCCGCAATGGCAATACCCTCTGCATTCCGACCGTGTTCTGCAGCTACCACGGAGATGCGCTGGACAAGAAGACGCCTCTTCTGCGTTCCGTTCATGCGCTTACTGCCCAGCTCGTGCGTCTGGCGAAGCTGTTTGGCGTGAAATCGGACGGCCGCTGCTATGCCACACTGGGCGCCGAGCAGGAGTACTTCCTTGTTGACAAGAAGTACTACGAGAAGCGTCTGGACCTGATCCAGACTGGCCGGACGCTGTTTGGGCGCACGCCGGCGAAGCACCAGCAGATGGAAGACCACTATTTCGGTGCGATCAAGCCGCGCATCGTGGCGTTCATGGGCGAGGTTGATCGCGAGCTGTGGCGGGTGGGCATTCCTGCCCGCACGCGTCACAACGAGGTGAGCCCTGCCCAGTTCGAGATTGCGCCGATCTTTGAGGAGCAGAATCTGGCGATTGACCACAACATGGTTGTGATGGATGTGTTGAAGACCGTTGCGGACAAGCATGGTCTGGCCTGCCTGTTGCACGAGAAGCCGTTTGCAGGCGTCAATGGCTCGGGCAAGCACAACAACTGGTCCATTGGCGGACCGGACGGCAAGAACTGGCTGTCCCCCGGCGACAATCCTCATGAGAACGCGAAGTTCCTGACCGTAGTCTGCGCCCTGATGAAGGCTGTTGATACGCATGCGGCGCTCTTGCGAGCCTCCGTGGCGACAGCGAACAACGATCACCGTCTGGGCGCAAACGAGGCGCCGCCGGCGATCCTGTCCATCTTCCTGGGCGAGCAGCTTCGCGATGTGTTTGAGCAGTTGGAGAAGGGGTCGCCCAAGGAGTCGAAGAAGAGCGGAATGATCAAGATCGGCCTGTCATCGCTGCCGCAGTTGCCGCGGGATGCGACCGATCGTAACCGGACCTCGCCGATGGCTTTTACGGGCAACAAGTTCGAGTTCCGGGCGGTCGGTGCCAGCCAGAGTTGTTCGGGTTCCAACGTGGTCTTGAACACCATTATGGCGGAAGCGCTGGACGAGATATGCGCGCCGCTGGAGAAGGCCGTGGCCGCAGGCAAGGATTTCAACGAGACCCTCCAGGTTTTGTTGCAGGGTATCGTGCGCAAGCACAAGCGGATCCTGTTCGATGGCGATAACTACAGCGCCGAGTGGCGCGCCGAGGCGGCTCGCCGCGGCCTGCCGAATCTCATGAAGACGCCGGAGGCATTGAAGGCTATCATCGATCCACGGAGCGTGGCATTGTTCACACGCTTTAACGTTCTGTCGGAGCGGGAACTGAAGTCGCGGTATGAAGTCTATATGCACTCCTACCACCTTACCGTGACGGTGGAGGCGCGCTGCGCGCTGACAATCGCCAAGACGATGATAGCCCCGGCTGTCGTGGGCTACCAGAAGGAGCTGGCGGATGCGATCAAGGCAGTCAAGGGCTCGGGTGGCGGGGCTATGGGGGGCGCAAGGAAGGTTTTGGTCAGCATTACCAAGCATGCCGAGGCCATGTACGCTGCGATTGCGAAGTTGGAGAAGGCGGCTGACAAGCATTCGGCATCGGCGATGTTGGATGGAATGACGGAGCTGCGCAAGGCCGTCGACGAGCTGGAATCGGTGACGCCGGACAACCGCTGGCCGCTTCCCTCATACGCACAGATGATGTTCATGATGTAGTGTTGGGAGGTCCGGCGCTCATGGGCGCCGTGAAAAGGTTTTGCTGAGCAGGCGCCCCGACGGTACTATCGGGGCGCCTGCTGCTATCTGCACATCGAGGATGGGGTAACGCGGGCCGGTCGTGGTCCGGAAAGTCGAGAGAACGCAGGAGCGGCAATATGTTTCCAGCTCAAGGTTTGTATGATCCGCGAAACGAGCATGATGCGTGCGGCGTTGGTTTCGTCGTAAACGTCAACGGCGCGACCTCGCATGAAATCGTGTCCCGCGGCATCGAGGTGCTCAAGAATCTGATTCATCGCGGCGCCACGGGCGCCGATGAGAACACGGGGGATGGCGCGGGCCTCCTCCTCCAGATCCACGATCCCTTTTTCCGGGCGGAGTGCGAGGGCCTCAGTATTGAGCTGCCTCCGGCCGGAAAGTACGGAATCGGAATGTTCTTCATGCCCCAATCCCGTTCGGTCCGGAATACCTGCCGCCGTCTGTTGGCGGAGGTGGCCGAAGAGGAGGGACTTCAGTGTCTGGGGTGGCGCGAGGTTCCGGTGGACGGCAGCGTGCTTGGGCGTAAGGCGCGCGACGAGATGCCGGTTATCGAGCAGTGCTTCCTGGCCGGCTCCAGCCTGAGCGGTGCGGCGCTGGAGCGGGCGCTCTTGATCGTGCGCCGGCAGGTGGAGCTGCGTGCAGCTCCGCACCTCGGACCGAAGGACCTGCTGTACGTTCCGAGCCTTTCGGGGCGCACGATTGTGTACAAGGGGCTGATGACGGCCACCCAGGTGCCTAAGTTCTATGCGGACCTCAGCAATCCGCGCCTGGAGAGCGCCGTTGCGGTCGTGCATCAGCGCTACAGCACGAACACATTTCCTTCGTGGTCGCTGGCCCAGCCGTTCCGGATACTTGCGCACAACGGAGAAATCAACACTCTGCGCGGGAACCTGAACTGGATGAAAGCCCGGGAGAACAACCTCGAGTCGCCGCTTTTCGGTGAGGATATTCGCAAGGTGGTGCCGGTGGTGGAGGCAGGGGGTAGCGACTCGGCGTGCCTCGACAATGTTCTGGAACTGCTCTCGCTCTCGGGGCGTTCTGTTCAGCACTCCATGATGATGCTCATTCCCCAGGCTTGGGGTACCAAGTACCCGATGGGCCCTGACCTTCGTGGGTTCTTCGAGTATCATGCAGGCCTGATGGAGCCTTGGGACGGTCCGGCTGCCGTTGCGTTTACCGACGGTCGGGTGGTCGGGGCAATGTTGGACCGCAACGGGCTTCGCCCTGCGCGCTACACCCTGATGCGTGACGGGTTCATGGTGTTTGCCTCGGAAGCCGGCGTTCTGGATCTTCCCGCAGCAGACGTGGTGGAAAAGGGGGCGTTGCGCCCGGGCCAGATGGTGCTCGTCGACCTTGAGCAGAAGCGGCTGCTAAAGGATTTCGAGATCAAGATGCAGCTTGCACGGCGCCAGCCCTACCGCCGGTGGGTGGAGGAAAACAGGATTGACGTTCACGGCTTCTTCCATTCGGTAGCGCCCTTGGTGCCGGATACAGCAACCTTGGTACGGCGGCAGAAGCTCTTTGGCTACACGCGCGAGGATACCCAGATCATACTCGAGAGCATGGCTGCCAAGGCGAATGAGCCGACCGGATCAATGGGGTCGGACCAGCCGCTGGCCGTTCTTTCGGAGAAGCCGCAGCTCCTGTACTGGTATTTCAAGCAACTGTTTGCGCAGGTTACAAACCCGCCGATTGATCCTATTCGCGAAGAATTGGTGATGTCGTTGATGACGTTTCTCGGGAACACGGACAAGATACTGTCGGAGGTGCCACAGCATGCGCGGCTGCTCAAGATGCGGCACCCTATTCTGTCCAACGATGATCTGGAAGCGATCCGTGACCTGAAACTGGGGGACTTTCCCAGCGAGACGCTGCAGATGGGATTTGCCATGCCGGGCGATGGCGCGGCCCTCGAGGCGGGGCTTAGCCAGTTGTGCCAGCAGGCGGAACAGGCCATCGGCAGGGGAATGAGGATCCTCGTCCTGAGCGATCGTGATCTCCCGGAGGGCCGGGCTCCGATTCCAGCACTCCTGGCGGTTTCAGCGGTCAACCAGCATCTTCTGAGTCGGGGCCTCAGGACGAGTGCGGGCATTGTGGTGGAGACTGCGGAGGCGCGCGAAGTAATGCACATTGCGCTGCTTCTGGGCTATGGCGCGTCTGCGATCAATCCGTACCTGGCGTATGAGACGGTGGCGGACCTGGCGTTGAAAGGGGATCTCAGCGTCAATGTTGGCGTTTCCAAGGCCGTCGAGAACTACATCAAGGCATTGTGCAAGGGACTCCTGAAAGTGATGTCAAAGATGGGCATCTCGACGCTCCGGAGTTACCGGAATGCTCAGGTGTTCGAGGTTGTTGGGATCAACCGCTCCGTGGTGGACAGGTACTTTGAGGGGACCGCATCGCGGGTGGAAGGACTTGGGCTGGATGAGATTGCGGCGGAGGCGATGGCGCGTTACCGTGATGCGAAGTCGGCGGATGAGGCTCAGCCGGATGTGCTTGCCAGCGGCGGTCAATATCGATTCCGCCATGACGGGGAGCGGCACCTGTGGACGCCGGACACCATCAGTTTACTGCAGCAGGCGACGCGCACCGGAAACCGCGCTTTATACCGTCGTTATGCCTCGCTTATCAACGACCAGAGCGAGAAGCAGAGCACATTGCGGGGGCTGTTCTCGTTCAAGCAGGCGGCGGAGCCTGTGCCATTGGAAGAAGTGGAGCCGGTGTCGGACATCGTGAAGCGCTTTGTCACCGGGGCCATGTCCTTTGGTTCAATCAGCCGCGAGGCGCACGAGACACTCGCGATCGCCATGAACCGGCTTAACGCGATGAGCAACAGTGGTGAAGGCGGTGAGGATCCAGACCGGTACGTGACTGGTCCCGATGGCGCGAACCGGTGCAGCGCCGTCAAGCAGGTGGCCAGCGGGCGATTCGGGGTCACGGCAGACTATTTGGTGCACGCCCGTGACCTGCAGATCAAGATAGCCCAGGGCGCAAAGCCCGGGGAGGGTGGACAGCTTCCGGGGCACAAGGTCAACAAAGAAATTGCGCAGACGCGGAACTCGACACCCGGCGTGACCCTTATTTCGCCGCCGCCGCACCACGACATCTACTCGATCGAGGACATTGCGCAGTTGATCTACGATTTGAAGAATGCCAACGACGAGGCGCGCGTCTCCGTGAAGCTGGTGTCAGAGGTGGGGGTCGGTACCGTGGCGGCGGGTGTGGCCAAGGGGCATGCCGACATGATCTTGATCAGTGGCTACGACGGAGGGACAGGGGCGTCGCCCTTGTCTTCCATCAAGCATGCGGGGGCGCCCTGGGAGTTGGGGTTGGCCGAAGCTCAGCAGACCTTGGTGCTCAACGGGCTGAGAAGCCGTGTACGGCTGCAGACGGACGGACAGATCAAAACGGGTCGGGACGTTGTCGTGGCGGCGCTGCTTGGCGCCGAGGAGTTCGGGTTTGCCACGACTGCCTTGGTTGTTTGCGGCTGCGTAATGATGCGGAAATGCCACAACAACACATGTCCGGTCGGTGTGGCAACGCAGGATCCGGAATTGAGGAAGCGCTACAGCGGGAAGCCGGAATTCGTGGTGAATTTCTTCACCATGATTGCCGAGGAGGTCCGCGAGTGCATGGCGCAGCTCGGATTCCGACGTATTGACGATATGATCGGACGCTCCGACGTTTTGGACACGAGCCACGCCGTAAGTTTCTGGAAGGCGCGCGGTTTGGATTTCTCGAAGATATTTTACCAGCCTCCATCGACGCCCGAAGAGCGGCGGTGTACGACCCGCCAGGAGCATGGTTTGGAGAGTGCGCTTGATAGGAAGATTCTTCCGAAGGTCCAGAAAGCGATTGATGGTGGCGGCAGCGTGACGGTGGAAATGCCTATCCGCAACATCCACAGGACGGTGGGGACGATAATTTCTAGCCGTATTGCCCGGAAGTACGGCAGCGTCGGGCTTCCTGATGATACGATTACTCTGTCCTTTGCCGGCGCGGCCGGGCAGAGCTTCGGCGCTTTCTGTTCACGCGGCATGACGCTGATCCTGACGGGCGAGGCCAACGATTACGTGGCCAAGGGGCTCTCTGGCGCCAAGGTTATTGTCCGGCCATACCGTGAGGCCACGTACCGGGCCGAGGAGAACTTCATCGCCGGGAATGTCATCCTGTATGGTGCGACGTCCGGGCAGGTTTATATCAACGGGCGGGCAGGCGAACGTTTTGCCATTCGCAACAGCGGTGCGCATGCCGTGGTCGAGGGCATTGGCGATCACGGTTGCGAGTACATGACCGGTGGTCGTGTAGTGGTGCTGGGGTCGGTTGGCGTCAACTTTGGCGCCGGGATGAGCGGCGGGATTGCCTACGTGTACGATGAGACGGGGATGTTCGATGCGCACTGTAACCTGGAGATGGTGGACATCGAGATGGTGAACTCAGCGGTGGATGCGGCGGAGGTCCGGCGTCTTATTGAGCGGCACGTGCGCTATACAGACAGCGCGAAGGGCAAGGCGATCCTTGCGGATTGGGAGGCGTCCGTGACGCGCTTCGTCAAGGTGTTCCCGATGGAGTACAGGCGTGTATTGGGGCAGATGCTCCGTGAGGACCTGGCCACAGAACGTCAAGAGGTGCTGAATGACTAATGAGCGTGGCTTCATTGACATTCCGCGGAAGGATCCCGGATACCGGGCGAGGGCGGAGAGGGTGCAGGACTACCGTGCGGTGGAGGTGCGCCTCGCCGACAACGAGATCCTGGAGCAGTCCGCCCGTTGCATGGAATGCGGGACGCCATTCTGCCACGGTTGCGGCTGTCCGCTCCAGAACGTGATACCAGAGATGAATGAGCATGTATGCAAGGGGCGGTGGCAGTCCGCGCTTGATATCCTGCTGACAACCAACTGCTTTCCGGAGTTCACCGGCCGGATATGTCCTGCGCCGTGCGAGGGTTCATGCGTCCTCGGGATCAACGATGATCCGGTGACGATTCGGCAGATCGAGTTGACTGTGGCAGAAAAGGCGTTTGAACTTGGGCTGCTCCGGCCGACGCCGCCCTCCGTGCGGCGCGATCACCGGGTGGCTGTTGTCGGGTCCGGGCCGGCCGGGTTGGCCAGCGCCCATCATCTGAACCGTTTAGGGTATTCGGTCGTGGTCTACGAGAACATGGCCAAGCCGGGCGGGATCTTGCGATACGGCATTCCCGAGTTCAAGCTGGAGAAGGGGATTGTTGATCGCAGAGTCCAGTTGATGCAGGACGAGGGGATTGTCTTCGAATGCGGCGTGGAGATCGGGCGCGATGTGTCATACCGGTTTCTTTCGGCGCGTTTCGATGCGGTGATTCTGACAGGCGGCGCGCGCGAACCGAGGGATCTCAAGGTGCCGGGTCGTGATCTGAAAGGCATTCACTTTGCAATGCCTTTCCTGGTGCAGCAGAACATGCGACTTGGGGGCGAAGCAGTCAATCCGGATGCCGAGATCAGGGCAGACGGCTGCAATGTGTTGGTCATCGGGGGCGGCGACACGGGGTCGGATTGTCTTGGTACGTCATTACGACAGGGCGCGAAGCAAGTCTTGCAGATTGAGATCCTGCCCAAACCGCCGCTCCAGCGTGGGGCTGAGACGCCGTGGCCGATGTGGCCGAACATGCTTCGGGAGTCCAGCAGTCACAAGGAAGGCGGCGCGCGTCGCTGGTGCGTGACGACGAAGGAGTTCATCGGAACCGGTGGACACGTGCGGAAGGTGCGTTGTGCCGAAGTAGAGTGGGTGCAGCCTGAGGGCGGAGGACGGCCGGCACCGGTGGAGAAGCCTGGGTCTGAGTTTATCGTCGATGCCGACCTTGTCCTCTTGTCCATGGGTTTTGTCGGTCCAGGCCGCAATCATTTGGTGGAGCAGTTGGGCATTCGAATGGATGCGAAGGGATTCATCTGGCGTGACGCCAATGGGATGACGAACCACGCTGGAACATTTGTGGCTGGTGACATGACGCAGGGCGCCTCGCTTGTGGTGCGAGCCATCCTTGACGGAACACGGTTGGCGGGCAGCGTGTCCCGGTATCTGGCCGGGATACCGGCCAAGGCTGGCTGAGGCGGTACGAATCTACTCCGATGCGAGGGGATTATCGGGGCTCAATTGCCCGATGAAGGCCGCCAGCAAACGGATCGCCGCGTTCACGTCGCTGAGTGCGATTGTCTCGCACGGCGTATGCATGTAGCGCAGTGGGATCTTGACCAGTCCGGTCGGCACACCCGCCCTTGACGTCTGGATCACGCGTGCCTCGGTTGGGGTGGGGCCGGAGTCGGCAGCGTTTTGGATTGGAATTCGTTTCAGCGTGGCGACCGCTTTGAGTTGTCTCGTGATTTCCGGGTGCAGGTTGGGTCCACTGTAGACCATCACGCCCTTGCCGAGCAGACATTCACCAGCCCGACGGGGATCGCCACCCGGGTAGTCAGACGCGTGTCCGACGTCAATGGCAATCCCGATATGAGGGTCAATACCGAAGACGGCGCCCTGTGCGCCCCGGCAACCCAGTTCCTCCTGGGTTGAGCTGACAGCGTAGACGCCGATGCGCGGCCGCTTCGTACGCAGGATGGCCATCGTTCTGATGAGTGTGAAGAGTCCGATGCGATTGTCGAATCCGCGGCCGACGGCGCGGTCGCCGTCGAGCAGTGTCATTGCGGAGTCAACGGTGACATAGTCGCCGACCGCAACGCGGCGTCTGGCCGCCGCGCCGTCTGCAGCCCCGATGTCAATCCATAGGTCCTGCAAGCGGGCCGGCTTGCCGCGTTCATCTGTCTCCATGTGGTGAACGGGTTTGCGGCCGATGACCCCCGGAATGTGACCGCCAGAGCCGTGCACTCGCACCCGCTGGCCGGTGAGAACGGCGGGATCAACACCGCCAATCGCCGCGACCGAAAGGAAACCACGCTCATCAATGTGCATGACCATCAGCCCTATTTCATCGCAGTGCGCCGAAATCATAAGGCGGCAGGTTGAGTCAGGGTTCAAAACCCCGATGACGTTACCGTTTACGTCTGTGCGGCATGTGTCGCACGACGATGCGAACGCCTCGCGAACAACGCTCTGAATAGCCGCTTCGAACCCCGAGGGACTCGGTGTCTCGATGAGGCGCTGTAGCAGATCGACTCCCTGTATGGCTGGCATTATTTCTTCTCTCCAGGCTCTTTGATGGTGGAAATGGCGGCGGCGCCGGCGGGATTCAGCCGGGACAACACTGCGCTGGCGATGGCCTCAACCGTCAGTCCGTGGCGGTTCATGAAAACTGATGGGGAGCCCTGCGGAATGAAGGCGTCGGGCCAGCCAAATGTCAAGCAGGTGCCGGCGAATTCATGCTCGCGGAGAAAGGCTTCCACGCCTGCGCCGAAACCGCCGGAACGGACGCCATTTTCGATTGTGACCACGGCCCGTGCCGTCTGCGCGTGGCAGGAAAGGAGGTTGGCGTCAAGGGGGCGGACGAACCGGGCGTTTACAACGCCGGCAGACACACCTTGGCTTTCAAGAAGGGCGGATGCCTGAACTGCAACGGGGATCATGTCGCCAAGCGCCCATATCTGCACCGTTTCGCCAGTCTTGATAACGGACGCCTTGCCGATGGTCAGCGGAGTTGGCGATGCGGGCAATGTGGCTCCAGTGCCCCGGCCGCGTGGGTAGCGGATAACGCACGGTTTGCCTGATGCGATGGCGGTGCACAGCATATCAGCCAACTCAATTTCGTCGCGGGGTTGCATGATTATCAGGTTAGGAATGGGGCGGAAAAGGGCTATGTCGAACACGCCGTGGTGGGTGGGACCGTCGTCACCTACCAGGCCGGCCCGGTCGAGGCAAAGCACCACAGGAAGGTTCTGCAGGCAGATGTCGTGTATGACGCAGTCCACGATGCGCTGGGCAAATGTGGAATAGACCGCAAACACTGGAATGTGTCCGCTGGCGGCCACACCGGCGGCGAAGACGGCGGCATGTTCTTCGGAGATGCCGACGTCGAAGAAGCGATTTGGGAATCGACGGGCAAAGGAAGTGAGCCCGGTTCCTGCTGCCATGGCAGCCGTGATGGCCACGATCCGGTTATCCTTCTCAGCCAGAAGCTCCAGGGTTTTCCCGAAGACAGCGGAGTAGGTGGGGCGCGTGTCGGTGGTGAGCGGGAGGTTGGTGCCCCGATCGAATGGGGCGGAGGAGTGCCAATGCTCCGGTCGCTCCTCCGCGGGCCGGAACCCCTTGCCCTTGGTCGTCGAGACGTGAAGGAGAATGGGTTGGTCGGACTCGCGGGCGATGGTCATGGCATCGTTAAGCCGTTGGAAGTCGTGCCCGTCAATGGGCCCCACGTACCGGAGGCCGAATTCCTCGAACATAATGTTGCGAAGGAAGAAACTCTTCAGGGTTTCCTCCGCGCGGAAGTAAAGCCGTCGCAGCCATGGCATACGCAACCGGCTTGCCACGCTTCGTTCCACCGAACGCTTCCACCGGTTGTATCGCGGGTTGACCAGCAGTTTGCCGAGGTGCCGTGACAGCGAACCCACGTTTGCCGAGATGGACATTTCGTTGTCGTTGAGGATGACGATGATTCGGCCCGTGGCGTGAATGATGTTGTTGAAGGCCTCGAGCGATATCCCGTTGCCAACTGCGGCATCGCCGATGATGGCGATGACATGCTCGCCCGATCCACGGAGGTCGCGTGACACCGCCATCCCCAGTGCAGCCGAGAGGGCGGTGCCGGAGTGTCCTGCGCCGAAGGCGTCACAGTCGCTTTCCTCCCGCTTGAGAAACCCCGAGAGTCCATCGGTCTGGCGGATGGAGCCAAACCGATCGCGGCGGCCGGTGAGCAGCTTGAAGGCATAAGCCTGATGGCTCACATCCCAGATGAGTTTGTCGGTTGGCGGATTGAACACCCTGAGCATTGCGATGGTCAGTTCGACGACCCCGAGGTTGGATGCGAGATGTCCGCCGTTGCGCGAAACTGCATCCAGAATGCGTTCCCGGATCTCGGCGGCGAGTGCTGGCAGGTCTTCGGGCCTCAGCCTTTGCAGGTCCGCAGGTCCTTCGATGCCGTCTAGCAGCGCCCCTGTCGGAGCCGGATCGGCATCCCGATTGATTGGCTTGTCCTTCATGAGTTAATGGTGATGATAACAGAGGCCTTGGATTTGTCCAGCTACGGCGAGGCAGCTCCACCTAAATCCTCGCCCAAGGGCGGTACTCCAGGCGCGACCCATTGCGGACACCTTTGCGGCAGCGGCTCCGCCGGAGGCGTCGCCCCA
>CAZWPN010000108.1:0-11856 GCA_964635275.1 uncultured Victivallales bacterium | reverse complement strand
TCCCAAGGTAGGGCGAGCTCTCCGAGCGAGCCGTAAACACAGGACGCACATGAGTTCGCCAAAGGAGTGCTGCCTTTCCTGGCCGAGGATCAGAGTTAGCCCAAAGTCCCGGCCTCAGTACCCGCCGGCGCAGATACACCAACGCAGCGTCCTCAATACGCGATCTGCTGGTTCTTGAACTGGTAGCTGTCCGTGCGAAGCGTCTTCCGCGACGAGGTGGACATGCCTTCGCGTTCCAGTTTGGCGGCCTGTGCCTCCACTTCCTCGGCGCGCCCCTTCAGCGAGGAGTCCTTCAGCGCAACGGCGGCCTCTTTCAATTGCCGGGCGGATTCGCGCAGGGCCAAGGTCGCCTCCTTCATATTGCCCTGGTCGGCTTTCGCGATGGCTTCGTCCTGCGCCATGGCGTTCAGGTTGTACACGTAGTGGCGCTGGACGGTGGCGTTGACGGAGCTTGCCACCTCGCGGCTGTCCGAACTGAATCGGGCGCTCACCCTGGCGCCAGCCGTCGCTTCGGAGTTATCCAAGGAATTTTCGTACTGTACTCGCGCCACAGCGATATCCCGGCTTGTTCCTGACTTGCCGGCCGGCACGCTTACCTTGACAAGCGCGAACTTCTCCAGACCGCCGTACAACTGGTTGAGCGAGATCTCCACCGTGCGGCCGCGTATTCGTCCTTCTCTGCCTATGATTTCCACCGGGATCACGTCCCCGTCGAATTCGATCACGATTTGGATCTTCTTGGCTGCCACGTTCAGCACATCGCCCAGTTCCTTGGCGAAAATGCCCGGCAGATCCCGGCTCTCTTTCACGAAGTAGGCGTTGCCGTCGCTGTTCTGCGAGAGGCGGGTCATAAGATCCTCGTTGTAGTCGGTTCCGACTCCGACGGTGGTGACCGCGATTCCCTCCTTGATCAGCCCGCTGCCGAGCCGGCCCAGTTCCTCTGGACTGCTGGGGCCAACATTGGCCAACCCGTCCGACAGGAGAATTATCCGATGTATGTAGCGCTCGGTCATATGCTTGCGCACCTCCGACGCACCCTGGCTGACGCCTCCGAACAGTGCAGTGTTGCCGCCTGCCTGTATCCGGCGGATCCGTCCCTCGATCCACTCTGTGTTCGCGGCGCTCTGGGCCGGAACAACGGTTTCCACGTTGTGG
This sequence comes from uncultured Victivallales bacterium, assembly GCA_964635275.1. Classification (GTDB taxonomy): domain Bacteria; phylum Verrucomicrobiota; class Kiritimatiellia; order UBA8416; family CAZWPN01; genus CAZWPN01. The sequence continues at coordinate 10,701 of CAZWPN010000108.1, read as the reverse complement.
TCGTACATGACCAGCGAGAAAATGTCGGCGGACCCGAGCCGCCGGAGGGCCTCTATGGCCGCGTCTTTTGCCCGCTCAATCTTTTCGCCGGACATGGAACCCGAGTGGTCCAGGACGACAGACAGGTTGACTGGCGGTCTGGTTTTAGCCGAAACCCGCGGCGCCTCAACCGAGAGTTTTAAGATAGCAGTCTGGGTGGCTTCCGCCGGAAGAACCTCGCGGTCGAGTTCGATGCGGCAGACGAGCTTGCCGGCAGTCTCAGCTGCGCCGAATGCAGTGACAGCGAGTAGCCCCATGGCGGTTGCCGCCACACACAGGATGGCGCCGATGCATTGGCAGATCCACGTTTCTTTGTTTGACGTACGGTTCATGACTGACTCCTTGCCGCTATGGCGGCGCTTGTTGTTTGTCCTTCTGCACCAGTATTCCACCACAGATGGCCGCCGGGTGTGTCATTCAGAGGTATCGGGAGTGTAAAAAGTTTGTCATGTGAGTTGAGCGAAGAACAGAAGCCTGCTGCCCTGTCATCGGAGGTGAGAACATGAAGCGTTGTTTCACGCTTGAGTATTGAGGCTGGCGCGAAACCGACGGCCGTCCCCGTACTCGAACTAGTTTCCCACCTGCCAGACAATCGAGTACAAGGACGAGCCGAGGTTGCGGCACAGTACTTACGGTTGCGTGTCCTTAGTCGTGGGTGCAGCCAATGCCGCGACATGAGCATGCCATCCGCGGTTCGCCCATTATCCGAATGGCCGTCCCGTCACGCTTTGCGCTGGCGCCAGTGCCATCGGCCCGATACAATTCCGCCGATTGACGCAGAATACGACAGGAGGAGCACAAGCATGATAGCGCGTTATACCAGGCCCCTGATCGGCGGCATCTGGGCGGAAGAGAACAAGTTTGCGATCTGGCTGAAGATCGAAATCCTGGCCTGTGAAGCCATGCAGAAACTCGGCATGGTTCCGGCCGCAGACATGGCCCGTATCCGGAAACGGGCGAAGTTTAGCGTTAAGCGGATCAACAAGATTGAGGCAAAGGTGAACCATGACGTCATCGCTTTCCTCACCAACGTGTCGGAGAATGTGGGGCCTTCCGCGCGGTTTATTCACCGCGGGCTGACCAGCTCCGACGTTCTGGACACCAGCTTGGCGGTTCAGATGGTGCAGGCTGCGGATATCCTTATTGCCGATGTGAAGGCGGTCCGCAGGGCGGCAGCGCAGAAGGCGCGGCGCTACAAGTTCACGCCCATGATCGGACGGACCCATGGCATCCACGCGGAACCAATCACGTTCGGTCTCAAGATGGCTCTCATGTACGACGAGTTTGGCCGCGCGCTGAAACGCCTCGAAGCGGCCCGTGCAGTCGTGGCCGTCGGCCAGCTTTCCGGGGCAGTCGGCACGCACGCGCATTTGGACCCGTCGGTGGAGGCCCATGTCTGCCGTAAGCTGGGGTTGCGGCCTGCGGCCATCTCGACGCAGGTCCTTCAGAGGGATCGGCATGCCGAGTACATGAGTGCATTGGCCCTGGTGGCGGCTTCGGTCGAACGCTGGGCGCAGGAATTCCGGCACCTGCAGCGGACGGAAGTGCGGGAGGTGGAGGAGTTCTTCGGCGCAGAGCAGAAAGGCTCCTCTGCGATGCCGCACAAGAAGAACCCGATCACAGGCGAGAAACTCTGCGGGCTTGCGCGCCTGGTCAGGGGCAATGCGGTGGCGGCGATGGAGAATGTTGCCCTGTGGCACGAACGTGACATCTCGCACTCGTCGGTCGAGCGTATCATCATGCCAGACAGCACGATCGCACTGGATCACATGCTCGTGTCCCTGGAGAAACTGGTACGCAACCTTCGCGTGTACCCGAAACGCATGGTGGAGAATCTGAACCTGACACGCGGCCTCATCTTCTCCCAGCAGGTGCTGCTTATGCTCACCGACTGCGGGTTCAGCCGCGAGCAGGCGTATCGGTTGGTTCAGCGCCATGCCATGCGGTCATGGGATGAAGGCACGGACTTCCGGGCCATGCTGGCTGCCGATCCGGAAATCGCGGCTCGCGTGACGGATGCGGACCTGAACCGTGTGTTCGACATCAAGGTTCATTTTCGGGATGTTAACCGGACTTTCAAGGCAGTTGGGCTGTAGAAGGGCGAGGTAAGAATCATGCGAAAGAACGTGCGCAAGAGCGGTTCATCGGCTTATGCAGCCGCGGGTGTGGACATTGACGCCAAGATGGGCGGCATAGCGGCGATCAAGAAAATGGTGAAGGGTACGGCGGTTCCCGGCGTGTTGAGCGAAATCGGACTCTTTGGCGGCATGTTTGCATCGCCGGGACGAGGCACGGTGCTGGTGGCCAGCACCGATGGCGTTGGCACCAAGCTCAAAGTGGCGAACCTCGCCGGCCGGCACGACACTGTGGGGCAATGCCTCGTCAACCACTGCGTCAACGACATCCTTGTCCAGGGCGCGAAGCCGCTGTTCTTTCTCGACTATGTCGGGACCTCCCGCTTTGAAGGAGATGTCTTCCGGCAGATTGTCGAGGGACTGTGCAAGGCGTGCAAGGAAAACGGATGCGCGCTCCTGGGCGGGGAGACGGCGGAGATGCCCGGCCTGTACCCGGTCGGGGAATACGACTTGGTGGGAACGATTGTTGGCGCGGTGAAGCGCAGCGAGGTGGTGGCCGGCCGCGGGATCCGGCCCGGAGACGTCCTGATAGGGGTTGGCTCATCGGGGCTTCAGACCAACGGCTTCTCGCTGGCGCGCAAGATAGTCTTCGATCAGGCGGGCCTCAAGGTGACCGACCGGTTTCCTGGGACGAAGGTTAGCGTGGCCAACGCATTGCTCGCTGTCCATGACAGTTACCTTGAACCAGTCACGCGTCTCATGAAACGGGTGAAGGTGCAGGGAATGGCTCACATCACAGGCGGCGGTTTCTACGACAACGTGCCGCGGGTTCTTCCGGAAGGGATGTGCGCGGTCATTGATCGGTCGGCGTGGGACGTGCCGCCGGTGTTTCGCTTTCTCGGGGAGCGCGGGCGCGTGGATCGCGACGAGATGTACCGCGTCTTCAACATGGGCATAGGATTTGTCGTGATCGTCCGTCGCAGCGATGCCGGCGAGGCGCTCTCGATCCTGAAGGACTGGAAGCGCCCCGCGTTGGTCATCGGCGCGATTGAGCGCGGCCCGCGTTCTTCCCGGCTGATCAACTGAGGCCGGCTGGAATGGCGGTGGGCATGTGGCCCCCGCCGCACGCATTCGACGGGGCGTGAGAAGACGGCGGCGTCAGAGATTCCGTATGCCGCGTGAGGATTTCGTGGGCTTGCGAGGGGCAAATACGTCATTTTTGACCCCGGAGTCTGGCATCTGCCAGTCCAGCGCGTTCTCCGTCCCCTGTTCCGTTCCTGGCGTTAGCATAGGGAACAGGCCGTCGCTTGAAGCGCGGCTCGAATCCTTCGTGACCTTGGGCCGGGAGGCGTCCAATTCACGAATGTTGTCCATGAGCCATCCGGCGGGTTCCAGGGGGCTGACGACAAGCGGAAGGTCTGGCTTGTTGGGACTGCCGAAAGACAGGCCGCCCTGTTGGTTCGCGGACCGGGAAGACTGGGCTGTTGGTGGCGCATAAGACATGGCAGGGTCCTGGGGCTGACGCGAGAATGGAGGCGCTGCGACAAACTCCGGCGGGATTGAACTGTCCGGCGGCGTGCCTGGCAGGTTGGAGATAGGGTGCGCAGCTGCCAGTTCCAGCTTCTTCCATCCGGGTGGCATGCCGGGGGTGGTGCCAATCGTTATCCGGTCGGATTCCAGAAACGAGCGCGCCGAAGGTGGCGAGACGGTATGCCGCGCACCCAGCGAAAGCAGAACGGCTACGGTCGCCAGAGCGTAAAGTCCCCAGTGCGTCTTCACGCTGTCATTGTAACGCTTCGCCCTTGTCGGCGCCATGATCAATATCATCGTCCTCATCCGTCTGGTTGACGAACTTGTCGTGCAGCCCCGCGATGACGATGGTAATTTCGCCCTTGACCGATTTGGTCTCGAAAATGGCGGTGAGCTCGCTGAGGAACCCGCGGCGTACCGACTCGAATTTCTTGGTTAACTCGACGCAGACCGCTGCCCGCCGATCTCCCAATACATCCATGGCAGCCTTCAGTGTTTTTGCAATACGGAAGGGCGACTCGTAGAGGATCAGTGTGTGGGCGGCGTCACGGTCGCTTTCCAGGAACCGCCGCAGCGGGCCGGCTTTCTTTGGCGGATATCCTTTGAACGTGAAACTGGATGTGGGTAACCCGGAAACCATGAGTGCGGTGAGAGTGGCGGATGCGCCCGGGATTGCCTGGACTTCTATCCCCTTATCAATGGCCAGTGCTACGAGGCGGTAGCCAGGGTCGCTGATGGAGGGGCAACCGCCGTCGGAGCAGAGCGCGACGGTCTGTCCAGACTGGAGCAACTCGACCAGATAGCGCCCAGTGTTCTCCTCGTTGCCCTGCCGGTAGGAGATCAAGCGGGTGGGGCATGGAATCTCGCAGTGGGCCAGCAGGTTGCGTGTGCGGCGTGTGTCTTCACAGGCAATGACATCCGCATCACGCAGGATCTGGATTGCCCGCTGGGTCATATCCCCCAGGTTGCCTATAGGTGTGGCTACGAGGTATAGCATGGTCAATTGCCCGTTTGAGTTCGTCCAGTCCTTCGTTGTTCTTGGCGGAAATGCAGAGGGCATCCGGGTACTTCAGGCGCAGCTCGGGGAGTGCGGCTACCGACGCCGGTTTGTCACACTTGTTGAAGATCAGCAACGACGGCACCTTGCCGGCTCCGATTTCGACAAGGGTTTTGCTTACAACGTCGAGATGGTCGTCGAGTCGTTGGTGACCGGCGTCGGCGACGTTGAGCAGCAGGTCGGCCTGCGCCACCACGGAGAGTGTGGAGCGGAAGGAGGCGACGAGCCCGTGGGGCAGGCTGCGGATGAACCCTACCGTGTCGGTGAGTAACACGTCGCGACCCTCGGCGATTCGCACGCGCCGTGTCTTCGTGTCCAAGGTCGCAAACAAACGGTCATCCACGTAGGCTCGGGCCGCAGTAAAGGCGTTCAAGAGAGTGGACTTGCCCACATTCGTGTAGCCGACGATGCAGACAATAGGCCAGGTCTTGCGCACCAGGGTCTGTTCGCGACGGGCCTGGATCGTGTCCAGCTTTGACTTCAGTTCGCTGATGCGCTTGCGCATGGGTGTATTGCGGAGCTGGAACGGACTTTCGCCGGGACCTTTCATGCCGATGCCGCCCGTGAACCGGTGCTGCCGTGACGAAGCCGGTATGCGTTGGATCAGGTACTGCAACTGGGCTAGTTCCACTTGGATCTGCGCTTCAGCCGATCGGGCGCGTCTGGCAAAGATCTGCAAGATGACTTCTGTACGGTCTATGACCTTTATGCCCAGGGCAAGATCGAGGTTGTTAACCTGAACAGGGGTAAGTTCGTTGTCAAAGATGACGAGGCCGGCTTTGGCCTGCCGGCAGGCCAACTGGATTTCTGCCAGCTTGCCCTCGCCGACACAGAATGCCGGGGTATGGCGATCCCGTCGCTGCGTGATGCTGCCGACGACAACGGCGCCTGCCGTATCGGCCAGGCTCGCGAGTTCGGAAAGGGATTCGACTGCTTCCGCCTTATCCCGGGACCCGTGGCTGACCTGGACCAGCAATGCACGTTCGGTTGAAGTCGGAGACTTGGCACCGCGCAGACTGCTCATAGGCGTTTCCGTTTGATGCTGCGCCGGCTGATCAAGTTAACCCGCTTGCGACTGCGGAACATTTCGCGACGAAGATCCTTACGCGTCAGAATGCTGGGCTCCTTGCGCGACTCGCGGAAGCACCCGTATGCCTCCGGGTTTTCGAAAGCGGTGCAGGTTCGTTCGCCCCGCCATTGTTCCCGTGGAGCGGCATAGAGCCAGCAGTGATCCCCGAGGTTCAGAAGGCACGAATGGCATTTGCGGACCGGCTTTGCGAATCGGGCACCCCGCCCGAAAGGATGGGGCGAATGACGGGGCTCGAACCCGCGACCATCAGATCCACAATCTGATGCTCTAACCAACTGAGCTACATTCGCCATGTCTGGCTGGGGATGCTATCGCGACCGGGATACACGTTTCAAGAAGAAACGGCGCCCCGACAGAAGAAACGGCGCCCTCGTACGGTTAGCCCGCAAGTGTGAGTTCTGTGGAGGAGTATCTGTGGGCTACTGCTAGGCCGAAGTCCAGTTTGGCAGCACGAGGCAAACTTGTTGTTTACAGTCTGACGTTAACGGCTGTTGGCCGGAGAAGAGCAGGACGAAGCGGTGACCGCAATGAGGGAGATAGGCCATCTCGGGGTGTGATGGCAGGGGCGTTTGTCGAAAAATCACTCAAAGTGGTTATTTGCTGTCTGCCCCCGTAGCATGGAACTCTACGAGAGGCGCCCTCACTCACGCGGCGCGTAACCGCCGCCCAGCAAACCCCGCACGAGCGCCGCCAGCTGGGGGTCGGCGGTGACGCTCCAGTTCAGCGGCGTCGTGGTGATGGTCGTGTCGCTGGATTGGTTGAAGAGGACCAGCATCCGCACGGGTGAGCCGGTGGCATTGAGTGTCGCGAAGGCTTCACGGTACCAGGCCGTGGCCTCGCCGCCGGACGCTACGGTGGCGAATTCGGCGATGACGATCGGCTTGCCAAACTGCTTCAGTGTGACGCTGGGGTTTCCGAAGATCTGGTTGAACGACCACCAGCGCGACCAGGGCGCCCGGTCGCCGTAGTTGAGGATAGTCACACCAACCCAGTCCACCCACTCGGGGCCGGGGTAGTAGTACTCGAACCAGGGCACCGAGCCGTGGGGCGACCAGACCCAGAGGACGTTCGTGGCTCCGGCCTGGTCGAACACCTGGTGCACGTGTCGCCACGCGGCGAGGTAGTCATCCGGACGGTTACCGTTCTGTGGGCCCCAAGGGTAGCGGTATGGGTCGTTCATCTCGTGCGCGAAACGCAGGAGCAGGGGTTGGCCGTGGGCGGCGCAGTGCTCGGCCCACGGCTTGATATGAAAGTCATACTGGCCATGGGCAATCGCCGCGAGCGAGGCGAACTCGCGCTCAGCCCGCGGCGGAAGCGTCGGGTGACGGCGGTCGTCGAACTCGGTCACCCACGGCTCCCATGTCAACAGCGGAACCGATCCCAGCCTGGCGATCGTGGACGCCATCCGCTCCGGAAACGCGTGTTCCGGCCGGTCGCCCCACGCCTGGTAGAAGGCGATCACCGGGAAGCGGACGCCGAGCTCGCTTTCCAGCGCCGAGAACGCCGCGAAGGACTCCGGGAAGTGGCCATCGTAGGCGCCGAGGAGGCGTCCCGGCGGGTGCCGCAACCATGCGGTTGAGCGCCAACCCGGGGCGAGGTTCGCCAACTCCTGGCTGCGCCCGCCGCCGCGCAGCCCCTGCAATGCCTTGCCTTCCGCGTCCGAGAGCCGCTGCATCGAAGGCGCCGTCGATTCCGTGAAGCGCTCGTAGACAAAGGTCAGCACCGAGGAGAGGCGTTGCTGCAAGGCTACGCCAAGCAGCAGGAGCCAGCCCAGTGCCATAAACGCCATCCAGTACCGCTGCCGCAATCTCATGGGGTCCTCCGCCGCCGATCCTGCCAGGCGGCGTGCAGTCGTCCGCTCATGAATAGCATGTTACACAGGGCGAATGCAACCGTGCCGAACGTGTACTCCGTCGAACTCCGCACTTGGGCTTCGTCCATGACCAGCAGCCGGCGGCCCAGGCTCCAGGCCAGGCTGGCCAGCGAGACGGCCATAACCGCCAGGGGGAAGCGGGCGGTGCGTCGGAAACTGACGGTCTGGCGTTCTTTCGCGGTGGGTATGTACGGCACGCTGATGCCCCGCAGCGCCAGGACCAACCCGCGCAGGTAGACATCCCAGGCTCCGACTTTGAGGAGCATGCCGCGCCAATGCAGGCCGCGCTCGCGCCGCGGATCGCAGAGCCAGCGCTGCACGAATAGGTACACCGCCACGCCGAACAGGCCCACCGGGAACGCGTGCTCGACGAACGCTCGCCCTGACATGTGGGCGGGTTGGAGGCCCGTCCAGAGATAGAGCAGCGGCAGAGCGAAGTAGATCGGGGTTGTCAGTCCCATCAGGTAATAGGTTCCGATCATACCATACGAGATGCGCTGATGCGCTGTCAGCGTCCGGAACAGGCGCGGGTATTCCTTGAAAAGAACATCGAAGACGCCGCGCGCCCACTTGAGTTGCTGCTTCATGAAGGAGTCGACATCGGCCGGAACCAGGCCGCGCGCGAGCACCTCGGGGACGTACACCGAGCGCCAACCCGCGGCGTGGAGGCGGATTGAGGTGACGAGATCCTCGGCCAGCCCGACCCCGTGGCCACCAATGGAGTCGAGCGCCTGGCGGCGGAAGGTGCAGTTGGCGCCGATCGCGACGGCCGTGCCGGTGCCGTGCAGACCCTGGCCAATGGGGCCGTAGAACCCGAACGTTTGCTCGGCCGCGGCTCGCGCGACGAACGACTCGCTGGCGTTGTAGTAGGCCTGCGAGACTTGCACGAACCCAACGCGAGGGTCGTCGAAGTAGCCCAGCACCCGGTCCAGAAACTCAGGGAAGGGGATGTGATCTGGGTCGAGAACCAGAACGAAATCCTCACGCGTGCGTTTCAGTGCCGCGTTGATCTTGCCCGCCTTGGCTCCCGGCAGTCCGACGAGTTCCATGTGCACCGCGCCTGTCGTCTCGGCGAGCGCCTTGAAGCGCGTGTCGCGCGTGTCGTCGAGCAGGTAGGTCACGTGCGGGTAGCGGATGGCGTGCGCTGCCTTCAGCGTGCGCACGAACATCGTGTACGGTTCGCCGGGCGAGGAGGTGGTGAAGATGGCGACGCTCCGGCCCGGCGCGGCGGGACGCGGCGCGGGTTGGTGGATGTGGAAGTAGTTGTACCAACCGACTAGGATACGCGAGATGCCGTACCAGACAGCGAGCGAGAGCAGCGCGAAAAGCGCCGGGTGGTCGACGTGCGTGGGCTGAAACCACCAAATGGCAAAGCGGACGACACTCTGCGCCCCAAGCGCGAGCAGCACGCCAAGCGCCCAGCGCTCCCACGTTCTGACCGGCGCTGCGCGGCGAAAGCGGAAGACTTCAGAAGTGTCCGACCAAGCTCGTTGTGACCTCGTCGGCATTGTAGAAGGCACTTTCGCTGTGCTGGTATCCAACGCGCAGGTGCAGGGCTGGCGTCAAGGCCAGACTCAGGCCGGCTCCGGCGCGCCATGGCGAGTAACTGCGTGAGAACGTTCCTGAGCCGACGCCTGTGGGCATTGGTGTCGCGCCGGTCTCCGGGCCGAAGCCGACGGCGTCTTCGCGACCGCGGCCGAAGTCGCCGTGGACCTTCAGCCGGAGCCATTCGCGCAATTCGGCCTCGATCGCGCCGACCGCGCGCACCTCCTGCTGCGCCTGGGGCGTGTGGTAGGGGTCGTAGACGCCCTCGTAGCGGTACGTGTAGCCGCCGCCGGCCCCCGGGGTCGCGGTGGTCGCGGCAACGCGGTAGCGAGTCTCGTCGGTGTCGCGGTAGGCAGCCGAAGCGCCGACCCAGACCTTGAGCCTGCGTCCGTCGCCTCCGTCCAGGCGGCGCAGCGGGGCAAGGATGTAGCCGTCGGCCGCCACGCCGGCGTTGTCGTCGAAGTAGTCTGTCCGGCGCAGACCAGCGGCGCCGAGCAAGCCTGCGGGCGTCTCCAGTTCCCAGCGCAGGCCCAAGTCGGTCGCGTAATGGGTTTCGTCCAGTGAAGTGGCCGACTGAAACAGTTCCTGCCGCTCGACGTTCAGGCGCAGGCGGGAGTGCAGGCCGGCCATGGGTAGCGTGGCGGCGATGCCGCCGAGGGGCTCTGCGTCCCCCTCGGGGTAGCGCAGGATGCGCACGGCGCCGCCGAGCGTGAGGTGCCGGTCGAGCAGGTCCTTCTCTACAGAGGCCCCGACGTAGGGCGCCTGGCCCGAACTGCGGGATAGCCCCAGCGCCTCTGCGTCGTCCGCGCTGAGCGCCTGGAGCCCGACCCGCGCGCCCAGTCGCAGTCCGCCGTCCAGCAGGAGCGAGGTCGCGAGGTCGGCCCTGAGCGAGGAGTAGGGTTGGTCGTCCGTCTGGTACGTCAGGTCGAGGGTGTAGGTCGAACGCCGGGCGTGCTCGATCTCCATGAGTTGGCGGCGGGCCGCGGCGTTGCCGGGAGCGGCTTCGAGAACACGGCGAAATTCGACCGCGGCTGCGCGCGGGCAGCCTTCCCAGTAGAGCGTCGTCGCCAGCCCTTCGCGTGCTGCGTGGTCGCCGGGTTCCTTGGCGAGGAGTTCTCGCCACAGCGACTCGGCGGTGCCGTACTGGTGGTCCCAGGCCATGACCCAGGCCAGCATCCGGCGTAGTTCGGTCGCTTCAGGCGTACGGGCGAGTTCGGCGCGGCAAAGCTCCGCGGCCTCGGTAAGCTTTCCGGCGCGCACGAGCGACTGCGCTTGTGCGAGCGTTGCGGCCGGACTGGCCGCCGCCAGCCCGGCGCTCGCTAACATGAGGGCCGTTGCGAGGATAATCCGTGCCCGCCATCTCAGCCCGAAGACTTTCTGCGCTAGTGCCTGCAATCGTGCTTCCCTCTTGGCGTTGTCTTCATTTCCCAATGTTCAAGTCTACGTTCTGGTTTTCGGAGAGTCAAGCGGTCAGTCGTTCCGGAAACGGCGG
>CAZWPN010000107.1:10884-11857 GCA_964635275.1 uncultured Victivallales bacterium | reverse complement strand
AGGACACCAGGTTCTCATCCTGGTAAGAGGGGTTCGACTCCCCTAGGGGGTGCCAATTTCAAGTCAAGGGACTTCGGGACCGCATGGCCCGATGTCTCACCATGCTTGCAGCACACACACACACACACCGGCAAAACCGCACATTGCGATTCAGAATTACATGCGGATACGCCTGCAGCAACTTGCTGACCTGCACCAACACTGTCCTTAACTCAGACAAGGAAAGCAAGGTGAAGTGGCTGCGTCTCTCAAGCCCTTCGCGTGCCGTATCCCGGTTTTCGATCCGGCGACTCCGGCCTCTGTTTCCCGGTGCCGGGGCAAATCCCTTGACGGGCTTGAGGTGGAGGGTGTCGAGCCGCTGCACTTCAATGCATTTCGACATCCACAGACCCGATGCCTGACCGCAGGTAGTTGAACTGCACATTGGAATGATCGGCCAGCAGGGACATCGGGACCGCCGCATCGGGAATCCGCTTCGAGATCATCAGCGCGCTCAGACGGATACCGAACGGATTGTCGTGATGGCCGGGATGCCAGATGGACACCTTTTCCGCCTTCCATGTCTCCTGCGGGCCGACGGTCATCGCCTCGGTGGGCACCAGCGACACGTTCCCGCCTCCGGACGTCCGTGCGTTCTGCGTGATCGTAACCGGGTGTAGTTTCACCCGCCGCGTCGTCAACTTCCGATACTCGGCTGGGCTGGGCGGCTGGTTCTTGTAGCGGCCTTCTCGCGGGAGCGGATCGTTGAAGGCCCAATGCTTGATCTCCCCCTGCCCGCCCTGCATCAGCACACACCGGACTGAGTCGTAGCTGCGCGAATACGCGGCGACATTCCCGGTCGGAAAATGGAGGTTAGCCTCGGGCATGCGCAGCGCCTTGTCAATCCGGTTGAAACACATCGCCTTGTCGCAGCGGGCGAACGAAAGCGGATGCGCCTCCGTCACGGCCTTGCCGCCGATCACCCACTCGTCCA
>CAZWPN010000107.1:0-10874 GCA_964635275.1 uncultured Victivallales bacterium | reverse complement strand
TCGTCCATGCCCCAGAAATGGGCATGCCTCAGGTTCAGCCCGATGGAATTGACGATCCGGGCCACGAGCGGCAGTTGCTCCGTGGGGCCGATGGGCCCGCAGATGCCGGCGGGATTGTCCGGCGTAGCCTGCTTCCAAGCCTCGATGTACTCCAGCGCCTCGGCCGTGTAGAACTCCTCCACCGTATCATAGAACCGGACCGTGAAGCCGGGCCGGGAGAGTTGCAGAAGATCCTTTGGTTTGAGCCGCGCGGCGTCCTCCAGGATATCCTTGTCCAGGGTCGTGTAGTCCCACCACGCGGGAGCCAGTTTACTCAGCGGTCGTGCCATGGCATTCTCCTTTCAATAACGTTTCCAGCGGTTTGAAATCGGCGGGGGCGAAACCCAACGTGCTGTGGCGGCGCCAACCCTCGGCGTACGTAGAACGACCGGACATCCGGCCCACCGCGGCGCTCATGGCCACCATCTCTTCCAGATACGCGTCCATCCCCTGGCTGACATCCAGCCATTCCTTCTGGCTGCGGTGGCAGGCCAGCATGGCGCGCTTCTCTGCCAGTACGGACCCGATATCCACGGTGAGGTCCGGCTGGACGGGTTGCCCCATCCCGTCCTGGAGGCCGTGCGGCAGCGCGTGGTATATGGCCAGCGGAGCATCCCATGCCGGGCGCGGCGGTTGCGACGTGAAGTTGCGCATGCCGTGCGAGAAGGCGGCGGTCACAAGCAGACGGCAGGTGTTCTGATGGTCTTCCATGTAGTCCTGCGGCGACTGCGTCAGGACGATCGTGGGCCGGATATCCCGCACGACCGCTGCCACGCGCGCCAGCGAGGGTTGGTCGTAGAAGATGCCAAGGTCATCGAACAGCGGCGGATGCGACACAGCGCCGGCCAGGCGCGCGGAAGCCTCGGCCTCGGTGGCGCGCAGGCGGATGATTTCCTCGCGGGAGTGCTGAGCCGTGCCGCAGTGGCCGTTGGCTAGATTCCACATGTGGATCTCGGCGCCCGCGCACTTCAGCAGCAGCAGCGTCCCCGCCATCATGAACTCGATATCGTCTGGATGTGCGGCGGCAGCCAGCACAACTATTCCGCAGTTTACGTCTCGGTTCATCTGGCCGCGTATTCAATCACGCCAGCGCCCCGTTCTCAAGCCCAGTTTCCGCGATTCCGTACTGCGGAAGACAGGAAGGGGTGGAAGGGTGGAGGATTGACCCTCACTGTAGTAGCCGGCGTGTCGCCGGCGCCTTCTCCGACTCGGTGACTTGGTGACTGGTTGACGCCCATCCCGAACCGTCAACCGATTGATTCTATAGGGAGCAGTTCAACCTAAATGGAGCACTTGGGTGTCTGGAAACGGGGAGATCGGCGTGTACGAGTACGTGGGGAGCGCGTTTGCGTTTGATTTCTGGCCGTACTCGTACACGCACTCGTACACGCGAATCTCTTCATGCTTCACCCAATGACTCGTCGGGTGACTGTCCCCAACTTCCCTCCGCTCAGGGCGAGGACGACGGAATGTCCCCTCCCATCCTCTCCATCGGCGGTCCGATCCTCTCCATCGGCGGTTGAATCTCTTCTCTTCCGGACCATCGTTCAAGTGAATGGAGTAAGCGTAGCCGTGTAAGGGTGGCGAGTAAGAGTGCGTGTAAGTGTTTCAGCGACCACACGTACAAGCCACACTTTCACCCATTCTTACACGGCGACACTTACACCACCCGCTTACGCCACGATCGCCAAGGGGAGATCCGGACCCGGCAGTGGACTGCCGGGGCTACAGTGGCTCCGCTCCGCTTTGTAGCCACGGCAGTCCTCTGCCGTGCTCTGCTGCCGGATCAAACAAACTGCAGCGTCCCCCACTCCTGTTGCCTGTGGAAACTCAGCACCTTATGCGGCGAAGTCGAGGAGAGTACCGGCTGGGCAGCGCCGCGGGTATAGTCGTAGCGGCAGAAGGAGAAACGCCACCGTGCGCCCGTCACGACCGTGCCGCGCTCGACCACCAGTCTGAAGGGAATAACGGCCAATACGCGCCAACGCTCCTGCCCGGTCAGGACGCTCACGCGGCTTTCCACCACCGTCTGCGTAACCATCCAGTCAGGCGGCAGAAATGCGCCGGGCGGCGCTTTCACCTTGAAGATGGCATTCTCGTACGGAACCCTCAGTTGGAACTTCTGGTTCTGCGGCGAAACGTGGATTTCGTAGTACGGCTCCTGATCCTCCGGCCGCAGGAACATCTCGAACACATCGCCAAACTGGAACGCCGGTTCGTTGAACCGCGTCTCGGGGTTGAAGATGTCCGCATCGTCCAGATCGGCAAGCACATACAGGGCTTCCGGCCGCCACCCGGTCCGGACCCTGGCAGGACGGAATCCCGGCTCCGGCACCGGGAGCCATGCCTGTTTCATCGTGCAGACAGGCGCCTCGCGGAAGACCGTGTCAACAGCCTCCCACGAATTAATGTCGAACGCCGGCAATTTCACGCATTTCAACGTCGGGGGATTCTCCATTTTCGTTTCCATGTTCTCACCCCTGAATATCCGACGGGCATGGATCGTAGGGCGGATGCGCCACCTTTGGGATGCGCATGCCGCCGGTGAGATACAGTTCCGGCACATCGCGGCAGACAAACTTCAGCACGGTGCAAACCGTGTCCGGCGCAGCCTCCGGCAGATTGTGCACAATCACCTTGCCATCCTGCTGCGTGAACTTCAGCGGCTGTCCGGAATGCAGGAAGCTCACCTGCTCCACAACGGTGTTGAGCCCGGCGACGACCAGCCGCGAACCCGGCCAGTAGCGCACAAGGTGATACAGGTTCTTCCCCTTCCGCGTGAACGACGCCGTGAACGTTCCCTGATGGGACCACTCGCTGCTGGGCGTCTTCCGGTCCATCAACCCCCAGGTGAAGAGATCGGTATCGCGAACCGCCTCCCCGTTCCGGTCCAGCCAGTGGCCGACCCGCTCCAAGATCTTCACGGACTCCTCCGGGACCGATCCGTCGGCGCGCGGCCCGATGTTGAGCAGCAGGTTTCCGCAGGATGCCGCCGCCGCGCCCAACATGCTGACGACCTCATCGGGCCCTTTCCAGTGATGATCGCCGCGGTGATAACTCCAGTGATCGTTGAAAGTGATGCAGCCCTCCCAAGGACGCCAGGGCGTGGGTGCGGACATGTGGCCTTCCGGGGTGCCGAAATCACCGGGCAACCCGTTGCGGCCGTTGAACAGGATATGCGGCTGGATCTGCGCGATCATGGCGTTCATCTTCTCCGCCTGCCACCGCGTGGCATTGAACGGCCACCATCCGTCGTACCACATGACGTCGATCGGATTGAACCGGGTAACGAGTTCCTTCAGCCGGGCGAACGTGTTGCCGATGAATTCCTCATAGGCGTCCTTGCTTTCCAGCGCGTCCACAGCGTCCGGTTTGTCCGTCCAGTTGTTCAGGCTGTGATAGAGAGAGACGCGCAGGCCGCACTTGCGGGCCGCGCTGACGAACTCCGCCACCAGATCCCGCCGGGCGTACTTCATGGAATTAAAGTCGGACAAGGCGGTATCATAGAGCCTGAACCCGTCGTGATGCATGGTGGTGAGCGTCACGTAGCGCATGCCGGAAGCAGCAGCCAGGTCGCAGATCCGATCCGCGTCGAAATTCACCGGGTTGAACTGTTTAGCCAGCGCCAGCATTTCGTCGGGGCTCAGGCGTTCGCGGTTCATCACCCATTCGCCGCGCTCCGGAATACTGTAGAGCCCGTAATGGACAAACAGTCCGAACCGGGCTTTCACGAACCAGTCCATGTTCTTTGCCTTACTCATTGCGCATTCTCCCATTGGGTTCAGGGATCGGTCATGTAGGGGCGGCGCTTGTCGCCACCCGCCGGAGGCCGGACACAAGGTCCGCCCCCACGCACCCCGCTCACCGCCAGCGTTCCACTTTCTTCAGCAACGATTCGCCTTCCTCGCGCGAACCAACCCACGTCGAAATGTAGAGTCCCTCAGGCCGCAGTTCGCGCATAAACAGGTCAAACTCGTTGGACTCCAGGTACAACTGCAGTCCCTTGCCCGCCGCTTGGCACCGCTTATAGACCGGCAACCAGTCCGAGGCCCGGCCGTGGCCGGCGCCAAAGACCCACTGGATGGCATTCAGTTCCTTGATGCCCAGCAGGCTATCCAGATGCCCCAGCGCGTTCGGACCGTCGAGGTGGTAAATCGAAGCTTCCAGAGCGCGGCATTCCTCGATCAGGCCCGGCAGGAAGAACTCGTCGAACATCTTCGGAGAAACCATGCAGGAAAAGTCGTTCGACGGCACATACCACTTGCGGGTGGACACGATTCCCGGCCACGACGTAATGGCCTGCCCCGCCGCGCGCAGCCGCTCCCAGGAGCGATCGAAGACGCGCAGGTAAATGTCCGTCACCTTGTGCATCAGGCGCTTGACCTCGTCCGGCGATTCGATCAGGTCAATATTGAACTGCTGCGGATCGCGAAACGCGGCCGCGCAATCGCCGCCGGGATGAAAATCCGTCAGGCCGGTGTAGAACTTACCGCGCCCCTTGGCCAGCAACATGTCGGTCAGGGCGCACATCGCGCGCCAGTAGGCATTGCTCGGATCAAACGTGATGGCGTCGATTCCGCTCCAGTCGTGCAGGCTGGGCTTCGACCAGGCCGTGCTCTCGCCGAATTCCAGCTCCATGCCGAGGAAGGCGTTGAAGACTTCCGGGCCGAGGTTCGGGAAGACCTGCGGCAGCGCGTCGCCCAGATACTCGCGATTCATGACATCGGCCAACGCGCGATCCGCGACATACTCGAAATCCATCCACCGGTCCCGCTGCTTGGCATAGGCCTTATCCGCCGGCCACGGATACGCCGGATCCTTCTTTGGCGCATGAATGCACACCACCGGTCGGTCGATGATCGCCCGGTCCCAGAAAGCATCCACCCGGGCCAGGCGCTGTTCCCAGTCCGGGATCGACTCAATGGGCATGAGAGCAGGGGGCGACATCATCGACACAGTTCCTTGTCCGCGATCCTGGGGGTCGGAAGAGTGGAAGGCTGGAAGAATGGAAGGCTGGGAAGACTTAAGACATAGGTCTGCATGGACATCGTTAATACAGTCCTTGTTGGCGCCGTGGCGCCTCAGTAACATGGCGGTGTTCTGGGGTAGGGACCGCTCTCCGATCAGTCCCGCGGACGCCTCGCGAAGCGGGGTAAACTCGGAGATTGCCCCGCCCATGCGGGGAGGCGTCCCACCTTGGCCGCCAAGGCGTCTGCACTGACGCCACACTTGCCCACCCATGTGTTTCGTTGCGGAACGACTGGCTCTCCTTCATCATCCCAATCTTCCAATCTTCCAGTCTTCCAAATCTTCCGCTCCCCCACTCTTACTCACATCGGGGCATCGGGGCCGATCGGCATGGCCTGATCGCCAGCCTGAACCGCATCGCCGGAAAGCACCAGGGTCTCAGCCGTAATAACCTTAAACCCTCGCGGATCGAGCAGCGTGCATCGGACCATGGCGGACCGTCCGCCATCGAGCGCTTTCGCCCACCCCTCATCCGGCAGCTTGAGGCGGACTGTCACCCGGCCGCCGGGCTGACAGGATACAGGCACGTCGGTAAAGGGGCGGATGCAGGTCATCCAGATGCTCGAGAGCGCGAACTGGAAACGAAAGGTGCATTGGGACAGGTCAATGCTGTTGTACTGGTTCTCGATCTCGAAGTTGATGTCGCGTTGGCCTTTCTGCCAGGCGAGCCGCCTGGGAAATTGCACGGGGCTGTACGCCACGCGCATGGCCCAGAAGAACGGCTTTGGCGTGAGGTCGGCGCACATCACCCCCCAGTCGTTATCCTCGCCCAGCCGCATCCATCCCCAGGGATTCTCCTCGGCGCGGACGGAAACGGACGAGCAGATCCATGGGAAGAATGTCCCGCCCAGGCAGGTGGGTTCGCTGCGCATGAACCCCCACTCGCGATCCAGACGATCCTGGAAGACCTGCAACGTGTTCTTGCCTGTGAAAGGCGGCTCCGGCACGTCGTCAATGATGCTGGCGTACGGTGAGTTGAGCAAATCGGGCATCATGTTGAAGAGGCACCACTCGGAACTGAACCACACGCCGCTCCAACCGCGCGCGAGCGCCTCCTTGCGGGTGCAAACGTCCAGCTCCCCTTCCCAACTACGCGGATTCTCGAACCGGCCGGACTCTAGAAATCCCTTGGGAATCTGGAACGTGTAGTGCGTGTCGGCAATATCGCCCACTCGCAACTCAAAGACACCCTTGATCTTGTTGGCCGGGCCCGGCGGCGGAAACATGGTGGGACGGCTCGGATCGAGCCGCTTGCAGAACTGGTCGTAGATCCGCAGGTGGTTCCATCCGTCGTCGGCCACCGCGGCGCGCTCCGGGATGTTCTCGTTGCCCACGCTCCAGACCACGAGCGACGGGTGGTGGCGATCGCGGCGGATTCCGGCTTCGATGCGCTGCAGCGCCGGGCCGACCCATTCGGGGTCATGGATGTAGTTCGTGCCCCAGTCGATCGGCAACTCCTGCATCAGGTAGAAGCCCATCTCGTCGCACAGATCGCTCAAGTCGCGCGGGCCGAGATAATGCGTACGGATGCAGTTGACGTTCGCCTTCTTCATCATGCCCAGACACCGGCGCAGCCACTCCTTCGGCGTATGCATGCCGTGCTCGGGATGGAACGTGAGGTGGTTGACGCCCCGGAACTTGATGAAGTTGCCGTTCAGCCGCGGACCGGCGGGTGTCAGGTCGAGCCGCCGGAATCCGGTGCGATACGTGTACGACTGGTCTTCCTGTCCGGGAACGCGAAGCACGATCCGGACGGTGTAGAGGTTCGGATGCTCGTCGTTCCAAAGCCGGGGGGTCGCAACGGCCATCTTGATCGCCGCCTCGGCGCGCCCCGCGGGCGGCACAGACACCGTCTTCTCCGACGTATCCACCACCGCGCCCCGGTCATCCAGAAGTTCGACCGTGACAACCGCCTTGGCTGCCGGCCCGTGGCTGAGGACGCACACCGTCCCTTCCACAGCGCCCTTGTCGAGCTTCTTGCTGAGCGAACTGATCAGGTGATAGTCCTCGACCATGACCGGTTCGACTGTGAAGAGGCAGGCAGACTGGGCGAGGCCAGCGAATTCGAGCGAATGCCGGACCATGTCCATCTTCAGGAACTTATGCTTGCGCAGCAGGCGGACGGCAACCAGCGCTTCCGTGCCGGGCTGCACCTTGCGGGTAATATCGAACTCCACGGGCGTCAAGCCGCTCAGATGTTCGCCGAGCAGTTCGCCGTTCAGGTAAACGCGGCCGGCGGGATAGATCGCATCAAAACGAAGCATGATCCGCTTGCCCCGCCACTGGGGCGGAACCGCCACGCGACGGCGGATCACTGCGCCATCCTCATCGTCGAGATGCGCCATGGTGATCCGGTTCCAGTTGGCCGGAAACGGTTTCCCATCCGCCTCTGGATCGGCGTAGAGCACCTTCCCCGGCTGTATAACTGTTTCCCAGTTCTTGTCGGCGCTTTGCACGGAAACCAAGGCCGATTCCGGCTTCTTGAACGGCCAGCGGACAGCCTGCCACGCCCCGTCCAAGGTCAGCGAGCAGCCGTCCGGACAAGGCGTCTGGCGGGAGGGGGTAATGGGCGTGCTCTGTCCATTGTCAAACCGCAGCTCCGTTGCAGTGGAAGCGGTCAACTGCAGATCCATGATCTTCTTTCCGTCCACGATCATACAAAAACCTCCTCTAGCCGGCGTCCAATGTGTTTGCCTTCGGGTTTGCCGACACTCGAAAGATAAACGCGCCTCCAGGCAGCGGAGCTGGCACTGAGCCCCGACACCATGAACCATGGCTTATCGTGCGAAGTTACCGTTTGCGGCTGGCCTTCCGGGCCTTTGCCACCTGCGCCTTGCGATCGTCATCAGCCTTGTCAGCCGCCGCAGCGCGCCGCACGCTAGCCACGTCCTTCTTTATCTCTGCCGCCGACTTGGTCCTGACCCGCGCCATTCCCTTGAACCCTTCGCGAGTCTTGATAAGCTTGCCCTTTGCCAACCGTTTTCGGGCAGCCGCGATGGCTTTACGGTACTGCGGCAGCCACTGCTCCTGCGCCACGAGCATCTCGTCCACCATCTGCCAGATCTCCGGCGGATTGCAGACCGCACCCACCAGCGGATCCATCATCATGGCCTGCCGAAGCAGTGCGTCGTCACCATGGACCGCCGCTTCCACCGCCATGCGCTGGACACTGATGCTGGCGTTGCAGACAGCGGCGCACCCGTGCGGCAGGTCGCCGACGATCGGGATGCTCAGCCCGTTCCCGTCCACATAGCCAGGCACTTCCACGACCGCATCGGCAGGCAGGTTCGTGATGCAGCCCCGGTTTACGACATTGAAGTGTCCGCGATAGATTCGGCCGGTTTCCAGAGACTCCAGGATATAGGAACCGTGCTCGTGGCCGCGATGCTCCTGCCCGATCTTAAGCGGATCGCCCTTCAGCCAGTTTGGGAAGTCCGTCTTGAACCAATCGCGGCCCTCCGTGCACACGCGCAGGTAACCGCCGGTTTCGCCGTTGATCCAGGAACTCATGTCGATCCACTGCCGGATCTCGTTAAGGCGCTTGCGATACCAAGGGACGTACTCGCTGAGGTGGCCGTTGGACTCCGTGCTGTAGTAGCCGAAGCGGCGGAGCATGTCGATGCGCACCTTTTCCGTCTTGCTGAACACGGGATGCTTCTCGAATGCGGCGAGGATCTTGCCCGTCATATCCTTGCCCTTGTGCTTGACCGAAACATACCATGTCTGGTGGTTGATGCCGGCGCAAACGATGTCGAGCTCATTCTTCTTGACGCCGAGCGCATCAGAAATCTGCCACCAACCACCTTCCACGCCGTGGCACAGGCCGATGGTGTCCACGCCGTAGCCGTACTTGTTGCACGCCCACGTGTTCATAGCCATGGGGTTCACGTGGGTGATAAACTTGCAGCCGGGTGCGGCGACCTCGCTGATATCTTTGCAGAACGCCAGCATCGCGGGAATACCCCGCTGGGCATACATGATGCCGCCCGCACACAGGGTGTCGCCCACACATTGATCCACGCCGTATTTCAAAGGGATGTCTATGTCGGTCTGAAAAGCCTCCAGCCCGCCGATGCGTACTACGCAGAAAACGTAGTTGGCATTGCGAACCGCATCACGCCGGTTTGTCGTGGCCGAAATCGTTGACCTGACCCCGCTTGCCTCCATGTCCCGCTTGCAAAGCCGGTATACCATGTCCAGGTTCTGCTTGCTGATGTCGGTGAATGCAATATCGCTGTTGTCCCTGAGTTCAGGAATGGACAGGATGTCCCGGACAATACCACGAGTAAACCCGATGCTCCCGGCGCCAATCACGGCAATCTTAACCATATAGCCTCTCCCTGATTGCTGATGTCAATTTCGACCACGAAAGGTGGCATGTTTGCACACAAGTTTTGTGAACTGCAAGATTTTATCCGCCGATGGTGAGTACTTCGGTAACGTTCCTTCACCCGCAGCAAGGGGGTGTGCGTTTTAGGGCCGACATGGGAACACGCCGGAGGTGCGTCTTCGAGGTCGGTTGTATGGATATAGCCCATGAACTCATTCCCTCAATACAGCCATCCCTGTTCTTCGGACTTCCTGCTCAGTGTCGGGGCCTCGACAAAAAACTCAGAATGTCCTCATGCACGGCCGCACACACTGCCGGGGCCTTCTCCACCAAGGATTCCATCCGCTCGGGTTCGAGTTCCAAGGCATATCCGTGACTAAAGAAGTGCCGAAAGGCAAGGAATGGCGCAAGCCACTGCCTTGTCGGCGGGCGGAGGATCTTCTTCTTCTCGGCCAGGGTCAGCAGGTCCCGGTGCCATGAAGCGCCTTCGGGCACCTGATCGCCAGACTCCAGAACGACTTGTTTCAACATGTTCTCGATGCCGTTGTAAATGTTGTGGAGCAAGGCGGCTGTTCCGGCCAGTTCCAAGTCCGAAAGCGTCGGCAATCTCTCGGGAGAGGGCAACTCATTCAAGACGCGCCTGACATTTTCCTCCTCGGCCAGAACCCGCTCCTTGATGTCAGCCATAGATAGGCACCCCTTCCTCCCGGATCATCTGGGTGAACCGGCTTGAGCGGGAAAGGTCGATCACATCAACAGGCAACGACAGTCGGGTCAACAATTCCCCGTAGAAGGTGAAGAAGTCTTGGGGGCGGATGCCGTCAATCGCCAGATCAATATCCCTATAGCCAACGTCATGCCGGGCGGCAGAACCGAAAAGAAGCACCCGCTTGACGCCGTACTTGGCCGCCAGTTCTCGTATCGCCTGCCTGTCTTGCACGTTCACCATGCCTCTATGATAGGCTCCCGGCCCAATATGGCAATAGCATTTGTGATACCGTTTTTGGCATCGTGCCTTGACCGCGCCCCCGCTCGACGGCGCCGACAGTCAACACAGTCACCGCGAAGTAGATCGCAGAGGAAGCAGCATTCGTCAAGATCATCATCGACAACGTAGTTGCCGTCGTCCATGAGATCGTTCAGCCAGTCGTAATCGTAGCTGGCCTGATTCCGTCCACCCGTCCATCCCGGACCGCACCAGCGGCAGTGAACGGCAAGCATGCCAAGCCGATCAACCTTAACGATGGGGTCGTTCTCTACGAACACATAAAGCGGCTTCAGCGCTTCCTGTTCCAGCTTCTGACGAAGACGATATAGGCGCGCCGTCAATAAAGCGTCGCGTGCACGCGGATCCGCCGTCAAAGAGTGCTTAGCTGTTTCGACAAGTTCCCGATGCTTGGACTCCAAGAAGCGCACCATGAAAGCATGTTCCCCGA
Organism: uncultured Victivallales bacterium; assembly: GCA_964635275.1. Taxonomy (GTDB): domain Bacteria; phylum Verrucomicrobiota; class Kiritimatiellia; order UBA8416; family CAZWPN01; genus CAZWPN01. The sequence continues at coordinate 41 of CAZWPN010000107.1, read as the reverse complement.
TCGGATCCCGGGAAAGCCAGCGTCCGAGCGTGGGGAAGTAA
>CAZWPN010000106.1:0-11949 GCA_964635275.1 uncultured Victivallales bacterium | reverse complement strand
CATTCAGAATGCGAAACGCTTTTGGGCCGACGTTGCCAGTGACGACGGCTTTTGCTTCCAGCCGCGCGACCGTTTCACCAGCCTGGATCCCGGCCCCCTGCGCGGCATTCAGGTTCTGCGTGTTGTCGTGGGCCGTTGACTCGTTCGTATCCGTGTCCACGACAATGAAATACTTGGCGCGCCCGAAGCGCGGATCCACGTTGCTCGATAGCTCCTTGCCTGTAGCTGTTATCGCGATCTTCACATGTCACTCCTCTCGACTGGGGTGTTAGACCCCGGTTTTTCGGTTGGGTAACGGCCTCGTCCGGCGCGGCCCCCGGCTCCGCGTCCGCGACACCGACGCATCCGGCCACAGCATCCCGGCATGCTCAAAGCCGTATTCGGCAGACTTCCGGCCATCCACGCGGCCAGCACGTCCTCAACCGGCCCGGCGGTGAACGGCATGACGCAGACGCCCCTGGCCACCAGCATGGCGGCCATCGGCTGGGAAATGGCCCCGCAGATCAACGTCTGTGGGGCAAGGGACGCGAGACGATCGGCCTGGGCCAGCGGGTCTGTGCCGGGCAGCGTTTCCTCGTGGCGTGCACGCTCTCGGCCATCCGCAACATCGAGCATCAGAACCTGCCTGGCCACATCGAACACCGGCGAGATTCTCCCGTTCCATGTTGCCAACGCCACTTTCATGCTTCTCCATGCTTCAGCTTCGTGCCTTACTCTACAATCACGAAGCGTGCCAAGCGAAGGAGGAGCCGGAGGTGTATCACATAACATTCTTGTGTAGCGGTAGTTCGGAAGCAAGAGCAGGGGCGGCATTCAGGCGACCACAGGCGCATCGGAGCGACCCTCACCGACCACGCCAGTCGCAGTTTCGCGACTCTGCCAGAAGGCTGACCGATTGTTCGTCCGGTCGGCAGAAGAGAAAAAGCGCAACCACGGTCACCCCTTTGAGACAAGGATGACGTGATTGCGCTCCGTACGTACCGATCAGAAGACAGGGGCTTCTAAGATCACGGCCCAACGGTCTGATGGGTCTTGCCTTTACCCTTGTCACCGCGGTTCTGGTCCCCCCCGGCCAGGGCAGCACCGACGCTGAGGGCCAACACGATCGCTACAATCAACCATCGCTTCATGAGACACACTCCATTCCTTGTTGTTACCGACTCCGGCATGACCCATCGCGCGCCCGATCACGCTGCTGGGAAGCCGTTGCCTGGCAGGATGCGTCCCGGGTACGATCACGAGTCCGATCGCGCTGCTGGGTTACCGTTGTCTGGCAGGACCCATCGCGCGCCCGACTGCGCGTCTGATCCTTCTGCTGGACCTCTGTTACGGCAGCGGTTCCGGTGCGTGGCGTTGCGCCGTAGCCGTTTCCATTGTCCTGCCGGACCTGGTCCCCACCTGCCAGGGTCACGCCCGCCAGACACGAACCAGCTGCCACCGCCACCACCGCTGCCTTCCACAGACTTGCCTTCTTCATGCCAATACCCCTTTCCGGGCTTGCACCCGTTTGTCCTGAGCATCCGACCACCGGATGCTTTACTCCATATACACCGCACGATCAGGAAAGGTCACATGAGGGGATAAACGTGAGGCCTCGCGGCCGACGGAAGACTGGGACGAACGGAGCGGGCAAGTCATGAAGTGACAAAACAGGTGCCGCCGGTGTATAAAGAGTGGGAGAAGATGAGTGCAGACGACGCCCAACTGGCTGAACAAGGCCGCGCCGGGGATTCCGGCGCCTTTACGGAGCTGGTCCGACGCAATCAGGACGCCGTTTTCAACCTCGCCTGGAGGATTTGCGGGAACTGGCATGAGGCGGCCGACATTGCGCAGGAGACCTTTATCCGGGCGTATCAGAAGCTGGATTCGTACAAGACGCAGTATGCCTTCAAGAACTGGGTGATGAGCATCGGCGCCAACCTTGCACGAAACCGTTGCCGCAGCAACAGCCGGCGGCAGCGGATGGAGCAAACACTGGCCGAGATGCAGGATCCTGAGCCAGCGTCTGCGCCAGAAGCGCGGGACGAAGGGCTGGAGCGTGCCCTTGGCCAGTTGCCCGAATCCCTGAGGGCGGCGCTGGTGCTAAAGCACATGGAAGGCATGTCCTACGAGGAAGTGGCGCGAACGCTTGGCATAGGCGTGAGTGCCGCCAAGATGCGGGTGGCGCGCGGGCGCGATGAGCTCGTGCGCCTGCTGGAACCAGAGCGTGGGAGTTCGCGATGAAAAGGAAAAGGCTCGAGCGGATACATGCCATGCTGGACGGGGAGGCCATTGCAGCGGTCTGCACGCCGGAGGAGACTGCCGCGCTGGTGAGATACCGGCATGCGCTCGGACGGCTGGGGAAAGGGCGTGTACGCGCGCCGGCCGAACTCACGGCCAATATCATGGCGGCCCTGCCTGCGACCCGCCGGTTGTCCTTCCGCGAGTGGCTGGAGGAATTCCTGCCCCAGCGACGGCAATGGGCCGTACCAGCGCTGGCCGGCGCTTTCGCGATGCTCCTGGCGATGCTGGGTGCCTGGCACCTGGCACCACCGACGCACGCGCAGCAAGTGCTTGTGCACTTTCAGATTCACGCTCCAGGCGCGCAACGCGTGGAACTCGTGGGCGACTTCAACAACTGGACGCCCGGTGCGATCCGGCTCCAAGGTCCGGACGCATCCGGGCACTGGACGGCAAACGTCGAACTGCCGGAAGGGCGCTACGAATACCAGTTTCTTGTGAACGGCCGTATGTGGGTGACTGATCCCAATGCAGCCGCGTATCGCCCCGACGGGTTTGGCCGCGAAAACGCGGTCGTGGATGTGTATGAGGAGAGGAGTTGAGGTCATGAAAAGCAGAGCCACGCTCAGTTGCTGGCTGGGAGCGCTGTTATCGATGCTGGGGACCGGGTTGGCGACCGGTCAGTCCGACCCGCCCCACGACAAGCCGGCCACCACGGAAACGCTTGCGCCGGCAGGCGTGGATGCCGGCCGATGGCAGCGCATCGGCGTGCAACTGCGGGCCAACGGTCTCTCGACGAAATCAGCGCAGGAATGCCTGGCCCCCGTGCAGGAGGCGGCGCGGCTAGGGCTGCCAGCGGATACTGTTCTGACACGGGTGGAGGAAGGCACGGCAAAAGGGGTGGAGGCGAACGCCTTGCAGGCGGCTGGGCGTCAGAGGCTGGCCACCCTGCAGAGCGCAGCGGAAGTCGTGCGGCAAGCCGGGTATGGCAGCCGGAACACCCAGCACGATCAACTGATTAAGTCCGTGGCACTGGCGTTGGAGAGCGGGCTCTCGGTAGACACGTTGCGTGGGGTATTCGCCAAGGCCAGAAGCGGGCAGTCTGAACTGATGCGGAGCATCGTTGAGGCCGGAGAAACGATGCGCCTCAGCGGCATGAATGAGCCCACCGTGAGACAGATGATGGCCGATTTCACGGAGCGCAACATGCGCCGGACGGAAGTCATTCGTGCCAGTCGCTTCGCGGTACAGCAACATCGATCCCACGTGGAGGGGACGCGCATTCGCCAGCAGCTCTGGGACAGGGCCGGGGCGGGAGGGCGATGGAGTCGTGGTGATAACATAGCTGGCGCTGCTGGTCCGGGTGCAGGTGGCCCCGTCGATCAGGGAAACGGGCCGACGGGTTCGGGCAGCCCGTCTGGTGCCGGCGGATCTCCAACGTCGTCGGGAAGCGCCGGGGCCAGCGGCGGAGGGAACAGCGGGGGCGGGTCGGCGGGTGCAGGCGGGCCCTCTGGGTCAGGTGGCTTTTCAGCGTCGCCGGGAACCGCGCCTGCGGACGCCGCGACCGGGAGCGGTGGACCGGGCGGAATCGGAAATAGTGGTTCGAGCGGATCTGGCGCACAAGGGGCGAACGCCCCGACGGATGCCGGTCCGCAGGGCACGAAACTGAAGCAAGGGCGATAATCATGATACGGCCGACAGCACGCTTCATGATCGGCGTCCTGACGGTTGCTCTCTTCAGGTTCCCCGCTGCCGCCAGCGACGTTTTCGTCGTTTCGCAACTGGATGCGCAGGCTGGTTACGAAGGCAACCGACTCGGAGCGCCCGGCAGCGGCGAAGGGTCGCCTTTCTGGCAGGTCAGTCCGGGTTTCGACATGACGGTGTTCGCTGCGAAGACGGAGGCATCGCTGCTCCTCGACTATCGGCGAACGCAATACACAGAGAGCGGCTTTGAGTTCAAGGACGAAGCTTCGGTTCTCGCGCGTTGGCGGTACTTCGGGGGACAGAATGAGGCTGGCGCGAGCGTCGGCGGTGGCCTGTATCGGGACCAGGCCTGGCCTACCGACGACTACACCTTCTGGCAGGCGATGCCCTATTTCGTCCGCACGATTGAGGGATTTCCGGTTGAGGTCAGTCTGAAGTGGACTTTCCTGCAGACCTTCTACGACGTCTCCGTCTACACGTCGGCCGCGGATCGGGTCGACGACCGCATCGAGGTGCGTCCGGGCTTGCGATGGCACTTCTCCCACCGCGTGACGGTGTGGGCGGACCTCTACGCGGAGCGCAACATGTCCGATGCAGCGGAAGTGGAGTACTCGGGATTCGGCGGGGCGATGGGGTGCGAGTTCCGGCCTGCGACGCGTCTGGACCTGGGCGCATGGGCGGGCATCGGTACCCGCACCTACGTGCAGTCGGCGGCTGGCGCGGACCGGCGCGACACGCCCATGCCCATGGGCGCATGGGCGACCTATCGTCTGCGACCATGGCTGGAGTTGTTCTTTTCGGTGGACCGTGAATTCTACGCCAGCACGATCGACGACAACGAGTACTCCTGGTGGAGAGTCGGAGGCGGCCTGAAGCTTGTCTCTGAGCACGAAGTGGCAATGAAGTGAATCGGGACTCCGTCCCTCATTCTTTTACGCGTATACGGAATCTGCCGTCCTGCTTCGGAAGCTCAATACCGAGGGCCTTGATCTTGCGGAAGAGCGTGCTCTTGTGCAATCCCAGATCGCGAGCGGCGGCCATACGATTGAGACCGCTGCGTTCCAGGGCGGCACGAATAGCCTGCTCCTCTGCGGCGCGCGTCTGCTCGGCGATGGTGTCGCCGGCGGGAGCGGGGGCCGTGGCCGGCATGCCTGTGAGTTCGGGCGGGAGATGGGCGCGCTCAATCCTTCCCGCGCCGCAGAGAACGAAAGCCCGCTCCACGATATTCTCGAGTTCCCGGACATTGCCAGGGTAATCGTGCGCCATAAGCAGCGCCAGGACTTCCGGGGCCACTCCGGCGACGGACTTGCCCTGCCGCCGGTTGAACCGTGCTACGAAGTGCTCGACGAGCATGGGGATATCCTCCTTGCGCTTCCGGAGCGGAGGAAGGTCCAACTTCACGACGTTCAGGCGGTAGAAGAGGTCCTCACGGAAGGCGCCTTTTCGAATCAGCGAGGTGAGGTCCCGGTGAGTGGCGGCGATGACGCGCACGTCGGCGTGCCGCGTTTGCGTCCCCCCCAAGGGTTCGTAGGTCCTTTCCTGGAGTACGCGCAGTAGGCGAATCTGCATCGCCGGGCTGATATCGCCGATCTCGTCCAGGAACACCGTGCCGCCCTCGGCCAGCGCGAAGCGGCCCGGTTTGTCTTTCCCGGCACCCGTAAACGCCCCTTTCACGTAGCCAAACAGTTCAGATTCCAGCAGCGTGTCTGGCAGGGCACCGCAGTTGACCGGCACGAAAGGCTTGTTCTTGCGCGGGCTGAGGTTGTGGATGGCGCGCGCGAGGAGTTCCTTGCCTGTGCCGGTTTCCCCGTGAATCAGCACCGTCGCATCGCTGGGGGCAATCTGCGGCAGAAGGTCGCAAATCCGGCGCACGGCGTCGCTACGACTAACCAGGTCGCCCATTTGGCACCGGCCTTCCAGTTCCTTGCGCAGTTCCTCCACAAGGCTGAGGTCGCGGAATGTTTCCGCTCCGCCGACGATCCGGCCGCGTTCGTCGCGAAGAATCGCCGTGGAGACGGAAATGGGGATGCGCCGGCCGTCGGCATTCACAATAAATGCGGACTTGTTGATGATGGGCTTGCCGGTCTTGACCGTGTGGCGGAGGGCACAGTCCGCCTCGCACATGCTGGCGCGGAAGACATCCGAGCAGGTCTTGCCGATGGCGTCGCGCCGACGAATGCCGGTGATAGCCTCGGCGGCGCGGTTGAACGAGGTGATGCGCCAGTCGGCATCCACGGTGAACACGCCGTCCGAGATGCTCTCCAGAATACTCTCGGCTCCGGTCTGTAGTCTGCGTTTGCTGGTCAATGCCTTGTTCATCGCAATCTCATATCGGGCAATCCCACCGGATGCTTTACCTCTTCTCCTATGCAACGAAAAGGAGGTAGAACACGGCTGCTACGCCCATGACCGCCAGGGCCACGGCAACAGTCGTTTCAAGACGCGGTTTCGCTTCAGGCAGGATTCCCTGAGCGAGTTGCCGAAGATAACGGCGATATCGCGCCAGCGCCGCCAGATTCAGGAACACCCCAAGCACTACCAGGGCGATTCCAAGCCACAAAGAGACCCCGTACCCCGAATGACGTTCAATGTGCTGTGCTGCTTCCATCTCCCGCAGAAACAATCCGAAGCGCGCCACCACAAAACCGAAACCCATCAGCGCCAGGCCGGTGCGAATCCAAGCCAAAAACGTGCGCTCCGCCGCCAGCGGCACGCGGGGGTCTTCGTGAATCAACGAACGCTTCGATTCCATCGCTATCGCTCCTTGCGTGCGGCTATCAGAAATGCGTCCTGCACTGGTACAAGCCGTTCAGATGCGCAAGTCGTAGAGACTCAAGTTCGTCCAAGCATGAGCACCACTTCCTCATGCCATTCTGCGGGATGATATGGCGGGAGCGACGGGACTCGAACCCGCAACAACCAGATCGACAGTCTGGGACTCTAACCAATTGAGCTACGCCCCCGAACAGAAGAGAGGCGGTATACTAGCTTAGCCATCATGGCGATCAAGTCATTTTTTTGCCGTGCGCTGTCGCAGCACCGGATAAAACAAAACTCTTGGCAGAATGAAGACAACCAGCGTGCTCAGCACCCAGTTGGTCCCCTGCCGCCCACCCCAGTCAAAATCGGCCCGGCTTGACGCCATACAAAGCGCCGTCACGCCGACCAGCATCCACAGACTGAGCAGTTCGCCCGCCCGCCTGCGGGCCCAAACACCAAACGCCCTCGTGGCATTGAAGCAGACATCAAAGGCCATATGCTCAAACAATGCCCCTTTTTCACCAAAGACCGGCACGATTCGCATGGCTCCAGTGACCCACCGCCCCGCCATGAAACGCGACAATACCGGATAAGCAGCGGCCATTTGCAATGGAAATGCCAAATAGCCAAGTCCCCTCAGAAATGCAACCGGGGCTGCCACGCAGTAGTCCCGCCAGTTCCGCTCACGCACCATTCTCCAGGCGACGTAGGTACCCCGCACGATCGAACCGGGCGAGATAGGCAGAACCATCAGAACCCCGCACCAGAGGACAATCCGGCCACGCGCATCCACCCAACTCCCATGATTCATGAACATCCACACCACCGCCGCGGCTACAAGCAACACATACACAATCTCCGAAACTGGCAGAGTTGCAAAATGGACCGCCAGAGACTTCAGGTACCGGGCGATGAAAACGTCGCCAGTCTGCCCAAGTGCGCGCCGGCGCTCATCCTCATTCAACATGCCTTCCTTATAGCCATCCTCTATGCTCTCCACCAGCCACGCACGTCGGAACCCGTCGTCGCGGTAGAACATCATGATGAACCGGAGTCTCTCTCTCGCCTGCGCCATAGCCCACCTTGGCTCAGCGACGGAGCGATGCACCGCCGCCGGCAGAAAACCCAGAGTCAGCCGTTGCAGCCAATAGAGGACCGGCCACGCCACCAGCGCATTCGCGCGTGACTCCCCCACTCTCCCCTGACGAAGCCAGCCGGCGAGAACGACCAGCATTCGGCTCCGCGAGGCCCGCACAAAGTAAGGCCATTCCGCCGTCATCCGGTTCATGTGCGTCCGGTAGGCTTCGTTGCACCACACGCGTCGCACCCAGTCGCCCGCAATCGGCAGCGCGCCCAGCAGATAGAAGGCTGCAAAACGATCGGTATTGGCGCGCAGTCCCGCCGCACCAGATTCATCCACCAACCCGAGAGCGAGGTACCCGTCGACAAAACTGTCCCTGAGCTTCGTGCGCCAATCGGCATCGCTGATGAAACGCCCCGCGCTTCGAGTCAAATCGGGCATCTTTTCGCGGTAGGACCGCTCCAGATCCATGATCTCATCCACGAGAGAACGATAGGCGCCAAATACCTGAGACCTCGCATCCGTGTAGCGGCGCAGTTCCCGCAGGTCGCCCCGGTCGAACTGGACCCACGCACCGCGCCGGATGCCCTGCGCTATCAACCGCACATCCACCGGACTCATGGGAAGGAACGGCAGCAGCGCCAGGCCGGCCCGAAAATCCACCGCACAAAGCCCGGCGGAAGCATCACCATCACACCCGTCACGCTTGAGCACGTTCGGCTGGCTTTTCATCGTCCACCACTCGTACTGCCGCGCCAGTTCCACCGCGCCCATCCGGTGCAGGTACCGTACAAACCGGTCCATAAATTGCCGCTTGGCGACATATTCCGGCGTGGCAGTTTCGGCCGGACGGACGCCTCGCCACAGCCGGCGATGCGGGGCCGGATCGCATTCCAGCCTCCACTGACGACCCTCCACCCACTCCCGGATCTCGCCCCAGGCGCCCATCCGGTTATCGAAAAATGATGCATAGACGTCCACTACGGCGTCCGCCCGCCCAAACTCCATTCCAGCGCCGATTCGGATCAGTTTCTGCCACAGAAGCCCCGCCCGGCATGCCGACTCGTGGACCTGCGCGGAAAACGGCGCCTGAAACCCGATGCGATAGACGAGATTCCGGAACCACCGCGCGAATCCGGATGCCGGCGCAAGAATCTTCACCGCGTAGACCCCGTCCGAACGCAGACCTGCCTTCCGCAGCTCGATCGGGCCCTCGACCGACTCAAGCCGGCACCGGTAGACCTGACCGGCAAATCCACCACCGGCGAACAGCTCAATCCGGAACCTGCCTGTCGCCTCCATCCTGGGCCACACCGTCTTGAAGCGCAGGGTCAGCACCTGTCCCACCTCGTAATGTCGGAGGCGGACCGGCCACTCCAAAGGTTCGGCGCAGGCCTTCTCGATGAATTCCCTGCAAATCGTCTGTATGCTCGTCTCGCTCAATACGGCGCCCTCACCTTTCGCTGTCGGTCACCGCGCGGCGTGATGCCTTGATTCCGGCGTGATGCCTCTTGTCCTCAAGCACACGGACACGCTGTCGTCGTGAACGTCGGCGCTTCTGCCGGCGAATCCGCTCGCGCTCCTGTTCCCGGCGGCTTTCCGCGCCGCGAACCCGCTCCTCGATCCGATCACATAGCTCCCGTCGCGCAAGGTAGCGGTTCAGCGCCCGCGAGCGCGTCGCCTGGCATTTCACTACAATCCCGGACTTCGCGTGCCGTAGCTGGACACAGGAAGCGGTCTTGTTGATCTTCTGTCCGCCACTACCCGCTCCGGCTATAAACCCTTCTATCAAATCCGCGTCAGCGATACCCAGGTCCGCCATTCGCCGGCGCAACGCTTCCTGTTTTGTCTCCCCGACAACTTCGCTGCCCATGGTAACCCGCTCCCCTGCCCTCTTCTCACCCGTGCCACGGTAATGACTTGAGGCGCACGGCCGGCTACTGTATCATAAACGCCATCGGACAGCATGAAAAAAAGCGGAGAATCGCCGATGTCTAAAACCACAGTCGCATTCCTCGGCCCGGAAGGGACATATTCACACCTGGTTGCCGAGAAACGATTCGGGCGTAATGCCCGGATGCTTCCGCTGGAGACCATAAGCGACGTCTTTGCCTATGTGATCCAGCACAGGGGATCCTGCGGCATTGTTCCTGTGGAGAATTCGTCCGGTGGCGTTATTACCGAGACTATCGACATCCTCATGTCGGCGCCAAAACGGCTTCAGGTCCAGGAGGAATTGTCCCTGAACGTCAAACTCGCCCTCCTTGGACGCCGAACCGGCAAGATCGAGCGGATATACTCCCACTTCGCCCCTATCGAGCACTGCAAGGCCTGGCTCAAGGCCAACCTGCCGCAGGCTGAAAGGATCGTCGTGACCAGCACAGCTGCCGCGGCCCAGCAGGCCGCCAACGACCCCGGCGGCGCCGCCATTGCCAGCCGGCGCCTGGCGCAGATGACAGGCCTGCGCGTTCTCCATTATCCGATCGAAGAGGACGTTCCCAACCTTACCGTCTTCCTCGTGATCGGGGACGCAGCGCCAAAGCGACCGCTGCGGTCGGCAAAGACATCGCTCTCCGCCCATCTGCCCAATGTTCCTGGAAGCCTCTGCAGTTTCCTGGAAGCCTTCCGCATCGCCGGCGTAAACTTGAACCGGATCGTGTCGCGTCCTATTCGTGGAAGCCCGCGCCAGTATGCGTTCCTCGTTGATATCGACGGAGATTGCCGGACCGAACACATTGCCGCCACCTTGGTCGTGGCGCGCAAGACGTGCGCGGAACTGAGCGTGGTTGGCTGCTACCACTCCCGCAAGCCCTACACGTCCTGACCGATGCCCTTACAGGCTTCTGCCAACGGCTTCGGCAACTGGCCGCAAGCGTTTCATCAGCGCGTCAAACCGCTCGGGAGTCAGCGACTGCGATCCGTCTGACCATGCTTCGTGCGGATTGGGGTGGACCTCGATGATCAGTCCATCCGCCCCTGCCGCCACGGCCGCAAGCGCCATGTCCGTCACATAGTCCGCATGCCCCGTCCCGTGGCTTGGATCCACAACCACCGGCAGATGGGTCTCCTGCTTAAGCACCGTGACAGCACTCAGGTCGAGCGTATTGCGCGTCTGCGTCTCAAACGTACGGATACCACGTTCGCACAACAGCACCTGCAGATTGCCCTGAGACATGATGTATTCAGCCGACATCAGCCATTCCCGGATGGTGCTCGCCAGCCCACGCTTCAACAGGACCGGTTTCCGTGTCTCGCCTACCGCCTTCAGCAGGTCGTAGTTCTGCATGTTCCGCGCGCCTATTTGAAGAACATCGGCATACTCGGCCACGAGCCCCACAGTGCTCTCTTTCATGACCTCCGTGCATACAGGTAATCCTGTTCTTTCCCTGGCCTCCGCAAGAAACTTGAGCCCATCTTCCTGCAGCCCCTGGAAACTGTACGGCGATGTCCGCGGCTTGTAGGCGCCACCGCGCAACAAGGTGGCGCCGGATCGTTTGACAAGTTCCGCAGACCGACATATCTGCTCAAGCCCCTCCACGCTGCACGGACCTGCAATCACCGGTACAGCTTTGCCGCCAAAGACAACGCCACACCCGCCGACGGCAATGTGCGTCTTCTCCTTGCGCAACTCCATGCCGGCCAGCTTGTAAGGTTTCAGAATCGGAATCACCCTTTCAACGCCGGGCGACGTTTCGAGCGCCTGCAGCCGTGCCTTGCCCCGCTCATCCCCAATGGCGCCAATCACAGTGCGCTCCACCCCGTAGATTGGGTGCGACTGATAGCCCAGTTCCCTTATTTCCTGCTCCACGTCGGCGATTTCCTTTCGCGACGCTCCGCTACGCATGACAATAATCACTGCAAGCACTCCTTCGTTGATCGAACCGCCATAATACCCCAATACCGCCCGGCATTCAACCACCAACCCCAATTCTCCAAATCATCGGGCGCTGTGCTGCCAGCGGAACCCATTGCGGACAGCCTGGCGGCAGCGGCTCGCTCGGCCCGCTTCGCCAGGATGGCTGCGCAGGCCAGGGATGCGTCTACCCGGTGAGACATCCGGTCTTTATATGTTCCCCAGGTGGGGCGAGCTCTCCGAGCGAGCCGTAAACAAAGGAAACGGGATACTGACACTAGCCGACTGTGAGAGAGCGTCTCTATACGGCGCGCAACGCCGCAATCGCAGC
>CAZWPN010000105.1:0-12012 GCA_964635275.1 uncultured Victivallales bacterium | reverse complement strand
ATCCGGAACGGACGCAAGGTCACGCCGGCTTCGACAACAGGCTCCAGCCATTCCATGTCAAAACGCGACGGGTCAGGACAGAAGTCGTGTAACGGGTTCATATTCATATTGACTGACCCACCTTCAATTCACTGGTTCGTCTACATCGCCCGCAGGCTCCGCAAGGTATTCACGGTGGATCCTACCAAGTCTCATCCGCCCGGATCACCTTCGGCGCCTGCACTGGCGGGGGCGGCGGACGATCATCGCTGGCAGGGGCAACTGCACGAACCGGCGGGAGGGTGTTTGTGGATACCGGCGCCGGCGCAGGAGGCGCTGCGGGTGCTGCATCAGCTTCGCCTCTGGCCAGGCGCTGCAGGAGGTCCAGCACTTGAACTCGCATTTCAAACGGATCGACCATCTCGCCCAGCGCGACCGGATACTTCGGATCCATGATTTCGGGTGGGAGACGATCCTGCGCCAGCAAAGCAACAAGCTGAGCGGTCGCCAGCACCCCGAGTTGTCCTTCCACCGGCGTTTCAGACACTGAAACCGGAAGAAAGACTGCAGCCAGCTGCTTGTCGGCCCGCACGATACCTCTCAGTTTCGGCAGGTGGCCGCGGAATCCCTTCATGAAGCTGCTATTTGTGGAAATATCCGATCCGGCACCGCCTTCTACAAACGGCAGCAGAACACTTTCCATGGCCGCCTGCGTTGTCTCGACCACCAGAACGCCCTGCGTCGCCTGCAAGTACTCCCGCGCGAGGTTTTGTCCCTGCGGCGTGCGAAGCGAATCACCCGCCGCATACAGCAGCGGGAGTGCCTGAGCGCTCGCCGGAGCGTCAATCTTCACCCGCTGGTAATCGGCCTGGATCTTCTTCTGTTTGCCCAGGATGTCCATCGCCTTCATCACGACGGTACGGGCGGAATTGGTTCCGGCGTCAGCGACATATCCAGCCATGGGAGGGCGAACGCCTTCGACCAGGAACAGCATGGCCTGACATGTGGCTATCACTTCGCCTTTTGCCCAGTCATAGGGCTGCTGCCAAGGAGACTGTCTCCACGCGACTGCGGGATCGAACGGTTTCCGGGTCTTTGCGGGCAGGCTGGCCTGGGTTTGCTCGTGGGCGGCCTTCAGATCGGCTTCCCGCTTGGCCCACAAACATGGAGGATTGACAACAACGCCCGGGCTGCTCCATATCCCATTCGTATTCTGCAGATCCAGCAGCCGCCAGGCGAAACGCTGCCAGAGATCGCGACGATCCAGCTCGGCACCGCCATAGAAACGCTGGACTCCGCTCAACACCGATATGAAGCTATACGGCGTGAGGCGTCCGCCGATCTCGACGCCTGCCGGAAGCTGGCCACTCAGATAGAGCTCCGCGGCCTTCCGTTCCCATTGCTGTGCTTTATCGACATTTCCAGCGTATCGTCCCAGCAGCTTGCTGATGCCTACGGCGGCGCCTGCATTGAGTAATCCTGCGTAGCCTTGGGCGGCAGTAAAGAGGGTCTGCCCGGACGCTAATGGAGGGAAATCCTTCTTGGGAGGAACACCCGGCCCCTTCTTGTTATCCGCGCCACCATGGCCCTTCTTGACGGAATCACCGAGGCCAAGCTCGTCGAATATACTGATCGACTGCTGAACAATGCCCTCGTCCCACGTGCCATCGGGTCTTTGCCTGGCGGCGATGGCGGCGACCGCCCTCGCCAGGATCTTCTCGGTTGCCTCCGGTGGTAGAAGAGGCTGCCCTCGTGGCTTGCCCGCTGCCCCGCCGCGATTGGAGGTCGATGCCGTTTCCGTTTCGGGACGCAGCGTTTCCTGTGGCAGGTATCCGTTCTCCGCCGCCTGCCGGATGGCAAACAGCGCGAGGGCGGTACATTCCAGGTCGGCAAACGCCACCTTGTAAATGTTGTAGGGCATGCCCCGGTATACGACCGGCGACACGCCCATGTTGGGCAGTCCGGGATTTGCAAAGTCGGCAGTGACCGACTCAAACCGAAGGCCCTGCTGCGAGAAGGGCTGGTATTCATCGGCAAACGCCGCCAAACGCGCCTCGCTTTCGGCAAGCTCATGGGCCTGCCTGGATTTCGCGCCCTTGTCACCTAGCAGCGCCTTCTTCTTCGCCACATCGGCCGACAGGCTTTGCTCATAGGTGATCATGGCAGCCAGCAAGTCGAGGTTGATGCAAACCGGCCCCCACAAACCACGCGCCGGCCCGTCGGCGGTGATCTGCCCGTCCAGGATCTTGCTGATCAACCGGGTTCTGATCTCGTCGAAAGCTTTGCCGCGCATGTTGGCGAAGGCGGCAGCCAGCCACGCGACGTCCCAGGTCGTATCGGGAATACCGTAGTTGCTGAGCAGACTCCGGAGGCTCTCCGCCAGCTTGGCCAGTTCCGGATCGTTCTCCGGGATGCCGCATTTTCGCAGCGCCGTCAGGGCCATCGCGTTCTGCATGAGGAAGCCGGTGGTCCAATAGTCCGGCCCATTGTCATAGATCGGCTTCGCCGGCGCATACCGCACAATGTTTCCGCTGGGATCGGGTACAACTCGCATGACGGTGTTTGATCCCACGATCTTCCGGCTAACGAGACGCCGAAGCTTGACCTTCTTCAGTTGGCGACGGTCGACGGAAGATTCGCCTGCCTGCGTTTGATAGGTCTCGTATTCCTCGTACTCATCCTTGTAGATCGGCTGGGGAACGGGCCTCTCGGCATAGTGCACTGCATTGCTCCCCGCGTAACCTACAATCTTCTTCGTGAGGTACGGTTCCACAACGAGGTTCATGTAGTTGGTAGCGGATCGGGCCAGCAGATTGGATACCGCACAGGCCAACGAAGCGCGCACCGCCTGATTCTGGAGGTACACATCAATGCAAACGGCCGCAGGGACGGCCGATGTGACAGACGGCCCTTGCGGCACCGCAGAGGCTGCGGACACAAAGCTCGCCAGAGCCGCTACACCCAACCCAACAACAATCTTACCCATGATCTACCTCCCAGTTTACCAGTTATCCGTGCGGAACGGGGACCCCGGCAGCCCGTCTTTAGAATAGAGGTTGGCAGCCTCGGGATTGGCCGCATACCCGTAGCGCACCGCGACCGGCACAACAACCTTCTCGGATGCAACCACAACGGTCTCGCCCTCAATCGTCGCATCCGCCGCACGTTCCAGTTTCCTCCAGGTTGCTGCATTCATCTGGCAACTCCTTCTGTCTGCACAGCCTTCCAAATCGCCTCGGCAATGGCCGCCATGCCAGCGTCGCCGGGATGGCCGG
Source organism: uncultured Victivallales bacterium (assembly GCA_964635275.1). GTDB lineage: Bacteria > Verrucomicrobiota > Kiritimatiellia > UBA8416 > CAZWPN01 > CAZWPN01. The sequence goes on along the minus strand of CAZWPN010000105.1, from coordinate 8,758 downwards.
CCACCCCGTCATGCGAGAACTTCCGCTCCGACCGCGCATAGTTCTTTTGATCGGAACCCAGCCGACTGATATCCACAAAGGTCCCGCCCAACTCGCCGCAGACCTGCTTCAGGATGCCGTCCTTGACCCCATCCGCCCAGAAGCCGCTGCGCACATAGATCGCGGGCGAGCCGCTCCCCTTCACAAAGGTCAGCAACTCCTTGACCGCAGCCTTGAACCGGTCCTGCTCAGCCGGTGCGGCCAGTCTCGGCACATTCTCAGCAATGCAGAGGATCACTGTATCCGCCTTGAACTCGGCCAGCTCCTTCAGCTTGGCAGCGATCGGAAATGTGGCATACTCCCGCTCAAAGTCGGCGATATTCCGGATCTGCGCCTCCGGCGCCTTCCCGCCGGCCGCGTCGGTGAACCGCTTGAGCAGCAGATGGACATAATCCTTCTCCTGCGCACTGGCGGCCATGCCAAAGTTGTTGGTCCAGCCGATATCCACCTTCGGCGGGTGCAGCGTGATGCTGTTGCCGAGGAAGAGAATCCTCCTGCCGACAGGGTTGGCTGCGCCGGTCGAAATATCGCCGGCCTGGACCGCAGTACTCACGGCTATTGTCGCCATGATAATCATCCTCCTGATACATGAACTGGTCGTGCGCATAACCAACCTTTCGTTCTTCATTCTGCGTCATCCAGTACGGCGGCAGCGTCAAGACTGTTCGCCCGTGATGGTACGTTTTTCAAGGTGATAAGGGAAATGAGCAACCATCAGAAGCCGTCCGCTGGCGCAAGCCTGCCTACCAAACACATTCTTCACCGCCCGCAGGTAGCTCCCCTCGGTCCATTCGTTACAACTATTGATCATCACTTCCCCTTCGCCTCCGCGACTTGCACCACCACCCTGAACCCGACGCCTGCGCGGTTCATGCCGCGCTGGGCGATGTTCAGGTCGGGGTGGCCCCAGGAACGGCGGGCCGACCGGGCGAACTCAGCGTTGCGCCTGCCCAGATTGTCGGCAGATCCGCCCCGCAGAACGTGGAAGAGGCCGCTATCCGGACCGGCCGGATCGTCAGTCGGGCTCACCAGATAGTAGTCGGCGCCGAACTGGTCCATGCACCATTCGCTCACGTTGCCGTGCATGTCGTAAAGACCCCACGCGTTCGGCCTCTTCCCGCCCACGTCCCTCGGCCCGCCGCGGGCTTCATCCGCAAACCAGGCGTGGTCCTTCATCGCCTCTATCCGGTCAAGATCCCCGAAGCACCATACCGTCGTCGAGCCCGCGCGGCACGCATACTCCCACTCGGCCTCCGTCGGAAGCCGTACGTTGCGGCCGGTGCTGGCGGAAAGCCTGCCGCAGAAGTTCGTCGCCTGACGCCACGAAACACTGGCCGCTGGACGGTTGGAGCCATCGCCGGCGGTCACCGTGCCCATCACGGCGTCAAACTGCGCACGGGTCACCTCGTGTATGCCCATATAAAACGGTTTCGTAATCCTCACACGATGCTGCGGGCTCTCGTTGGGATGGTACCCCCACGCGTTCGTCACGCTGCCCATCAGAAACTCGCCCGGCCGGATGAGTGCAAGCCTGACAGTCGCCCCGGCTCCCAAGTCAAGCGTGTCCGTCTCCGGCAGTCCTTCGACGGACGCCAGCGGCGTGCCACGCATCTCCCGGACAAAGTCAGCAGGAACGCGCCGATACACCGTCGCGGCCTCCTCAAGAAAGGCGTCGAAGGTCCAGGTCCAGTACAGGAACGCCCGACGGGCATCGGTGTCACCGGCATTGTCGATCTCGGCCAAAGCCGCGTCGCGCAGCTCCTTCATCTGCGCCACGACGTTCGCGGGCCAGATCGCGGCGAACAAATCGGCCGGCAAACGGTTCTCCAGCGCGAGCGTTCCGATCCCATCGCACCCGGGCAGTTGGTCGCGGTGCAGGTTATCCGACTGCAGCGGGCGCGGCAGAGGGGTCTTCTCCCACCGGTCGCACTGGAAACGCATGAGGTCGCGGGCGGTCTTGGCCCCCTGGCCGAAGAGGCGCCGGCACATCTCGTCCAGTATCGCCTCGACATCGAGTTCGGGGTTCCAGAGCGCGCGCTGCCACACGTAGTAGGTGGGCGCCTCGGAAACCAGGATCGGCGCGCTGAAGATGGCCAGCTCCGTCCCCGTAATATACCGCCGGTTCCGCTGGTAGAAATCCTGGACGAGGTGCGGATACTGGACCGGCCCATAGGTCCAGTCACCCGGGCTGGCGCACGAGGCCCAGATCAACACCTGGCCCCATCCGCGGATGGTGTCGTCGAACGTGGAGCCGACGGACGGGTGGAATCCTCGCCCGAGCACGAACCCCTCCGGCCACACGCAGGCGACCCGCAGGTTGTCCGGAAACTTCACACCCTGCGGCGGTTTCCGATCACCGGCGTTCATGACGACCCGCTTATCCGGCCAGCGCTGCTTGACCGCTTCGCACAACCGCTGCACAAACAACCCGAAGACCAGTTCGTGAACCCGCGCTTCGATAATCGCATCGGCGCGCTGCTCACCAAACTCCTTGCCCAGGGCCGCCCGCAGGTTGCGGTCGTCCCGCAGACGGACCGCCGTCTCCAAGCACCGCGGGCAGTGGCAGGCAAGCCCGGGCGTCTTGGGGAAATAGACAGTGCAGCTGTTGTCGGTCATGATCTGGTGCGGTGGCCAGTTGCGCGCCTTCTCGTCCCAGTGGCGGCTCAGCCGCGCCAGCAGCGCGTCCAGGGTCTCCGGCGCGCTGAAGCAGATCCAGCGCTCGTGACGGGTCCCATCCTTGTTCAGGGCCCGTGCCGCGTCGCCGGCCTTCCGGACATCACTCTCGTGCGCCCAGAGCGACAGCCACCACGCCATCACTTCGCTCCCCTGGATGATCCCCGGCGTAAAGTCGAGACACTCGCCGTGCCGCAGCAACGCCTCCATGCGGGGCATGTACCACCATGTCTCGTCGCGTGGCATGACCCCGGGCGCAAGGGGCAGCGGCATCCGGTCACCCCAATTGTGGCCTTCGGTGTTGAGCGGCATCAGCGCGGTTTCAATGAAGTCAATACGCCTCCGGAAGACCGGCTGGTCGGTGTAATGAGCCGGCGGCGCCACGAGCGACGCCGTACGCGGGATCGAGCGCCCGGCGGCGTCGGCTGGCCAGTACCAGCGCACACCGGCAAACCGCTCCAGGAAATCGGCCACGGCCCACGCCGTGCCGTCCTGGTTACCCGCGCCTCCCACGAGATAGACGCGGTTGGCGGCCGTCTTGACCTCGAAACCTTCCGGCGGAATCTTCGCCGGATCGATCTCCGCCGCACGCGTCTCCGCGCAGTCGCCGATGATGATGGCGGGCTGGTCCGCGGCCGGAGGCTGGGCGACACGTTCGAGCGTGGCGCCGGTGCCGATGCGGATCACCTCGATCAGCTCGTTGGTCAGCCGAGCGAGTGCTTTGCCGGGCTTGCCTTCCGCCACGTAGACTGCGGCGCGCGGCTTCCCCTCGCGCACGATCTCGACCGGCGCGTGCTCTGGCGCCTTATGCCAGGTCACCGGCGCCAGGTCGCGCGGCTTGAGTTCATTACCCGCTGGCGCCGGCACTGCCGGCGCGGCAAGCCCGATCAGCAGAAACAATGCGACAATAATGCACTTGTTCATCTTGCCTCCATGCCCGCTTTCCCGTTCTGTCAACAAAGTCAGCCCCGGTCACAGGGCCAATCAGAGTCTAATCAACCACTTATAACAAATTGGTTATTCTCCCCCATCTTCAATATCCAACAGCCAACACGGAATATCCAATATCCAAGGCAAGACGTCATCGTTCCTTGCTCTTTTTCACTATCCCGATACTCGTGAACAAGATGGCAATCAACTCATCGGTCTTGGAGTTCATATTGCCTTGCCTCGGTCATTGTCCCTTTCCTTGTTCGGTTGGATATTCCGTGTTGGATATTGGATGTTCAATTCTCATCCGTCTTCATACAATTCTTGACAGCGCCCTTTCCTAAATCGTGTGACAAACAGCTGCATCACCCCTGCTGCATGGAACGTATCAATGCGCCCCGAACACGTTCCTCACCGCACGCAGGTAGCCATACCCCCAGCGCATGTCGGGCAACAGGTAGCTTCCCTCGGTCCATTCGTTCCAACTGTTGATCGTAACCAGCGGTGCCTGGGCCGGACGCGCGTCCAGCCAGGCCTTGGCCCGCCAGAGACAGGCTTCAAAGGCGTCTGGCGTCGAGTTCTTCACCACGCAATGCTCCTTGAACGACGGGTTGCGGTGCGTGTTGTCCCAGCCGATCGAGACGTGCGGATAGAAGTTTCCGTAAGTGTTCTCGTACCCCTTCCATTGCGAGATCGCCTTGTCCGCCCAGACGATATAGTCGCCGGTTTCGCCGCAGCTCTGACAGTATTGGTAGGCCGTGGCGCTGTCGAAAGCCAGATCGCGGGCGGTCTGCTGCTCGCTCCCCGGCACCAGCTTGGCGCCCGCTTCCACGCCGGCGCCGCTCCGCGCAATGGCCTGGATGTCGAGCCCCGGCAGCCCCCGCGCCACGCAGCGCTGGCGCATCCAGTCGAAGGTGTCATGGGTCGGCTTGACCCCGCCAAGCCCGGTCACCAGGTTGGCATAGTCGAAGATCGAGAAGACCGGTTTGCCGCCAATGCGGTAGTAGCTGTCGAGGGCGAGATACTTCTCGATGATCCGGTCGAACATCGACTCCAGTTCAGCCCGATTGACCTGTCCGCTCCACAGGGGCTTCTGAGGCCTGTCCCAATACGTATCGACATGCATGTTCCAGAGATCGTTCACATCGTGGTTCGCCCACATCAGGAAGAACTTGCAGTCGGTCCCCTTGAGTGCCGGGATCAACCCCTCATTCAACTGCCGCTCGAAACAGGGGGCGTTCAGGTACCAGTACCAATCCACGATGAAGACGTTGACGCCATGCGCGAGGGCGAGTTCGACATGCTGGCGCATCACCTTCGGATCCGCCTCGTCCTGATAACCCAGCAGCGGGATACGCGGCATGTCATGACCCGGAAAGCGCGGCGTCCCACGGCGAACCGTGTACCACTCGCCATCCTTCTCCGGCCAAAAATGCTCCACCCGCGGCTCATGGTGATATGACGGCCAGATATACGCCGCTACGTCGTACTGCTTCATCTTCTGCTTCTTCATGCGCGCTACTCCTTGCTTGTCAATCGGGGTCCCAGCTGAACTGAAAACGGACGCTACTATAGCCACAGGCGTGGACTCCCGCCATAAGTATAGCGACAATCTGTTGGAGAAAAGCGGCACGGAAACCACCGCGCGATGGCCTCGACTCCACAGCCGCATTCAGCGCCTTATCGCGTCTTTTGGGCCAGCAAGGCAGAGGACATGCACAGCCTGCAGAAGAGGCGGATTCCGCTGTGTGTCTGCCTCTGTCCACAGAGACCTTTGCTCCCTTTGCTTCCTTCTGTTCCGATCCGCACGGAAGGGACACGGGGGCGCATGGCGTCTTACGCTTACACGGCCACACTTACACGGCCACACTTACACGCGCACACGCCACTCTTACACGTCTTTCACTCGATCAAGCGAGCCGTGAGAGAACGGGTGTAGGCCGGGATTCCGGTTCCGGCAGAACGAGGGACGGGAGAGCGGGTGTCGGGGGATATCATCAGTCGGAATTGTCACCAATTCCGCGCCAGTGCTTGTCATCGAACCGGAATCTCAACAACCGACACTGACCGCCGCGGGAAGGTAGCCCGCGCCTTGCCGCCGGCAATCGTGACCGGCTGGCTGCGTTCGGTCATCCAGCATTTCCGGGCGGCCACCTGATCCTGCGGCGTACCTTCTAGCAGGTGTTGCACGGCCTTGCCATCCGGCGGCGCGAGAGCGGCGAGATCCAGCTCCGCCTCCAGGTCGGAGTCGAAGGCGCGGTTGATGACATGCACGAAGACGGCCTTATCGCTGCGCGTGGCCACCACATCCAGCAACGTCACCCGAGGCCGGGCATGGGGCCAGCTAATCTGGTAGGGTTGCGCCACAACCGGCACATTGGTGGCCTGGATAGACAGCAGGCGATCGCCGTGGTGGTGGTTGTAGAAGGTCGTCGCCGCACCCTGCGCATTGTAGTGCGTGGGCGTATTGCCAGTCGGATCCACGCGGATGGCGGCAATCCCCCAGCTATGCCCCACGAGCATGGACTGGTTCGCGATATGAATCACGTTCGCCTGCCGCAACAATCCATTCAGAAACCCGGCGCAACCGATCGCGGCCGCATGCCGCCAGTCCAGAAACGAACCCGCACCGCCAGCCTTACTGCCCCACCCGTTCCAGTTCCACTCAGTGGAGGCGATCTCATAGCCGTACGTCTTCAACCCGCTGCCAAACCCCTGACAGTTACCCGTGTCATCAAAGAAACCCGGCATCGTCGCCCAGGCCATCCACCACTCGGACGGCTTCAATGATTCGCGCGGCACGGGTTTCCCATCCAGCATCGCATCCGTGGCGCTGCCAAATGGCGAATAGAAATGGTGCGTTAGGTAGCGGATGCGCTTCTTGATCTCCGGATCACCGTACAACTGGGCCTCAATGGGAAACCCGACCTGGGCATCCACGATGAACTCAATAGCAGGGTCCACGGTACGCATGGCATCGACGTACGCGATGATGCACTCCCGGTACCACGGGATAAGCACCTCCGGCTTGTCAGTGCCGAGCGCCTTCTTCACCGCCTGCGGGAACTTGCCGCACCACCACTCGTTCCCGATCTGGAAGATCTTCACGCCATACGGGGCGGAATGCCCGTTCTTCGCGCGCACGGCCGGCCAGTCCGGCATACCGTCGGGAAGTTTCGCCCCCACCGACACATTCGCGTAGGCCACCAGCCCCGCCGCATGCCGCGCCGCTTCGGCCAGCGGCTTCTTCTTCGCGAGCGCGTCGAGGAAGTTGACCACTAAAATGCTGTCCCACTTCAACTCCGCAGCCAGGCGCAGGTATTCATCGTAGCCGAAGCGGTTCGTGACCTTCTGACCCGTATGCCCTGTAGTGACAGGCCGTTCCGGCGCTCGGTCGGGAACGTTCGCCACCATATCGGTCCAGTCGATGTAGTCCACGTCCGTGCCCCCTGGGAAGCGCACGATCGGGATCTGCATCGCGCGCAACATCGCCACGACCTCCGCCGACAGCACCCCGTTCGTATCGGTCGCGATCTCCGGCCCGGTCTCGCCCCAGCTCGGGCGTTCGAGGAACTGGCCGAAGAGGCGGTGATCCACCTTGTGCAGTTCATTGGACTCCACGCAGATGCGGATGGATTGGTTCGATTCCGCGCCTTGCGCGGCGGCGGCCAGACATAACGATGCAATCATTATGGCTCCTACGGATGGTCGTCTCATATCTGTAACTACTCCAAGACAGGGTTGGCAGGAGATCGGTGGATGACTATGGCAGTCCCTCTGGGGCGACCGTCGGCCATGCCCCGCGAACGGATCCTTGATGGCGAATCAGAGTCCGAAAATCACTCGAGGCCGGGTCTGGAGTTACAGGCGTCTGATTCGACCCGATGTAAAGGCAACCGACTTCGCCGGGAGGCAGCAAGGGTATCAGGTTGCGAGCTTCCTCCAGCGCGGCCAGCCACTTTCGCTTCAACACGGTGAGATCAAGGGAGCTCCGCACACTCAGGCGACCCAGATCCGCCTGTGTGTACGCAGTATGACGCCCCGCCTGTTCCAGGAGAAAGTCGGGCGTGAAGCCGGGATCCTTCCCGCACGCCGCCCACGCCAGCGCGCCCAGCGATAGATAGGTCTCGTGCAAATGCATGACATCCACGAAATCGCGAACCTCACTCCGCCCGGCGAGGGCCAGCATCTTGTTGGTGGCCGCATCGGCGTCGTGCAAACGGTAGCCGCAAAACGCGTCCTGCTGCACGGGGAAGAAACGGAACGCGCTGTCCTGCGCCCATTCGACCTTCAGTCGCTGCCCGTCCACGGTAACAACGCCGCGGTGGAACGTGGGGGTCCGCAGCGTCCACTCGAAAAGATATCCGGCGTCACGAAGCGTCGCCTCGTCACGCTCCGCGCAACGCGCGATACTGTCTGCCACGTCGTGGAACAAATCGATGTCCTGCGAGAAACGGGGACTCTTGGGGTCGCGATGAAGCACGGTGGCGCCGGCAAGATAGCTCTCCGGACTGCGGTTCGCGGCAATGCATCGCAGCACCACGGCCTGAATGTCGCTTATCGGCACAGTCTTGCGGCCAGAAGAAACCCCTGCCGCCCTCCGTTTTGTCGCAAGCCACGCACCAATTCGGGGACATCGTCAATTGTCACGCGAAGGTCCGGGCGCATGAACCAGAAGCACTGCGCATGAAACTCCCGAAAGATCTTCCGCGCTTCGCGCACACGCACCATGTCATGCGCCGCCTCGGAGGACAAACTGCGGCGACTCTTTACCCCGCCCTTGCGCCCGATCGCTGCGAGATACGCGCGGACTTCTTTTGGCACTGGTTTCAAAGCGCAATCATCATAAGCGGATTATGTTGATAACGCAAACGGAAATGCAGATCATTTTGCTACTATGCGCCGACCACGACGCGAATGTTGGCTTCGCGCCCAGGAGGCAGGATCGGGATCAGATTGCCGGCCACCGGCTTCCCGTCGACGTACAGTTCCTTAACCATTTTCGAGACGCCATCGGGTGCTTCGATCGTGATATTGTAGACACTGCCGCGGTACGGGCGTTTGACGGTGATCTTCGGCCATACGGAGGGCAATCGGGGATCCACGCGCAACCCGT
>CAZWPN010000104.1:0-12159 GCA_964635275.1 uncultured Victivallales bacterium | reverse complement strand
TGTTGTATTCAGCCCGTCAAAGACGCGCCACACGCAGAGTCACACCCCTTGCTCCATTCTTAATGGCTTCGCCGTTGGCCGCCATCCAGGTGTCGGCCCATTTCCGGGCGGCCGCCACGCTGATGGGAAGGAGAAGATCCACATCGGACAACACCGGACGCGGTGCCATGCCCTCGGGATTGTGACACCAGAGGCACCGCTACGGACATCCTTGCAGGAAGACAGTGGTGCGAATCCCCGGCCCGTCGTGCAGGCTGAACCGCTGAATATCGAAGATCCGGCCCCGGCTCATCGTCTGCTCACATCCGTTGCGTCGTGCGCGCAATGATCATGTCCTGCCATTCCTTCGCCAGCGTTGCGAAACGCGCGGACCAGCCGGACACGCGGACGGAGAGGTTGGGATAGTTCTCCGGATGCGCTTGCGCGTCGCGCAACAGCGCGTCGTCCACCACATCCGTCTGCATGAAGATTCCGCCCAGTTGCACAAACGTGCGCATCAACCCCACCAGCGCCGTGAGCCCCGCTTCGCCACGCAGCGTGTGCGGCAGGATCTTCAGGTCCAGCACGGTACCGCACGGAAGCCTGCCGAGATCCACCGAGCAATGCGACCGGATCACAGCCGTCGGCCCCCGCATGTCCGTTCCGGGCGACGGCGAGAAGTTGGCCGCCAGGATCTCGCCCTTGCGGGCGCCGGAGGCGGTCGCGGTCCGGTGTGACAGAAAGGCGGACCCCTCGCGTCCGAACGTACTGATGCCCGCCGGGCGAAGCACGCCGTGCCGTTCGCGCACGGCGCCGACCAGTCCTGTGTAGTCGTCGAACACCCGACGCATCATCGCGTCGGCCTCAGCGCTGTCGTTGCCGTAAAAGTCGAACTGCGACTGGACCCGCCGCCGCAGCGGTTCCTGATCCTGCCAGTCGGACTGCAGGATGCCCACAAGCTCCCGCAGCGGCATGAACTTCTGCTCGTAAACCAGCCGGCGAATCACCAGGAGGCTGTTGGCCACATCCGCCAAGCCGCCAGCATGCGGGGAAAAAACCGTGTAGCACGGGCCGCCTTGAAAGTAGCTTCGCCCCCGCTCGGTGCAGTCGTCCACCAACAGCGACATCAGCGGACAGGGATGATCCCGGAAAGGGGTCACATGGACCAGGGTTTCGACCGTGGCCGCCAGTCGTGCGCGGAAGGCCACATACAGTGATTCGAAATCGGGGAAACCCGCCGGCTCGGCCTTCCCCGGTGCGGATGCCGACAGCCCCATCGTTTCCTGCAGCAGGAGCAGCACGTCGAAAGGCTGGTAGCCGAAGGCGGTCTTTCCAGGAATGAGGATTTCCCAGCAGCCGTCGTTGGCAAAGTCGCGGGCCTCTTCGAGGGGGTAGCCGAACGCCGTGAGCGTCGGAATGATCCGGTCCTCGTTGTACACGGCGATGATTCCGCCGCCGAGGCGCTGGATGGCCGCGATGCGGCGCAGCAGCCGCTCCGGCGTGGCCGCGCTGATGCGCACCGCGATAGGGAAATCGGCGATGTGCAGTTCCTCGACCACATCGAGCACCAGTTCCGTCACCTCGTTGGCAACCGGTTGCCCCTGCTCATCCACGCCGCCGAGCACGATGTTCTGGTAATACTGGGCATCGCCACTGCCCGGACTGTCACCCAGGCAGTGACTGCGGCCGTTGGCCCATTCGCACCCCTTGATCCAGAAATGCGCCAGCAATTCGCGCGCCTCGTCGAGGGTGATGACGCCCGCCGCCAGATCGCGCGCGAGGAAGGGACCGAGCAGCTTGTCGATGCGGCCGATGCCGCTCCAGTTCCCGCACAGGCGCTGGAAGTCCCAAAGCATCCAGAGCGCCTGCACGGCCTCGCGAAACGTCCGGGGCGGCTGCTCCGGCACATTCCGTAGCGAGGCCAGCACAGCCGCGTAGTTCCGCTGCTCATCCCCCTCGGATTCGGTTGCCAACAGTTCCAGAGCGGCGACATGTCGCGCCTGCCAATGCGTGGCGGCATCCAGGCAGATAAGCATCGATTCCAGCAGGTCCACGCCCACCGTGTCCAGGCCGCCGCGCGCCAGGCGTTCCGCGATCCGGGCACGCACCCCCCGGTATCCAATCCGCAAGGCCTTCTCGAATCCCAGCGTGGTGTGGCTGACCGACCAGAACGGGGTAAGCGGGATCTTGTGCTCAGCTGCCTCGCGCAGGGTGGCCGCGCCCGCGAGCCGTTCACCGGGTAGGATGCGCAGGGGCGCCTGCGCGGCAATCAGGCGGATAGCCTCGGCATAGTGGCGGTTGGGCGAGGGCGACGCGGCCAGAAACGCCGGGTCAATACCGAAGGCTGCCGGTTTGACCGAGCGTCCGATCGCGCCCGCAAGGTACCGCGCGGCCAGTTCACGGGTGGCCTGGCTCAGCCGCACTGTGCCGTCAAACGGCGTCACAACGCCAAAGCCATGCTCAGCCAACCGGACAGCTTCTTCACATTCCATCCTTATCATGACATCCCCTACCCTATCGAGTTGCATTCCAAGCATCTGCCCATATACGATAGTAAACATGTCGCAACAAAAACATGGATATGGCTATCGCAATCATATACATTCCTCTTGATGAGGAGATACTGTGAACCTCGACATGTTGCCGCCGGACGAATTGAAGGTCGAGGTCTGCGAGACCGGCGCCTTCGACAAAGCCGTGGACGGCGGAACCCACCGCAAGACCTGCCCGGTCACCATCTTCGCCCAGGCCGTGCAGGGGCATTATGGGATCGGCATCGGCGACGCACCGCTGCTGTTCCTGGCATCGGGAGAGGCCTTTCTGACCGGCCCCAACCTGCCGCTGCACATCGCGCACCACGGCGATGCAAGGCATGGCAACCTGATGCGGGCGCGATGGATCCACCTGCGCATCACGCTGTTCCATGCGCTGGACGTCGCCAGCCTGCTCGACCTGCCGCTACGGGTATCCGCCCGTTCCTGCAAACCCTTTGGAGACATCATCGAAGAACTGCAACGGCTGAAGCCCGATCCGGCTCACCCGCTGAAGGCAGCGGCCCGACGCCAGGAGTTGGCCTTCCAGACGCTCGGCCTGCTCTGCAATCTTGCGCCGTTCCGTAGGGACGCCGCGGAACTGGTGCGGCAGCGGGACCGTCTGGGCCCGGCCCTCTCACTCATGAGGGAGGGCATGGCCGATCCCCTCACCGTGGCAGACCTGGCCCGCCGCGCGAATCTCTCAACGCCGCGCTTCCACGCCCTGTTCCGCGGGCTGATGGGGCGTCCACCCATGGACCACCTCAAGAACCTGCGCCTGTCCGAAGCCTGCCGCCTGCTCGCCGCCGGCGATATGCCCCTGCGAGTCATCGCGGAACAGACCGGCTTCTGCAATGAGTTCCACCTCAGCCGCGTCTTCCGGGCTGCCTTGGGCAAGCCCCCCGGGCGCTGGCGCCGCGGCTATGACCACCAACTGACATGACGCCGAGACCGCCCAACATCCAGAGGTTCCCCATGCTTCTGCGCCCCGATCTCCTTCTGATCCGACGGGTACTTGGCCTGGCCGCGCCGCTCGTCCTTTCCATGACCGGCTACATGCTGATGCAGTTCATTGACGGCGTCTTCCTGGCGTGGCACTCGGCGGAAGCGGTCGCCGCCCTGGGGCCGGCGGGCATGGCGGCGTTCATGCTCGGCAGTTCTTTCATGGGCGCCGCGGGCTACACCGGCACGCTGGTGGCCCAGTATACCGGAGCCGACCGCACCGGCCGCATCGGCACGGCAGTCTGGCAGGGCATCCACCTGGCGCTCGCCTGCGGTCTGCTAGTGGCTGCCTGCGGTCCGCTGGGTCCCTGGCTGTTCGCAGTGGTCGGTCACCCGGATAACGTTCGCGCCTATGAGGCGCAATACTTCTCCATCATCTGCTACGGCACGCCGCTGGCGCTGCTGGCCACCGCGCTGTCGGGCTTCTTCAGCGGCCGCGGCGATACGCGCACCCTGATGGTGGTGCAGATCGGCGGCCTGGCCGTGAACGCCGTACTCGCGTGGGCCCTGATCTTCGGCCGGCTGGGCTTGCCCGCCTGGGGCATGGCCGGCGCGGCGGTGGCAACGGTCGCTGCCCAGGGCGCCGTGGCGTTGGCGTTGGCCGCGCTGTTTCTCCGCCGTTGCCACCAGGCCGCCTACGCAACCCGGCGCGGCTGGCGCTTCGACCGCGACATGATGGGCCGGCTCCTGCGTTTCGGGCTGCCCAGCGGCCTGCGGATGGGTGTGGAGATCTTCGGTTGGACCCTATTCCTGTTCTTCGTCGGACGTCTCGGGACACACGAGTTGGCGGCAACGTCCATCGCTTGGCGGATCAACGGGCTGGCCTTCTTCCCTATCATCGGCCTGTCGGAGGCAATCCGCATTCTTGTCGGCCAGGCCCAGGGCCGGGGAGACACGGCCACGAGCGTGCATGTGACGATTCAAGGCGCCATCGTTGCCGAGGTCTGGATGCTGCTGGCCGCTGCCTTCTTCCTGCTGGCGCCGCGGGAGCTTTATGCGCTGTTCCAGGGGCCCGGTATCGGCACCGCGGAGTTCGTCGCGATCCGCGAAACCGGCGTGGTCCTCCTGCGTTTCGTCGCCGTCTACTGCTTGATGGACTCCTTCAACATCACCCTTCTGGGCGCCTTGATGGCGGCAGGCGACACCCGGTGGACCTCCGCAGCCACCTGCCTTCTTTACCTCGTATTCGTCGGAGGGCTGGTATTGGCTGACCATCTGCGGCTCGGTCTGTACGCGGAATGGACGTGGGCCACCGCATTTGTACTGATCAGTGCCAGCGTCTGGATCTGGCGCTTCCGGGCCGGGGTTTGGAAGACCATCTGCGTGATCGAAGGGGACGGCAGTCCGGCGGAGCTTGCCTGACGATATTGGATGTTGTTGGGGCGTTATCGGTACGCCAGCTCCTTGGACAGATCGAGGTAGCGCTTCACGGCCTCGGGAGGCACATTGAACGGAATGTGATTCCCGATGCACATCATGTAGCCTCCGGACATCCTGCCGGTCTCGACCATGGATTCCACCATAGCGCGGATCTCGGCAGGCTGGTTTCGCATCAGGACGCGGTTGTCGCCTTCTCCCGCCAGGAAGCAATCCTTGTGGCGTCGCGCAATGGCCTTGTAGTCGGTGAACGGTTCGCTGATGATACCGCGCGCGCCACACGCCATGACGTCGTCCACGAACGCGTCCACGCATCCGTCCACCATGAAGAGCACTTCCTTGCCGGACTGCTTCAGAATCGCCCAGAACTCCTCATAGCGAGGGAAGATGTGTTTGTGCATCCAGGCCGGGCTACAAACCGGTCCGGTCGCGAGCACGATGTCGTCGTGGCATACCACGAAGTTCACGGGCAACCTGGCCATAGCCCGGAAGACGCGCCGATTGATCTCGGCGAACTCGTCCATGATGCGGTCGAATTCTGGCTCCATGCAGATCGTGAGAAAGTTCTGGTAGCCAAAGACCAGCAAGGGCCACATGAACATGGTATTGTAGAAACCGGCCTGCGACGACATGCCGGGAACCGCCCGGTCGCCCCACTCGGCTGGAAAGCCCTTGCGGAATCGCTCGTAGATCACGTCCTCGCTGCGAAAATCGCCGTCAACGACAACGTGCCATCCGGTGAAGTCACCGTGTTCCAACGGGCTGAACCGCAACATATCCTCGATGCTCGTGAACCGGCGACTCGCTTCTTCCTGCTGCCAGTGATCCCGGTAGGCATCGCCCCAGCGCCCTTTTCCCCGGTTGGATTGCTCCTCGGGCCTGGGTTTGGGCGTATCGGTCTCGGGAATGGCGAACAACAAGTCCGGATACAGCTCCCTCATTCTGAGCCTGCAGAGTCGAGGGTGCGCGTAGTAGTCGATCCCCGTCAGGTACGTCTCGGCATCCGGGTTCGACCAATGCTCGGTGTGCGCAATCCGCTTGGGGCCAAGGCCCATGAAGCTTTCGTAATGTGAATCGCCCATTGTCGCTATTCTCCCTTGGTCAATGTGCACTATCCAAGGCGGAAAGACAAGACCTGCATGGCAGGCAGCAATTCTATTATGGCCACTTGGCGGGCAGCGGCCGGCGTGGAAGCCGGCCCTCCTCATGCAGGAGGATTGCTGCGCCGGCATGGTCAGGGAGATGGAGTGCGCCGGAGACACCGCGGGGCAGAGTGATACTGCCGCGCAGGGGTGCGCCGCGTTCCCAGCGTGCCACCAGCTCGCCCATTGGGAGCGGCACCACACGCCGTCAACCCAGTCCAGGTCGGCGAGATCGGGGGCGATCCGCACGCGGGTGAAGCCCGGCGCAGCGGGCTGCACGCCGAGCAGGTAGGACGGGAAGAGATAGGCCGGTCCGGCGGTCCAGCCATGGCAGCGGCTGTGCAGAGCCGTCACGCCACCGTCCGGCGCGGCTTGTCACAAAGCTCCCAGCACGTCGTGGCTTCGAGTTCGAGCATGCGGCCGAAATAGGCGCGGATATCGTCGAGGGCCTCGGCGGTCCTGCCGCAGCGCATCAGGGCGCGGTGGATGTAGAACTTGGCCATGCCGACGAACTCCTTTCGCAACCCGCCGATGCGGGCTAGATTGCCGAACATCGTCCGGCCGTCATCGAGCATGACAATTCCGGCCAGCACGGCGGCGGCTGTGGCGTTTCGGCCGGGTTCGTGAAGGTTACCATCGGTTCCCGGCCGAAATCGAACAGGACCGCCGTGCGGCCCGGTTCGATAGCGACGGGCGCAACGACGGAAGGGGGTCTCGCTCAGACGGAACGTATCGAACGGATGTGCAGCAGGCGTGTCCATACGCGTCTTCCTCCGACGATAGGCATGACTACGGCAAACGGAACAATCCGAACCCGACGCCCGGGACGGTCAAGGTCTCGCCGCCCCACGTCAACGGCGAAAGGCGCGCCGCAACTGCCCCGGCGTTGTGCTCAGATAACGGCGGAACAGGCGGTACAACGCCACCTCGTCCCCCAGCCCGGCCAGCGGCGCAATGGCCTTCACCGGCAGGTCTGTCGTCAGCATCAGATCACGTGCATGCCCCAGACGGATCATCCGCGCATCCTCCATCGGGCTGCGGCCGGTCAATTGACGGTAACGCCGGATGAAATGAAACTTGCTCCGGCCGACCTGACGGGCCAGCGCATCCACTGTCAGCGGGGCCTGGATGTGCTGCCGGATGAAGGTGCGCACGGCCACCACCATCGGATCGTCCTGACACCCCTGCACGCGCATGAACTCCCGGATCAGCGCCAGGAAGTAGGCCCCCGCTGCCGCCTTCGTCGCCGGAGTGTCCGCATCCCGCAGTTCATATAGCCATGCCAGCAGCAACCGGATACGCCCCTGTTCATCCACACTCCGCAGCGGCCACCGCGATCCCTCCAAGGGCCATGTGAATGTCGCGAAGTAAGTCCGGAGCGGATCTCCCGCGTCACTCCATTCCTCATGGACCACGCCCGGCCGGAACAGCAGCACGTCGCCGACATTGGCGCGGAAGCGCCGCCCCTCCACCTCCACATCCTCGTGGCCGCGGGTTACGACCACCATCTCGTAGTCTGAATGACAATGCGGATTGATGTGCCACGCGCCTTGGGGCGCATGGAACGCCGCATGGATCAGGGACGCTCCGGGCTTCGGCATGACAGCAATTCCTGACAGTATAACGCAATTCTAGCCATCTAGGCACAACCAGGCCTATTCGAATACTTTGTAGGCCAGTTAAGCATAATCAGGTGCCGAGTCCAAGAACATATGTGGCCCGTCATTCAGCAAGATTGACCAGTGTCACAACATCGCCGGGAGGTTCAGCATGCCGAAGATTGCCATGGTTGGAGCCGGAAGCCTCGTGTTCTGCAAGACCCTGATGGCGGATTTTCTCGCCACGCCTGCGCTCAAGGGCAGCGAGTATTGCCTCATGGCGTTGAGCCATGCGCGACTCGACAAAATGCAGGCCTTCGTCAAGCGCATGATCAAGGATAACGGCATCGATGCCACGGTCACCGCCACCACCGATCGCCGAGCGGCCCTGAAGGATGCCGATTACGTCGTGGTCATGATCCAGGCAGGCGGCGTCGCGGAATTCAAGCAGGACTACGAAATTCCCATGAAGTATGGCGTGGATAATTGCATCGCCGATACGATGGGCCCCGGCGGCGTCTTCCGCGCCCTACGCCACATCCCCGCCCTGCTGGAGATCGCCAGCGACATGCGCGAACTCTGCCCCAACGCCATCCTGTTTAACTACGCCAACCCCATGGCCATGTGCGCCTGGGCACTCGGCCGCGTGCCAGGCCTCCAGTTCGTGGGCCTCTGCCACGGCGTCCAGACCACCATGGACCTGATTGCCAGCTACGTGAACGTCAAGAAGGATGAAATCGATTTCACCGCCGCCGGCATCAACCACATGGCCTGGTTCCTCAAGCTCGAACACGCCGGCAGGGACCTCTATCCGACGCTCAAGGCCAACTTCGAGAAACCCGGCTACTACGTGAATGAAAAGGTCCGCGCTGAAGTCATGCGCCACTTCGGCTACTTCATGACCGAGAGCACCGGCCACCTGTCCGAGTACCTCCCGTATTTCCGGAAGAACCGGAAGGCGCTGGAGCTCTATTGCGACGAGCCCGCCTTCGGGGGCGAGACGGGGGCCTACTATAAGTATTGCGCCATGCTGGCCGAGAAATTCGCCACGACCGATCCGCTCTCCATCGAGTCCACCACGCTCGGCGCCCGCAGCGCGGAGTATTGCTCCCACATCATAGAGGCGAAGGAAACCGGCAACATCTTCCGGTTCAACGGCAACATCCGCAACGACGGCTACATCACGAATCTGCCGCAAGGCTGCTGCGTGGAAGTGCCGATCTACATGGACCGGATGGGCCTGCACCCGGCGGTCATCGGGAACCTGCCGCCCCAGTGCGCCGCACTGAACATGACCAACGTCCTGGTGCAGGGCCTCACGGTCGAGGCCAGTTTCACCGGCGACCCCGAGTTGGTCATGCAGGCCGTGGCGCTCGACCCCCTGACCTCCGCCGTGCTGACGCTCGACGAGATCCGCAGGATGGTCGCCGAGATGCTCACCGCCGAGGCCAAGTACCTGCCGCAGTTCGCCGGCAAGGCACTCCGCGCCGTTCCGGCGATCACCGTGCCCAGGAACGTGAAACGCAAGGATGTGCCGCTCGATCCGGCCCTGGCCATCGCCAACCGGTTCGGCAAATTGGCGAAGGCGTAGGCGCCAGCGTTTGTACTTCGACCGATTTCGAACAGTATCGACAGGCATCACAACAACTGAAAGGAGTCTAGGACCACATGAGCGATAAGAAAGTCAGGATCGGGTTCGTGGGCGTCGGCGGCATGGGGCAGGCCGCGCATCTCCGCAGCTATGCCATGGTTCCCAATTGTGAAGTCGTGGCGCTGGCCGAGGTGAAGCAGGGCCTCGCCAGGAAGGTCGCCGCCAAATGGGGCGTGCCCAAGGTCTACGCCTCGCACGAGGAGATGTTAGCTAAAGAACAATTGGACGGTATCGTGGCCTCGCAGCCGTTCACACGCCACGGGACATTGGTACCGGAGTTGCTGAAGACCGGCAAACCGGTATTAACCGAAAAACCGATCGCCGGCTGCATCGAACAGGGTGAGAAGATCGTCAAGGCCGTGAAAGCCAACAAGACCTGGATGATGATCGGCTACCACAAGCGGTCCGATCCGGCCACCATGCTGGCCAAGGCGGAGATCGAAAAGCTCCAGAAGAGCGGAGAGCTCGGCAAACTCACCTACATCCGCATCCTGATGCCGGCGGGTGACTGGGTCGCCAACGGCTTCAACCAGAACGTCTGGAGCGACGACCCCAACCCGGAATTCCAGTGGGATCCGCCGGCGAGCGACATGGACAAGGCGACGAACGAGGCCTACGGCGGTTTCGTCAACTACTACATTCATCAGGTCAACCTGATGCGCCACCTGCTGGGCGAGACCTGGACGGTTAACTACGCGGCCCGGTCCGGGCTGCTGCTGGCTGGAGAAAGCGCCAGCGGTGTGACCTGCTCCATCGAAATGAGCCCCTACCAGACGACTATCGACTGGCAGGAAAGCGCCCTCGTCTGCTTCGAACGCGGCTGGGTCAAACTGGAACTCCCCGCCCCCCTCGCGTTTACCCGGCCCGGCCGGGTGGAGATCTTCCGCGATCCCGGAAACAACGTGCAGCCAAAAAGCGAAATCCCCCAGCTGCTCTGGGTGCATGCCATGTGGCAGCAGGCGCAGAACTTCGTGGACGCCGTCGCCGGCAAGCGCCCCGCCATGTGCAGCGCCGAGGACGCCCTCGAGGACATTCGATTGGCGCGCGAATATATCAGCCTCCGTACCGGCAAATAACAGGAAAGGTATAATCCCATGCCAGTAAAATGGAATCGTGTCTGGATCTCGGATGAGGCGTTTGAGTCGGCCGGCGTATTCGACGTCAATGGTGACGGCAAGCCGGATATCGTGTGCGGCGGCTACTGGTACGAGGGGCCCGACTTCCGCAAGAAACACGAAATCGGGAGCATCCCGCGCTGCGGTGAATACTACGACGACTTCTCCACCATCGCCCTGGACATCAACGGCGACGGCCGTCTGGACTATGTCACCGGCGGCTGGTGGGGCAACAACCTGCGCTGGCGCGAGAACCCTGGAGAGGCCGGCAAACCATGGCCCGAGCACATCCTGGCCGCCAATTCCGGCAACGTTGAGACCACGCGGGGCTGGGATATCGACGGCGACGGCGTCATCGAAATCCTGCCCAATACACCGCCCAATCCGGAAGTGGCCTACTACAAGCTCGTCACCAATGCCCAGGGCAAGGGCACCGGCGAGTTCCGCAAGGTGCTCGTCCACACGTTCGCGAACGGCGGTCAGGGGCACGGCCTGGGCTGTGGCGACATTGCCGGCAACGGCCGCATGGATATCATCCTGTGCAAGGGCTGGCTGGAGGCGCCCGCCAATCCGGAAAAGGGATCCTGGATCTGGCACGAGGACTTCCCGAATCCGCCGTGGGGCTGGGCCGCCAGCGTCCCCATGCTCGTGGTGGACGTGGATGGCGACGGGCGAAACGAAATCATCACCGGCAACGCCCACGGCTACGGCCTCTGGTGGAGCAAGCGCGGCAAGAACGGCACCTGGGCCCACCACCCCATCGACCCCTTTAACGCGCAGTATCACGACCTGATCTGGGCCGACATTGATGGCGACGGCAAACCGGAGCTGGTCACCGGCAAACGGCACCGCGCCCACTGCGGGAACGAGGCGGGCGAATGGGATGATCTCGGCATCTATTACTTCAAGTGGACCGGCGAAGGCTTTGCGAAGCAGGTCATAGACTTCGGCCCCATCGGCACCGCCAAGGGGTGCGGCATTCATTTCGCACTCGCCGACTTGCGCGGCAGCGGCCGCATGGACCTCGTCGCCCCCGGCAAGGACGGGCTCTACGTCTACTTCAACAACGGCATGGCTGGCGCATAGACGCCCGCATCTGCCGCCCGCCGACATGTGAAACGCAGCAGGAGGGCGATGGCCTAAGAGACAGTCGACACCGCAATCTTGCCGGGCTTTACCCCGTCCGCGATGGCATGCAGCGTGATCTCCCCTGCCCCGCCCTTCGGGCGTACAATGACCAGGGCGTGTCCCCGCCACAGGCGGTACTCCCGGCCGCGGTAGGGCGCGGTGGTCTTGGGGTCGGCATTGGCCACGGCGACAATCTCGCCGGGGCCTTCGACCGCGAACCGCACCGAGTCAGCGGCATCGGGCACGGGGCGCCCCTTGCTGTCGCATAGTTCAACCGAGACGTAGGCCAGATCGTCACGATCGGCCCGTATGCGCGAGCGGTCCGCCGTCAGGCGCAGGGCATGGGGAGCGCCGGTCGTGGTCAGCGCGGTTTCCGCCACCGGCTTACCGCCGCGAAGCGCCACCGCCTTCAGTTCGCCCGGCTCGAACGCCACGTTGAAAAGCGCCCGGTGCTTCGCCTCCAGACCAGCCGGCGCCTTGCCGACCGACCGACCGTTGAGGAACAGCTCGATATCGTCGCAGTCGAAATAGACCTCCACCGCCAGCGTCTTTCCCTCGCACCCCGGCCAGGTCCAACTCGACTGCAGGTCCACCCACCCCCACATGGAGGCCACGGCCTTGCGCCCCTCGGGCACC
>CAZWPN010000103.1:1307-12259 GCA_964635275.1 uncultured Victivallales bacterium | reverse complement strand
TTGGCGCTGTGTCCCCAGATGCAGCCGTTGAAGAGCGCACCGGCGGGAACGAGCGCCTCGAAATCGTTGACGATGCCCTGACGGAAACCCATCGGGCCATCACCTTTGGACTCCGGCAACGTCGTGCGCGCGGCGTCCTCCAACTCCTTGGCCACCGGCAAGGGCAGACTCAGCATCCGATAGGCCGCCTTCATGTGATAGAGGCCATCCTCGCCCTTCTTCTCCGGCGGCCTTGCGATGACATGCTGGTCATACCACACACTGCAGGTGACGAAAGTCGTCGCCGGGTCGGAGTGAATGATTTCCAGAAACGGATTCACGTCCGGCTCGGCCACAAAACCAACGAAACCGCCATCGCCGGGGATATCTGTCCACTCACTCCCGAACGACTGCATCATCGAACGCGGATTCTGGTACATGGCGCACAACGTGCCGTCCCGCCGCGCCCATAGGCACTTCTGGTAGCGCTTGCGCTCGTCACGGGAATCCGCCACGCCGTCGGGGAGCAGGTTCGTGTATTCAAAGCGCCGGGGCTCGTCCATACGCATCTCGAATGTGCAGTCCCAGATGTAGCCAAGCACGGGGTCAAAGCGCAGCGCGAACCTGTGAACCAGCTCGGTCTTGCCGCTAAACTTTTCACTGTAGCACAGGCGGAGCGTTTTGCCCCCGGTCTCCATGCCGGCCATCTCGCCCTTGCCCGACCATGTCCCCTGCGGCACTATCGAGATTCGAGGCCCCTGCAGCGTATCCCAGCCGTGGAACTCTGGCATCGCGTACTCGACATGCACGTCGCCAGTCGGTGGAAAAGCGCGAAACATTTCGATCTCGCCGAACGAGAGGTTGAGCAGCCCTATCTTCTGCTCACCGTCCATGAGCCAGAAGAACTTCCCGCGGTACTTCCGCTCAGCAACGGGGATAATCCGGAAATCCGGCTGGTGCACGTGGCGCGGCAAACTGGCGTAACAACGGGTATTCTCTATCAGAGCCTGCAGCCGCCCGCCCGGTAGCGCTTCAGCAGCAACGAAATCAGCACCGCCATCCGCGATCGGCCCTGGGCGCACGCCTCGGCAGCCTGTTCCGGCCAGCGCCAGAAAGGCCAGAAACACGAGATCTCGATGCATGCTCACTTCTGCCTCCCGGACACCGAGCCCCGAACCCTCTCCGCCTGAACGGGGCCCCTGCGCCAATCATCCAGTTTGCCCGGCTTACAGAAGCCAACCGACCAGGCCTCGCCGTTGAGGGAGCCAATGGGGAATCGCATCTCAGTGCCGTTTAAAGTCACCGGTTGAGGCGGAGTGAAGCTGAAGGCCACGTGCCACTTGGCACCCGGAAAGGCCAACTCGGCGGCGACGAGTTTCAGATCCGTGCCAGGCTTCGCCGCCACCTCCCTGCCGCTGGCATCCACCGCTACAATCCGGGCCCATGTGGGTCTTCCCCGGGTGGACACCCACCGACCAGGCACGGTGAAGTGCGTAGGGTCGAACTGAGTCCACACTGAGTTCATGCTCACAGTGATGCGATCGGAACCGTAACTGACATGATACCGGCAAATATCCAAGGCGTGGGCTGCGAGATGGGCCGGAGCCTCTGTGGGCCAGACAAAGGCTTGAACGGTTCCTGGAAACAGGATCTCACTTTTTCCGTTGCTGAAGGTGAAAAGCGGATCGCCATCCAGACGCACAATGTCGTCATCATCGGCAAGGTGGCGGCAAAGACCGCTGAACATGTCGTGCTGGATCGTATACCGTGGCGCATCCACCTGAAAGACGTTCCTTTCCGGATGCTGATAAACGGCGCGCAGGACCGGACCGACAGTCAACATAACCGGCAGGGCGGCCGAGATGCTTGGCGCGGCGCTCCCCGTGCGGCAGGTCACACGATAAGGGACGATTGCCTTGCCGGCTTTCACCCCGGCATCCGCAATGAAGATCACCGGCACCTGCGCGGTCTTCCCCGGCCGGAGCGACGTGAACGCCGGCTTGGACGGCTCGACCGTGATGCCGGCGGGCAACTCGAACATGAACGAACCCGACACAGTCGCCTTCAGCGTGTTCTTGACCGTGAAGATTAACGTGCGACGTCCTGTCGGTTCCAATCGCGCCACCGCCGGGGCGATTTGGATGGCAAGCGGGCATTCGACCTCGGCTACGGTGGCCGGTTCGGCTGACGGCGGCACAGTACCATAGGTTAGGCAGCCGTCCTGAAGCCCCGCCGGCACGGATTGGCCGTTGAGGGTGAGCGTGCCTTTCACCGCCGGGAGGCGCAGTCCCTTCCACCCGCCGCGTGCGGCAATGGTGCCGTCGGGATATACCCGCAGGTAGCCGTAGTCCGTGAAAGCGACGCTAGTCTTCGCCTCGTCGTCTGCCACGAGCACGTGCTCCGGGGCGCCCGGCTGCGGTCCGAAGGAAACGGCCGCGTAGTCGGTGTAGTTCGAGGTATCCACCCGTACAAGCAGGGCCCGGTCGGACCGCGCAAGCGTTGTGACGGCGATGATCGTCGGCACAACCGCATTGGCGTATGGCTCATGGGTCGCAACAAACACCGTCTGGCGTACGCCCTCCCGCCTCGCCACCAGCATGCCCAGCTTTTCAAAAGGCCGTTTCATCTGTTTCTCAAGTTCCACGCCGGTGATACCGCGGGTGACCAGCGTGCCTGGTTCCGCGGCCATGGTGACGCGCACGTTGGCGGCGTGCTCGTACCACTCGGAACCGAACTTGCCCTTGCGGCTGCCCGGCGCCTCCCGGATCACGAAATCCAGCACCCACGAAGCATCGGTGGTCATGGCCTGCCGGTCGCTCACCAGCCAGAAGCGCCCGTCAAGCGCCGATGAAGGAGTGAACAGCTCCGGGCGGACCGGCCGCGGCACGCCGAAGCTGTGCAGCAGATAGTCATAGATGCGTGGCGTTGGGCTGCTTGCCTGAAACACGTCCAGCAGGTACTCGCGGGTCAGCAGAAACGCGCGCGTCTGGTCAACCGCCTCGAAAACGCCGGAGGCCGACGTCGCCAGATATTTCACCTCCGGGGCAAAGTCGTGCCGCACGGCCGATACCGGCACGCTGCGAGTGTCGCCCTCATCCACCATGAGCGTATTGTGGGCTATGGTGTTCCGCGTCCAGCCAATGGCCGGATTCTCGTATTGGTTCGCATTGTAGTCTGGATAAAGCAGGCGGCCTGCTCCGTGGAAGGTCATGCCGAACTTGTCGGCGTGCTCGTGGCCATAGCCTTTGGTCATGATCTGGAAAAGCACGGGCGCATCGTTCGTCCAGTAGGCAGGAGACTCATCCGCGCGCAGGATCGCCAGCCCATAGTCGGGCCAGATCTTCGAAGGCGCGGCGGGAAAGGCGATCGTCGTCGGCAGCGGACGCCGGTCCAGAACATCGGGTTTGTAGTCCGGGATCATCGCGACAAACGGTGCCAGGCGTGGATCGCCGGAAACGTTGTACGCCGCGACGAGTGCCTGGGCCATGTCGATTCCCGGGCCGGCCGGGTTGGCCAGGAACATGTCGCCGTTAGCGTTGCTGGCGCCGTCGCCGTACGTTACGACGCGAATCTGGCCGGAGCCATGGCCGGTACGCTCCAGAGGATACGCCGTGTCGATATAGTAATCCATCAGCCCCTTCGGGCTGCCGCCATTTGGCGCCGTGGAGCCCCACCAGTCATTGCCATCGTACAGCGCGCGGAGGCTGGATACCCTGCCCATGCAATAGAGATCGGTATGCACGATGGGATATGTGGGGGACTCGTGCCAGGCGCCGCCGTCCTTCAGCATGTTGTTGAGCACCGGGAAATACCCGCCGATGCCGGACTCCGGCTTGCGGTGAAAACCCCAGGAGATAGCCTCCTGGTCCTGAATGGCCAATCCTGCCAAGGCGACGATGGCAGTGGGCTTGAACACCAGGTTCGGGGTCTGCGTCCAGCGGTCCATGCAACGCATCTTGAAACGCATGAATGTGGCTATGCCCTCCCGGATCGTCTCCCTCGCCGCCGGCTCAAGGCCGTTGTACGCCCAGTCGAACGCAGCATAAGGGCTGAAATCCGTGTCGTAAAAGACATCGCTCAGGTGAGGTACTCCGCCATGAAAGAACTCTGGATTGGCCAGCGCGCCCCGGGCGCGCCCCACTTTGCTTCCCCTTTCCCCGAACATGCCGAGCAACCACTTCTGCGCGATGGGTGCATAGGCCTGGTCGCCGTCCAACGCGAACAGAAATGCAGCAAGGTGGCCGTTGCCCTTGCGGGCTTCTGCCTGGATACGCTCGTGATCCGCCTTCGCCCACTCCCGGCTGGCGATCAGCTCACGCAGGCGCGCCCGCTCCTGCTCCGGCATAAAGAATGGACGCCCGTGCGACGGAGCGTCGCTCGCCTGCGCCACGCTCACGCAGGCCCCAAGCATGAGAAGACCCATCACAATCTGAATGGATTGATGTGAGAACATTGATTCCGCCCAAATCCAAAGCGCGAGGGACTGGAAACCGTAGAATCGTCTTCTCACGTGGTGAAAAGTAACCGAAGCCTACGGCATGCGTCAAGCCGCTGCAGGGCACCCAATCATCGCCTAAGCGCTGTGCCACCGGCGGGACCCATTGCGGACGGCCTTGCGACAGCGGCTCGCTCGGAGAGCTCGCCCTACCCAGCGAGACACGTGACGCAAGGCATCGCATCTTTCTAGAGCGAGGTCGCATGTGAGTATGTGAGTGCGTGAGTATGTGGAAGCGAATATCAGGACCGACACTCACAGACTCCCACACCCACACACTCCGGTTACGGGCGTGGCCCGCCTTGGTATGTTCCCCAGGTAGGGCGAGCTCTCCGAGCGAGCCGTAAACACAGGACGCACATGAGTCCGCCAAAGGAGTCATTCCTCCCCTAGCCGCGGATCATGGAGGCACCTAATCCTCGACCAGGAGCCTGTCGGACCTGCGCCCCAGTGTGGTCGGCATCGAACGCCGGGCCGACGGGCTCCTGGACACTGCCAGGAAAGGCAGGACTCCTTTGGTCACAAACTGGGTATCCCCTTTACTCTAGCGAGGTCGCACCTCAGACCGACGGGCTTTCACGGCCATCGTTCTCGTCCTCGTCCTCGTCGTCGTCCTCGATCGTAACTACTCAGATATTCAGGCCTCCTCCGCAGAATCTGTGGGCGTCAACCACGTCGGCATGGTGCCTTACGGAACAGTCTCGACGAAGTCGTGCGACGAAGCGTAGACGACAAAGCGTGGGACGAAAGGAGAAGATGGGGAGATTCGCGTGTACGAGTAGGTGTAAGAGTACGGGAACAGGACTCGGCCCAACGGACTCGTACTCGTACACTCGGATACCCTTAACCGACTCACTTACACGATTCCTCCTGTTACTACGGGGAGGAAGCCGCTCTTCTGTAGTAGCCGCCGTGTCGGCGGCGTCTGCTCGGGAAGAGAATAGTTTACGCCGATGAAGAGGATCGGACCGCCGATGGAGAGGAAGGGGCGGGAGGGCGGCGACAAGCGCCGCCCCTGCATGACTGACGGGTTACCTTTCATGCTTTTTTGTCTTGCGTAACTCGCTCTGATTGTGTGCAATGCGAACGGAGCTTAGCATCAAGACGGCTGGGTAGGCCGCAGAACGGATGAGAGCTCACGGTGGCCCTTGCGAGTAAGGGACGACAAGGAGGCGACATGACAAAGCGGGACTTGGCGGTTCGGATCTCCAGAGAAACGGGTATCGTTCAGGAGGACGTTTCTACAGTGCTTCAGAAGACGCTCGACTACATCACCGAGGCTCTGGTCGAAGGTAATCATATCGAGTTCCGTGACTTCGGCGTGTTCGAGGTGTGCGTCCGAAAGTCAAGAATCGGTCGCAATCCGAACCGGCCCAGAGATGTCGTTCGTATTCCAGAACGCCGTGTTGTCAAATTCAAGCCAGGCAAAGCGATGAAGCAGCGCGTGCTGGGCACCGCCGGTTAAGCAACCCCGCGCACCGATATTCTTGTTCCGCACCGCCAAGTCGCACTGCCGGGCGGACGGTGCGGCAACATTCCGGACATGCATTCAATGAGCGCTTCCGACATTTCTTTTGCCCCGCCACGGGGTATGCGTGACTTCTATCCTGCCGACATGGCCCTGCGCAACACCATCTTCGATGCCTGGCGAACCTCTGCGACGCGGTTCGGGTTTCTGCCTTACGATGCCTGCGTGGTGGAAAGTCTGGATCTGCTCAAGCGCAAGGCCGGCGAAGAGATCGTGGATCAGATCTATGCTTTCAGCGACAAGAGCGGGCGCGATCTGGCGTTGCGACCGGAAATGACACCCTCCCTCGCCCGCATGATCATTGCGCGCCAGGGGTCACTGGCGCTTCCCATCAAGTGGTACGCCGTGGCCCAATGCTTCCGGTACGAGCGAATGTCCAAGGGACGCAAGCGAGAGCATTTCCAATGGAATCTCGACATCGTCGGTGAAGACTCGCTGGCGGCTGAGGTGGAGATACTCTGCGCCGCCGCCGACGCCCTGCGGGCTCTTGGCCTGAACGCAGGTGACTATGGCATCCATTTCAACAGTCGGGCACTGCTGGCCGACCTGCTTACCGCTGCAGGCATTGCCCCGGCTCTGCATTCAGCCTGTTTCATGGCACTGGACAAACGCGGCAAGATACCGGACGAGGAAATTCGCATTCTTCTGGAACAGAATGGAGTTTCCCGCGAAGATGCCGATCGCCTTTTCGGGGTTTTCTCAATCGGATCGCTGGAGGAAGTACGTCAGCGAATTGGCGCGGAGACACCGTCATTGGCGTCTGTCGAGTCTTTCGTCGCCCTGGCCGACAGGAGCGGACTTGGACCCGTGTTGCGGTTCGATCTATCCATCGTCAGGGGCCTTTCTTACTACACAGGCATTGTCTTCGAGGCGTTCGACGCACAACGCCGGTTTCGCGCCATCTTTGGCGGAGGGCGCTACGACAACCTTCTGTCGGACATCGGCGGGGTTCGCGCAACCGCTGTCGGACTCGGGTTTGGCGATGTCGTCGTGGCCGATCTCTTGACGGAACTGCAGAAACTCCCCCACAAGGCGCGAGCTGCATTGGATGTCGCCGTGGGTTTCATGGACGAGACGCAGCGGGCTGCAGCAGGAAGCATCGCCCGAGCCTTGCGGCATTCCGGTCAGAACGTCGACATGGCTCTGTCCCCTGAAAAGGCCAAGCACTTCTTCTCCCGCACGGGAAAAGGCGAGTTCGTTGAGGCTGTCTACATTGGCCCGGACGACGTCGCGCGGGGAACGGTGCGCATCAAGAAACTCGACACCCGTGCCGAGCGCGAGATGCCGATACCTGTCGGGTAGACGTCGGGCCGGCTACAGAACATTCCAAGCGATAGAAACAAACCTGGCGTTTCCGTGTTGAGTGTGGGTAGCCATGTATGTTGTGATCCAAGAAGGCAAAATCGTGTAAGCAGTTCGGTTAAGGGTATCCGAGCAAGTGTGGCGGTTAAGAAGGCGGGTAAGTGCAGTACAGCGAGACACTTACTCGCGCTCTTGAACGCACACCTAACCGACACTCTTACTCGGATACCCTTAACCGAACTACAGAATTTGCCGGTTGTTGGCCGGGCACTCTACTCCACCCGGCGCTGCGGGCACGGCCGGTTTTGGCAGATTAATCTTGAGGTGCAGTTCCCTCAACTGCTTCTCCGTCACCGTTCCAGGCGCATTCATCATCAGATCCTGGGCGCGCTGGTTCATCGGGAAGGCGATGATCTCCCGGATGTTCCCCTCTCCCGCCAGTTGCATTACGATCCGGTCGATGCCGGGTGCAATGCCGCCATGGGGCGGCGCCCCGTATCGAAAGGCGTTCAGCATGAACGAGAACTTCTCTTCGGTCTCCTCTCGCGTATAGCCGGCAATCTCAAACGCCTTGTACATGACTTCGCGGCTGTGATTGCGGATGGCGCCACTGGAGAGTTCCACGCCGTTGCAGACGATGTCATACTGGAAAGCCAGCACATCGAGCGGCGGCTTTGATTGGAGCGCTTCCAACCCGCCCTGCGGCATCGAGAACGGGTTGTGGGAGAAGGCGATCTGTCCCGACTCCTTGTCCCGCTCGTACATTGGGAAATCAACGATCCAGCAGAACCGGTAGACCCCGGATTTGATCATGTTCAGATCATTGCCAAGTTTCGTCCGGATATCCCCGCTGATCCGGGATGTCTCACCCGGTTGCGAGCATACGAAGAAAACGACATCGCCTGTTCCCACGCCGCATCGCTGAGCAATCGCGGCCAGCTCGTCGGGCTTCAGAAACTTCCCTATCGGGCCCTTGATTCCAGCCTCAGCCCACACCAAATATCCCAATCCCTTCGACCCGATGGACTTGGCATACTCCTCCATCTTGTCGAAGAAGCTCCGGGCCTGACCGGCGATTCCCTTCACAGGGATAGCGCGCGCCGTACCGCCCTTTTCGATCTCCTGGCGGAACGCATTGAAACCCGAAGCACGAAAGATGTCCGACACATCGCACATTTCGATGGGAATCCGAAGGTCCGGCTTGTCGCTTCCGTACTTGACCATAGCTTGGCGATAGGGAATTCGCTGGAAAGGCGGCGCATCCATTTTCCACTTCGAGAACTCCTTGTAAATGCCGTGCAGGACATCCTCGACGACGGCAAAGACATCGTCCTGGGTCACGAAGGACATCTCCATGTCCAGTTGGTAGAACTCACCGGGAGACCGGTCCGCCCTGGCATCCTCGTCCCGGAAACACGGGGCGATCTGGAAATAGCGGTCGAAACCCGACACCATCAGCAACTGCTTGAACAACTGTGGCGCCTGCGGCAGCGCATAGAACTTCCCCGGATGAACACGGCTTGGCACCAGGTAGTCCCGCGCTCCCTCCGGCGAACTGCTGGTGAGGATCGGGGTCTGGAACTCCGTAAACCCGTGCTCAATCATACGGCGACGGATGCTCGCTATGACGCGGGAACGCATCACAATGTTCTGGTGCATTCGAGGGCGGCGCAAATCCAGGAAACGGTACTTGAGGCGGGCGTCTTCCGGACCGTCTTCCTCGGCGGCAACCATCAGCGGAAGAGGATCGGCTGCACTCTCCACGTCAAGCGAGCGGGCCACAACCTCGACTTCGCCGGTGGGAAGGTCCTGGTTAACCGTTTCCGGCGAACGAAGCAGCACGTCGCCGGTCACGATGACAACGCTCTCCAACTTAAGCTTCTGGCATTCCTCAAAGAACGACTTGTCAGGATGAACAACCACCTGCGTCACGCCGTAGTGATCGCGCACATCGAGAAACAGCAGACTGCCATGGTCGCGCTTGCGGTAGACCCAGCCAGCGATCCGAACGTCCTGACCGGCGTTGTCACGTTTCAATTGTCCACAAGTATGCGAACGATAAGGATGCATTATTCCATCTCCCACAAGAACTCCATCAGTCCCTGATGGTCACTGTCGTGCCCAACGGAACCAGACTGAACAACTCCTCGACTTCGGCATTGCGCATACGGACGCAACCCGCACTTTCGGACTTCCCCACGCTGGCATTGTCCCACGTGCCGTGGATCCCGTAGCCCCGCACATCCGGCGTTCCCGCCACCGCACGAATGGACATCCAGCGGGTCCCCAATATGTTCTCAGGATTCCCGAATGGAACCGATTTCCCATCCGGACGCCACCATACCGGCTCCGCGATCTTGTCCACAACGGAGAAGCCTCCCAACGGAGTCTTGTCGTATTTCCCAATGCCAACCATGTATCGCTTGAAGAACTTGCCGTTGAGCAGCACAAGAAGGTCGCGCCGGGACCGGCTAACCTCGATGGTAAACTTGCCCGACAGGATTCGCAAATGGTCTCCCTGTCGTATGCGGCTTGGATCCGCCATATTGTTCCCCTTCTGCAGAAGCTCAACGGTCGTCTTGAACCGCTTGGCCAACTTATCCAACGAATCGCCGGCCTGCACCACGTATTCGGTCTTCTCCGGCATCGCAGCGGGAGTCAGCACCAACTGGCTATTGAGCTGCCCCAGCCGCTCCTCCGCCCTTGCCCGCAAATCATCCGGAATGGCGTAGTCCAGGAGCTGCAGCCACTTCGTGCGCGCGTCCAGGTGCCGTCCGGCTTTCTCGACGGCATCCGCCTCATTGACCAGCGCCGTCAGAGCATTGGTCTCGACCGGTTGCAGGGAACGCACAGGTAATATCGGAACTGCCGCCGGCTGAACAGCCGCGTTCGACGCCGACGCGACGGACAGCACCGTTGGCATATTGGTCGCGACAGCGGATTCCGCCAGTGGAGTGACCTCAGCCCGCCCTCGCCCCTTCCAAAAGAACCGGAACAAGACGCCCGCCGCCACAAGGACCAGCAGCGCGATGAGAATCCACGGGAACCTGCCCGGATAGCGAACTTCGTCAAGCCCCGTATTCATGATGCCACTCTCCCTTTCCTTGCACGAGTAAGAGGGGTGATTGTGTACCACCACGATGGGGAAAAATCAACAGAGAAGAAATGGCCCTGATCCTCGGATAGGGAAGGCAGGACTCCTCGCAACTTGCCGTCCCGATCGTGGAATAAGCGAGTCAGTTAAGGATATCCCACAAAGAGTGTCGGTTAAGTGTCCGCTCAAGTGTGCCGCTGTACTACACTTAACCGCCTTCTTAAGAAGCTATCAGGGCGTTGCAGCAGGCGTCGTCGCTGGCGGCGTTGCCGCACCGGTACTCGGAGTGGGCGAAAAACCCACGAGGTCACCTGTCAACCCGGTATGCTCCATCCATGTGCCGCGGATCGTGCGATTCAAGAGCGTTCCTGGCCCAGGTGTCGTCGAGCCCTGAGGCGTTGCTCCCGGCGTGTAGGTTCCGCTCAGCGTTCCGGCAATCACCACGCGATTGCCGCTGACCTCAAAAGTCGCATTGATCTCACCAGCCACGTCCCCGTTATCGCTGCCACCAGAGGTCTCGACGAACGCGAGGCGACCATAGTACAAGTCCCCAT
>CAZWPN010000103.1:0-1207 GCA_964635275.1 uncultured Victivallales bacterium | reverse complement strand
CCCGCCGCACAAGGCGGCAGGGATCCACCAACCGCACCAGCCGCCCATCACAACATTCGCAAGGCTCCCTGCCGGTTCACCCGGCAGGAGCCGGAATTACGGCCCCCGCCGCACAAGGCGGCAGGGAGCCACCAAAAAAGGCGCCGCCGCCCCAGCCACCCTCCCCACCTACTCCATGCTGAACCGCAGGCGGTAGAACATCACGCCGCCAAGCGGCTTGAATCGGAACTCCTCCAACTTATTGGTATCACCGTTGGAAACCTTCCACCCGCCCGCAATCCACGAACCCGACACGTTGGTGGAGTACTCGACATAGAACGTCACATCAGCGCTCACCGGATTGCTGTACACGTTCCAGCGTACCACGTTCGTTCCGCCGATGATGAGCGTGCTCGCGATCGTCACCCGGTTGGACACCGCCTGGCTCCTAGGACTGCTCCCGGCCGCGATCTCCTCGAGGTCTGACACGCCATCCCCATCCGTATCCGCCGACTCTACGCTGAGATCCGTGCCTGTCGGATTCAATGTGCGGTGATATGGATTGTATGCCGCACTCCCGTCCCAGTTCACTTCCACAAAGGCCGGAACACCATCCGCGTCATTATTGACCGCCAGCGGATCCATACCCCTCTTCAGTTCGTCTCCGTCAGACACCCCGTCACCATCAGTATCGGCCATGTGCGGATTCAACCCCATCACCCACTCCTTGGCGTCCGGAACCCCGTCCAAGTCGCTGTCCGTGGTGTATCCGTTCACCGTTCCGCCCAGCGAACCGACGGCAAACTCGCTGCCGTCGGCAAGGCCATCATTGTCGGTGTCCGAAACAGTGGCGCTGTAACCGTTGATCAGGTCGTTCCAGTCGCTCAGTCCATCACCATCCGTATCCTGCCGCGTGGGATCACTCCCGCATGCATACTCAAGAACATCGGCCAGACCGTCGCCATCGAAGTCGCCACGACCGTCGCGCGACAGCGTTCCGAAGTACCGCATCTCCCATCCGTCCGCCATATAGTCCGTGTCGGTATCGCGGTCGCGAATGACAATCTTCGCACCCTCCAGCGTCATCCGATCCGTCAAGTCCAAGGTACCGATGTCGTACTCGGTCCAGAACTCATAGTGCGTCCCGTAGCCGCGGTCACGCGCCCAGCCCTGCGGCTCCCAGTTGTCCGCCTGACCGTTCCCGTTCACGTCCATGTACGCCCGCACG
>CAZWPN010000102.1:0-12516 GCA_964635275.1 uncultured Victivallales bacterium | reverse complement strand
AACCGCTGACCTCGTCCTTACCAAGGACGTGCTCTACCAACTGAGCTACATGGGCCGATGCGTCCTGCAACAAAAAAACCTAAAACAACAGGACGAACCATCCTTCCGGCTGCCCGTTTCCAGGTGCCGGCGTCCGTTCTCCCCGTTGTTTCCTCTCGCGTCTGACCCAAACTCAGCGCGCTATCACCACCCAACAAACCGGACCACTTTACCAAAGCGCTCTTCGATGTCAACACACTTGTCGAAGTTTTTTGTCTTTTGTCTTTTTCAGGTCTTTTTCATCGACCTTGTTCATTTGACCATCCTGTCGGCCACAGCCTGCGCAAACTCACTGCATCGCACTTCCGTAGCCCCATCCATCAACCGCGCAAAATCATACGTCACCAAACGATCCCGAATCGTCGCGTTCATCCCCTGGATAATCAGATCGGCAGCCTCGCGCCAACCCATATAGCGGAACATCATCTCACCGGACAGGATCAACGATCCAGGGTTAACCCTGTCCTGGTTGGCGTATTTGGGCGCTGTGCCGTGGGTAGCCTCAAAGCAGGCGATGCCGGTTTCGTAGTTGATGTTTCCGCCCGGCGCAATTCCAATACCACCCACGCAGGCGGCCAGCGCATCCGAGATGTAGTCGCCGTTGAGGTTCGGTGTCGCAATCACGGAATACTCTGAGGGCCGCGTCAGTATCTGCTGCAGAAATGCATCGGCGATGCAGTCCTTCACCACGATATCCCTGCCGCTTCGCGGATTGCGCAGCCTGCACCATGGCCCGGCATCAATGAGCGTCGCACCAAACTCCTCGCGCGCTAATTCAAAGCCCCAGTCACGAAACCCACCCTCCGTGAACTTCATGATGTTGCCCTTGTGCACCAGAGCGACCGAAGGTAGATCGTTGTCGATCGCGTACCGGATCGCTGCCCGTATCAGGCGCTTGGATCCCTCGGAAGAAATAGGCTTGATACCGATGGCTGAAGTTGCAGGAAATCGGATCTTCTTGACGTTCATCTCGCCTTGCAGGAAATTAATCACTTTGAGGACTTCCGGCGTGCCGGCCGCCCACTCAACCCCGGCGTAGATGTCCTCGGTGTTTTCCCGGAACACAACCATATCGGTAAGGTCCGGCCGCTTCACGGGCGATGGAACGCCTTCAAACCACCGCACAGGCCGCAGGCATACGTAGAGATCCAGCAGCTGCCGCAGTGCCACGTTGATGGACCGGATGCCGCCGCCGACCGGCGTGGTAAGCGGCCCCTTGACGGACACGACGTGCTCCCGGATGGCATCAATAGTCTCGCCGGGCAACCATGTGCCATCACCATACACGACATTCGCCTTCTCCCCGGCGTAAACCTCCATCCACGCCACTTCCCGCCTTGATCCATAAGCTGCTTTCACTGCAGCGTTCCAGACAACCATCGCAGCCCGTGTAATGTCCGGGCCGGTACCGTCGCCCTCGATGAACGGAATGATCGGCCGGTCTGGAACACGCAATGCTCCGTCAGCCCCCATTTCGATCCGCCGCCCACCCGATGGTATCTTAACTTTTGCGTATGCCATGTCTGCTTCCCCGTCTTCTTTTGAAACAGGCGTCTGTTTGTTACTTGCCTTTGCCAACAAAATTCAACAACCCTCCAGCCAGAAGGATCGCCTTCTGCCGCTCGGTCAGGTCCGTCCGAATGGTAAACCGGACACCTTTCGTCTCGTTGACGAGTTCTGCCTTGCCTCCCGATTCGACCGCCGTCCGCAGCCCCGCCATAGCCAAGCAGTCTCCCGCCTCCAACCGATCGTAATCCCCACGGTTCTCGAAAACAAACGGCACAATCCCGAAATTGATCAGGTTCGCGAGATGAATGCGCTCAAAGGAACGTGCCACCACAGCCTTGACACCCAGAAACATCGGGCAAAGAGCCGCATGCTCTCGACTTGACCCCTGCCCGTACGATTCGCCGGCGACAATCACGTTGTGCAGCCCGCTGTCGCGGCTCTTCATGGCACGTTCGGGAAACCCGGGATCCACCGGCTCAAAGACGTACTTGGCGTAGTTCGCCACGTTTGATCGGTGCTTCAGCCGCGAACCCGCCGGCATGATGTGATCCGTCGTGATCTTATCGCCCACCTTGATAGCCACCACACCCTTGAGAACAGAGGGCAGCGGCTTGTTCACCGGCACCGTCCCGATGCTCGGTCCGCGCACGATCGCCACTGTCCGCCCGTCCTCCACTGGACGCAGGAAGAGACTGTCCTCGACACGGAACGCCTTGGGCTCCCGCACGCGCGGGAACTTGAAGCCGCCGCGGGGGTCGCGGAAACACCCGCAGAGAGCAGCCACGGCGGCGGTTTCCGGGCTTACCAGATAGACTTTCGCGCTCGCCGTCCCAGACCGCCCCTCGAAATTGCGGTTCGACGTCCGCAACGACACGCCCGCCGAAGCCGGTGACATAGAGTTCCCGATGCAGAACCCGCATGCATTTTCCAACAGGCGCGCACCGGCGTCGATCAACGTCGTTAGCAACCCCTCCTCCGCCAGCATCGCCAGCACCTGCCGCGAGCCCGGAGCGATCCCGACGGAAACCTCGGGACTGAGCCGCCGGCCTTCCCATATCTTGGCCACGGTCTTAAGGTCGCGGTACGAAGAGTTAGTGCAAGACCCGATCATGACCTGGCCAACCTTTATGCCTTCCAGCGAAGACACCTTCACTATATTCCCCGGCGAGTGCGGAGCCGCCGCCATGGGTTCCAGCGTGGAAAGGTCTATCGACACCTTCTTGTGGTAGGTCGCATCGGCATCCGCCTTGATCTCACGCCAGACATCCCCCCGCCCCTGCATTTCAAGGAATCGCTTGGTGACTTCGTCGCTGGGAAACACCGAAGTCGTCACGCCACATTCTGCGCCCATGTTGGCGACAGTCGCCCGTTCGGGTACGTCCAGGTGTTCAAGCGCCGGCCCGCTGTACTCGAATACGCAGCCCACGTTCCCCTTGGTGGAGAACATCCCGAGGACAGTCAGGATCACGTCCTTGGCCGACACCCACGGCTTTAGCCTGCCCTTGAGCTCGATATTAATCACCTTGGGCGCCGCCATGTAGAACGGCCCGCCACCCATGGCCACGGCCACGTCAATGCCTCCTGCCCCGATGGCCACCATGCCCAGCCCACCGCCTGTCGGAGTGTGCGAATCGGAACCCAACAGCGTCTTTCCGGGTGCGCCGAAGCGTTCGAGATGCAACTGGTGGCATATTCCGTTGCCCGGCATGGAAAACACTGCGCCAAACCTGGCCGCGGCGGACTGGAGATAGGCATGGTCGTCGGCGTTCTCCGGCCCGATCTGAATCGTGTTGTGATCTACATAGCTGACGGACACTTCGCTCTTTATCTGGTCCAGCCCCATGCTCTCGAACTGCAGATAGACCATGGTTCCAGTGGCGTCCTGCGTCAGGGTCTGATCGATCCTGATGCCGATCTCGCGCCCCGGCGTGAGTTCTCCGCTTACGAGATGATCCGCAAGAATCTTTTCAGTGACATTCAATCCCATGGGTGATTGCCCTCCCGCATCGGAGCCCGTGCGTATCATCCCAGGCGGACAAGGTCAAGCCTTGTTCCTCGCCTCTGCCGCAGAAGCGTATGCTTCTTCCTCAGGCTGGGGAATCTGCTGCAACAGCATCCTTACGATGTCCATTGGCTTTAGCCCTTCAGAATCGGCTGTGAAGTTCGTTATGATCCTGTGACGGAGTACGGGAATGGCCGCGGCGCGAATATCCGCGCAACTCACGTGAATGCGGCCTTCCAGCACCGCCCTGGCCTTGGCCGCCAGAACAAGGTACTGGCCGGCGCGAGGACCGGCGCCGGTTGATACGTATGTCTTCGTCGCCGCAGGGGCGTTCTCGTAAACCGGCCGCGTGGAGCGAACAAGACGGATGGCATACTTGATCACGTGCCGCGATACCGGAATCTTCCGCACGACTTCTTGGAGCTGAATGACCTCTTGCTTCGTCAGAACCTTCCGCGGATCGCCAAGGCCGGCGCTCGTCGTTGTCCCCACGATCTCCTCTTCCTCGTGTTCGAGCGGATAGTCCACCCAGATGTTGAACATGAAACGGTCCAACTGGGCTTCCGGCAACGGATAAGTGCCTTCCTGCTCGATGGGATTCTGGGTGGCCAGAACAAAGAAGGGCCGGTCGAGGTCGTAGGAAACGTTCCCAACCGTGACACGTTTCTCCTGCATGGCTTCAAGCAGCGCGGCTTGAGTCTTGGGCGGCGTTCTGTTGATCTCGTCGCCCAGCAGTATGTTGCAGAAGATCGGGCCCTTGATGAATCGGAATTCCTTCTCGCCCGTGGCCTTGTTCATTTCCAGCACGTCCGTACCGGTAATGTCCGACGGCATGAGATCGGGCGTGAACTGTACCCGCTTGAACTCCATGTCGAGAACCTTGGCGATCGTCCTTACCATCAGCGTCTTGGCCATGCCGGGCAACCCAACCAACAAGGCATGCCCGTCGGCAATCATGCACATGAGGATCTGGTCCAGCACGTCTCGTTGTCCGACTATTGTCTTCCCGACTTCTTCACGGATCGCCCGCATTCGCCGGTTCATATGCCTGACAAGCGCCAGGTCGGCACCGACTGCATCCCCGGCGCCAGACGCCGTCCCGCCGCCGACCACAGCCGCCGTCGAGACGGCGGCCTGCTGTCCGCTGTCGCGGAACACGAAACATGAGTCACCCATGTCAACGAGATCACCGTCTCTGAGCATGCAATTCATGGTCTTGCTGTCGTTAACAAGCGTTCCGTTGGAGCTGCCCAGGTCGACAATGGTCCAAACTCCGCTCTCCATGCGAATCTCGGCATGATGGTTGGAGACCTGATCATCTTCCAGCACGACATCGCATTTCGGGTTTCTGCCTATCAGCAGCTTGGGCTGTGTCAGTTCCACGACGATTCCATTCCTCGGTCCGGAGCTGAACATAATCTGTGCCATTGTCGTTTTTCCTTTTCCTCAGTTGCCGCTTTCAACCGAAACATCGATATCCCCGAGTTCCTTCACCTGGTCTATTACCCGTATGCCACCGAGGGCCTTACGGTAAGAGTGATCCTGAATGCCTGTGCCGGGCTTGACCATCACCGTGTGGATTTCCCTGGTCTTGACCACCTGCCAGCCCGGTCCCACTTCCTCCAGGAGAACCAGTTTGAGCGATCGGCGATGATCAGGATAGACCACGCCATCAATGAAACCGACGGATTCCTTTGCGCGGAAGAACGTGCAAATGCACCGCGCATGACCGTTCTTTCCTCCCTGCCCCGCCAGCCGATGGATCTTCTTTGTTCCGTAGTACGGCTCCGTCTTTCCGACAATCGCCTCTATGGACACCCGATCTTCAGCCGTAAGATTGTCCGCCTTTCGCACAAGCGTCAGTCCCTCGTAGAAGGAGTCGTCAAATACCAAAAGCAGATCGTACTTCGCCGCAGGCAGGCCCTTGAATGAGAATTCCCGCTTCCCGTTCCCTGCTACCGTCCCCTTGTAGACCAATCCCGGCTGGTCGGGCGGCATAGCATAGGCGGCCACAAGCGGTTTCTCAGGCGCGGAGACGGTCCCCCTGATCCCTCCGGTGGCCGCGGGATCGAAATGCGTGTATAGAAACGCGCCGGTGCTGATTTGTCCGGGCGCTGCCCTGCACAGGGCGCCCAGAAACGCTGTCACCACCATTATTGCCAGACCGTTCCTCATTGCTTTTCCGACCGCTCCTTCTTCAGCCGAGCCATCACCCCGTCCGCATCCGCGCTCAGCGGGTGATTCTTGAACCGTCGCTTTATGTCCTCGACAAAGTCGTTCAGGGCTGCGTCCGACGCGCCCGCATCGGTCATGCAGGAAAGGGCTGTGACCATGGCCTCGGGCAGATAAGTCGACGAGTCCACCGCCTTGCAGTACTCGATGAGCGTCCGCGCCCCCTGCTTGCTGTTGCCGAGTTTCATGAGGAGTTTCGCCTCGACCACAAGGTAGTCCGCCGACAACTTGCTCAAGGGGAACTCACCCTCCCATTCCTCAAGCGCAGCCTTTGCCTCCGAGTATCGCTCCTGCTGGATGAGAGTGCGCACGTTCTCCGAAACCGCCGTTTCGCGCACGGCGCCAACTCGCCAGTCCTCGATGGACGCCGGAACAGGCAGAGAAACGCCCGCACCTTTGGCGATTCGTCTTTCCCGCTTGTTCCGCGGCACAGTCTCGCCCCCCTCTGCCACGCCAACACCAGCCTCCTTCGTGTGGTTCACCCGGTTCTGGACCATCGCGTAAACACGAGTGGCCTCCGCGTAGTTGCCCCTGAGGAAAGCGATGTCGCCGGACCTGATCTGTATCCTGACGTCCGGCGCAGACGCCTGCGCGGCAGACAGCCGGAGCAACTTCTCGGCGGCGTCCAGATCGTCCATGTAGTACATAAACAGCTCGACACGTTTAAGCTGCCAATGTCCGCGTCTTCTTGCGTCCGCTTTCTCAAAACTCAATGCCCGGTTCATCGCTTCCTTGGGATCGGACGAAACGAGCATGTCAAAGTACATGTCTTCAATCGCCCACCGGCGTTTTTCATCGAGCGTCTTCGACATCGCCTGCCATCTGGTCTTGAAGACTTCCGCAAGAAGAGGCCTGCTGCGGACAGGATCCAGAACGCGGTGGAAAAGGGCCCAAATGCTCGCGGACCAGCCCGCCGTGGGATCGGCCCCCAACGGAGACGCCGCGACCATGTTAAGGAATGCGGTCCGGAGTTCGTCTTCCGTCCCGCCGTTGTTCAGATCGGCCCGCATCGTTCCGGAACAG
Organism: uncultured Victivallales bacterium; assembly: GCA_964635275.1. Taxonomy (GTDB): domain Bacteria; phylum Verrucomicrobiota; class Kiritimatiellia; order UBA8416; family CAZWPN01; genus CAZWPN01. Next base: position 5,711 of record CAZWPN010000102.1, on the reverse strand, counting down.
AAACTGCGAAACACGCGCACGGCCGTCCTGGCCGTCTTCCCCTGCCGCGCGGTCAGTTCCACGCGGCAATCCCTGTTGGCTTCGAAAAGCCATAGCGCGGACCTGGCCCCCGCCAGCCGGACGGCGTTGTCGAACTCCCATTCGTATACGGTCTCCTGCGGATTGTCGAACGGCTCAGCCTGAACACTGTACAGGACAACCGGCGTTTCATCCAGCCAAACGTAACTTCGCGGCGCGACGGAAAACGCCGGGACAGGGGAACCGTCCGCGAACCGGGCATGTGTCACCTTCCCCTCCCCAGACCTGACGCATTCAGCCGGCAGGATCGGCCGGGCCGCCCACATGGTGGTTTTCGGGTACACCGGGTTCATCCCACCCAGTTCCGACGGCTTGGCGTGAGGGGGCTTCCACGCAAGTTGCACCCGCGAGGCGGCCACGGGACGCCGGTCAACGATCTCGAATCTGCAGGGCGCATCCTTCAATGTAAACCATTCGCCCTGCGACCCGGAAAGTTGAGGAAATTCCTTGGTCGGATTCATTCTCCTCCCGTCGATGGTAAGCTCCATAACGGCACCGGCGCTCGTCTCGATCGCCATCCACGTCTTGCCGGGATCGGTGGTGACAAGGTGCCCCAGGATATAGTCGGAGAAGGGTCCTTCAAGCCCCTGAGGCAATGCGCCAAGTCCGGGGCTGTCCAATACGGCGAAGTACACGCCTTTCCCCGGCGGGAAACGCTGCTTCAAGTCGTACGCTGCTTCGAGGCCTTCGCCGCCGGGCTTCATGTAGGCGATCGTGCCGGGCACGAGTCCAGTGGCCGGAGCCCACTCCACCAGTTTCGTCGCCTTTCGCGCGTACACATAGACCGACTTACCCGCCGCCGGCGGCGCGAAAACCAGCGCCATGGATTGCTCCGGGTCGTGCCACAGGCACCCATGTTTCAGCTCGCCACCGTTCCCGTCAACGACCACGGTCCCGGGCATGTCCCGAGGCAGTATCCCGCCGTCCGGGATCATCACGATACACCCGGAAGTCGTATGGCTCGGCGCACGGGTGACCTCCACCTGAAACCGTATGGTGGCGCCTCTGACGTGCCACACATCCGCCGCCGTGCCCGCGCCTGGGCAACAGAACGCCAGAGCGCACAGAACCGCTATCCCGTTTTGCCGCGTCAATATCTTCACAGTGATCCACTTAGCGACTTGAAATACTCCCCTACAAGATCCCGGTATGCCGCAGGCGCATTCTCCGCCGCGTTCTCAACAGCATCATCAAGCGGCATCGTCCCGCGCCCCTGCTCCAGGGAACCTGAAACACCGGAATCGAGTTCGGTCCTCGCATGCACCAGCGCGGCCAGCGCGTCCCTTCGGTGTTCCCTGACCTGTCGAATCGGAAGTCCGGCGGCGATGGCATCGGTAGCCTGACGCATGTGATGCGCGGCGCTATCCAAAGATTCCGTCCGCATGTTTAGCAGAGATGCCTTCGCGTGGAGCGATTCCGTCCTGGCCATCAGGGATTCCAGTCCCTTTATTGAACCATTGGCCGTCGAGTCCATTCTACGGTTGGCGCCCGCCCCGGACATGCCCTGGCCGTCCGCCGCACCTGTGCCCTGCTTGCCGCCTCCGGTGGCAACCTCGTCAGCCTTCCCATCAACCTGAACCTGTCCGCTCTGCAGTGGCTCCGGTGTGATTCGTTTCTCGATGTTCTTGTCACCCTCGTTGATGGTGCCGGACCCGGCGGCGGTTTCTCCGATTGCCTGGCCCTGCCTCCCCACCAGCGACCGGCCGCTCTGCTCCTTGTGGTCCGGCACCTGGTTCCCCGACTTGCCCTGGGCGCCGAACGACTCGATGGGCCCCTCCGCGACTTCCCAGCCTGGCGGCGGCGGTTCCGGCATTCCAATGTTCGTCCCCGAATCGTCGGCCGCCTCGGCCAAATCGGGCTGTTCCTTGAGCAAGTCGCCGATCAGATCCTCGAGAGCCGTCGGCAGCGCGCCCAGCGCAAGTTTCGGCATCTCTTCGCGGTCGAACGCCTCCTGGTTGAACTTGACGGCGTCCGGCTTTTCAGCCAGCCACATTTCCATTTCGTCTATCCGGCCTTCCGCCTTCTTCATCTGCTCAAGGAGTTCCTCCGGCTTGAGCACGCCCATCTCCTGCGCGCTTTCGGCCGTCATCTGCTCCGAACCCTTCACCTGCGTTACTTCCTCGAAGACGGAGTACACGTCCTCCACGAGTTCATTGGCCACGCTCAGTTCGGGATAGATATGAAGGTCCTTCGGTATCTGGAGCAGCGCATCCTTGATTTTCGTTTTCAGTTCCTCGATCTCCTCCTCCAGCATGTCCTTCTTCGCGTCAGACCGATCCTTCTGCACCTCCACCATGCGCATGGCCTCGATCAAGGCAACCACCATCTTCTCGTTCTCCGCCAGCCGATCCCCAGCCTGGTGAAGAGCCCCGGCGATTTCCGCCGTCCGTTTGGCCGCCTCGGCGCCCTGCCACTGGTTCATCAACTGCAACAGTTTACCCAGCGTAGAAAGACAACGCTGCTCGATCGGCAAGGCGGCCGCAGGCTCGTTCTTCTCGAGACTCTCGGCAGCCCTGAGCATGTCATCCTTCACCTTGGCAAACTCGCACGTGTCGGCGACCTGGACCACGAGCGCCGCAAAGTTGGTGTCCTGCGCCTGCAGCGAAACCGCTTCGGTCCTGCACAATTTCACAAAATCGCTCACATCCTCCGCCAGTCCGTCCTGCTTCTCGACCACTTCACGCCGGACAGTCGTCGCGTTGCCGACGCATTGGGTGGTTGCCGCAACGACTTCTGTCTCGCCCCGGACCAGTCCTTCGAGCATGGAGAGCACCCCGCCGACCTCGCGCCTGTGCGCATACTTGTCGGCGGCGATATCCACGGCGGTCAACTTCCTGAGGATCGTCTCTTCAAGGGAAATGCACTTCAGGACAAGCGGCCCCTGCTCCGCCGCCACGGATAGCGAACCGCGCTCCAGTTTCGCGACGACATCGAGCATTTCCTCGTTGTACAACCGTTCCATGACGGGAGCCATGTTTCCCAACGCCTCCCCGGCATTCTTCAGAAGGTCGCCAGCAAGTCCGCGCACCTGCGTCTGGCGACCCGCAACAACGCCCCACTGCTTCTTGTCGGCGGCATTGACGACACTGCCCAGATCCCGGGTATGGCGAAGATTCGTCTTCTGCGTCTCGATGAGCCTGTCGAGCAGCGCCGCCACCTCCACCCTGTCCGAAGCTCTCTGCATCGCCTCCCGTTCTATGCTAGTGGAGTCGAAGAAGACCGGAGCCGACCGAACAGTGTGATTCCCGGATGGGCAGCTATCTTTCGCGACGACGCGGAAGGCGACCGTTCGATTGGTCCGCACTGTCGCTTCCGCCCGCCATGAACCTGTGAACGTTCTCTTCATGTCAACCGGCCATTGGCCGACCGGCTCAGCAGTGGTCGTGTCGGCGTTCTCCGGCGCAAGGCCCTCAATTCGCACATCCGTCAACCCATAGTCGTCGTCCACCTTGAATTCGATCGCCGGTCTCGTGCCCGGCGCCAGAACCCCGCGCCCCTTCGGCGCTAGAATGCCGATGGATGGCGCCTTGTCGGGTAGAAGCACCGCGTTCAGGTCAGCCTCAACAGTGTCGCCGTAGGCATTGACAGCGACAATGCGCGCCGTCTCTGCGACGTTCGTGATGCCCTCGCACCTCCATTCAAGAACGCCGACGCCACCGGTCAGCGCAACGCGCGCCCCTGATCTCGTCACGACCGTTGCTGACACAAGCGGCAAATTGCATGCGAGCGCAACAGCAATGGGAGACATCTCGGGTATTTCCACCGTCTCCGCCATGCCGTCAAACGTCCTCGGACGGAGGCGTGTGTAGGCGGGCGGCGTCACCGTCACCCCAATCTTCACAAAGGCCAGGGGTGGTCTGACGTTTACCTTGAACCATTGCGGCTGTGGATGGTCCCCGGCCCGGAACCGGTACAGCATGTCCGTATTGACGGCTTCGATCTCCCGTTTATACGACATAACAGCACCCGAACCGATTCGATCCATGAAATACGTCACGCGCTTGCCGTCCGATGGAGCGATGTCGAGCCAAACGCCGTGTCCCTTCTTTCCCTGCACATTACATGTGAGAGTCAGGGGGGCAGACTGTTGTACGGATGTGTTGCCTGGCTCCACCGAAATAATCCGCGTCAGACTGACCGGCTGGCAGTTCGAGAACGGATTGACAACACGCCACAAAGCGACCGGCCATGCCGGACCCGACACCAGGAACGGCGCCGCAAGGGCGATGGCCGCCACGCCGACGGACGCAAGCGCCTTCATCCGCGCGTTGCCGTCCCGCATCTTGCCCAGGTTGAGCTCACTCCACTGAGGCACACCTTGTCCGACATAGGCTCGCACCAACCCGTCTTGATGCTCGTCACGGGCAAACTGGACGCAGTTGATCAGACGATTGTCCAGTTCCGGAAACGCCTTCTCTATCCGCGCCGCAACCCCCTCGATCGTGCGCTTCCGTCTCAACACCGACACGATGCGGAAGACCGCGATTCCAAGTACGGCCGTCAGCAGGAACCAGGAGAAAACGCGGGCAAGTCTCCCGAAGCCGATAATAAGATCCGCCAGCCCAACGGCGAACAGGCACGCCATGACAGCGGCGGCGCCGAACAGGAGACGCACCTCGGCGGACCAGAAATTGAGCGTCCGCCCGGCGCGCTCCAGCGCCTTTTCCAGGTTGCCGCCGGTCATGCTCAATCCCTGTTCCTTCACCCGGTCTTCTCCAGGACCACGTCGTCAACGAACAAATCGCCGTCCCATCCGTCAATCGCCACGATATGCACGCAGATGAACTTGATCTGCTTCAGGTGCTTGCCGCCCTCTTCCGAGGAATTCTTGCCCGGGAACACGCAACTCCCCATGCTCCACGATTCGGTCGGATTGCTGAAAGGGCCGCTCTTTGCCGCGCCAAAGTACAGGATGTTTCCAGATCCCTGCTTGTAGACTTTCCTTAATTCGCTCAGGTCCGGGTTGTCGTGCGGCTTGATCCCGGGCTTCCAGTCGTAACCCTCAATGTATACGCGGCAATTCGGCCCGGGATTCGAGGTGCGCGCGGCGGTGCGAGCATAGAGCGACAACTTGTGCGAGGCTTCGGGATCGAAAAGAACGGGTTTGCTGTCCACCTTCACGCCTTGTCCGTCGCCCCAGAGTATCTGACGTGTGGCGCTCAGCCGCAGTACCTGCTTTCGGCCGCCTTCGGCTGGCACAACGGACACATGCGTCTTGTTGTCCCGATACCATGAGTTGCCGGACCAGGCATAGTCGTACACCCAGCCCGCGAGCGGATCATTCCGGTTGTCGAAACTGCCGTTGAAGAGCAGATTTGTGGCAGCCATCCCGCTTCCTGCCAACAAGGCGCCACACAGCAGAAAGACGGCAAGCAATGGATTTGGAAGCGTTACTCTCATTGCCGGTTCCTTATTCGCCGCAACAGAAAGGCGACTCTACACACAATTCGGCAAAATGAACATGAGAAGAACTAACAATGCCGCAGCGAATACGCGAATGAAATCCCTTGCCTTCTCGGCTTCCGCAGGTTGAACCTTCCACTTGTGAAGGTGATATCAATATGCAACAGTGGGCCACGGTTTACAACACGGAAGATTGACAAGCCCTTGGCATGTGCATGTTGCCGTAAGCG
>CAZWPN010000101.1:0-13005 GCA_964635275.1 uncultured Victivallales bacterium | reverse complement strand
GCTGCCTCCGCCGCGGAGCCATCGACCGGGACGGGGAGCAAATCGCGTGCACCTAACCCGCTAGCCGTCGAGCAGACCCTTGCTCAGTTGGCTTCCCCAGATTGGATGCTGAAGTCCGAGGCCATTGAACGCCTGGGAACATGGAAGGTGCCGGAGGCCGTGCCGGTGCTGACAGTCATGGCGGACGGGAAGAAGGATCCGTGGCTGGCCGGCGCGGCGCTGGTGGCCCTGGCCAGAATCTCCGGCAGCAACGTGCAGGCGAAGGCCATCGGGCTTTCCGAAGATCCCGCAGCGGAACTCCGAGGATCCGCAGCGGAAGCGCTGGGCATCATCGGCGGCACAGACGCGATCGCGGCCGTCCGGCGCCTGCTGGACGACACCGATGCTCGCGTGCGCTACCGGGCGGCTGCGGTGTACGCCATGCTGCGCGGCAAAGAGGCCTGGCCTGATCTTGCGCCGCTGATGGTGAAGCCGCCGGCGGAAGCGGTGGAACAGGCGGCGCGCGCGCTCGGGTATGTCGGGACATCCGCATCCCGGGCGCGGATTCAGGAGCTACTCGCCACCAATGCCATCGCCGGCCACTCCGCCGTCCTGTTCGGGCTCAAGGACACGCGCGATCCGGATATTGTGCCGCTGCTTCTGCAGTACCTTGCCAGCCTGCCGGCCAGGAACGACTTGGCCGGCCCATGCATGGATCTCCTGCAGTCCTACGGTTCGGACTTCCTTGCCAGTCCACTCGTGGAAGTATTCCAGTCCGGCAAGTCGAACGTGTGGATCGCGGCGTGTCGCCTGCTATACGCGCACCCGGCGACCGAGCCGGCCATGGCCCTCGCGGCAGCCATGGAGACTTTGAGCAATCCTCCGGACGAACTGGCGCTCGCGGCCATGAGCGCGCTGTCCACGCCCAAGGCGTTTCCCGCGCGGCACACGGATTTGTTCACTCGCTATCTGGCCCACCGCAACGCCAAGTGCCGCTCCAAGGCCGCAACATGCCTTGGCCTATCCACCAATGCGGCCCTCTATCCGTTGCTCCGCCCGTTGCTTGCTGATACCGAGCGGGATGTCGCGCGGAGCGCCCTGCTGGCGCTGCATCGGCTGCCACCCGACACGTTGCCGAAAGAGGGCATCGTGTCTTACCTGAGCCATGTTCTTGGAAGGAAGCCCCCCTCCGACTTCGAGGTCTTTCGGCTGGCCCTCAACCTCATGGCATCCCGCGGGCAGCCGGCGGACTTCCCGGAGGCGCTCGCCCTCCTCAATCCGGTCCTTAGCGGAAAGGACGGCCGGCTTCGCCAGTATGCCGCAGGCGCACTCCGGCAACTGGGTGGGCAGGCCAATGCGCGGCAGGTTGCGGCGGCGCAGGGCTATGTCCTGGATTGGATGCTCATCGGCACCTTCCTCAACGACGAGTACAATTCGGGGTTGACCAACGCCTTCCCTCCGGAGGCCGAAATCAACTTCAAGACCAACTATGTCGCATCCTATGTCTGGCAAGCTGGGTCGTCGCTTGGTGAGGGTGCCGTGCAGGCAACCGAAAGGCGCAACGTGGAATGGCAGTCATGGAAAGTAGATGAATCCGACGGCAGGGTCATCCTGAAGGACGCCATGCCACCCCCTGGAACCCTGTCGGTTGCCTACGGCGTCAGTGACATTGCTGTCCCAGCCGCCAAGGCGGTGTCCGTGGACGTGTTCGCCACCGGGCCCTTCTTGCTCTGGCTGAATGGCAGCAAGATGGCCGAATCCACGAACAGTCGCCAGGCGTCGGTGCAGTTTCCTGCAACCCTCAATGAAGGCGACAATCGTTTCCTGATCAAATCCTGCATTGTCAAAGGCGAATGGTGGTACAACGTCCAGCTCAGTGATGCGTCGGCGGAGCCGCTGAAGAAGCGGTAGGCGGTTGGAGGGGAGAAGAAGAGTTCAGTGTTCAGAAGAAGACGAGAGGAACATGCAACACGCAACGTTCAACATGCAACATGCAACATGCGGGCAGGGGTCCGCATTGAACGTGTTCCGGGTCCGAACACTGAACACTGAATACTTGATCCGGAAACGACCTGATGAAGCTTAGTGTCGACAATGGTCTCGCACGCGCGCTGGCGGCGGTCTTCTGCCTCCTGCCGGCGGTGCTTTGGGCACAAACGAATACCACTCCGGATGGCGGGGACACCCTGCGGGTTTCCGCCTTCCGCAAGCTGGCAGACGAAGCCTACAGCGTTAGGGACGTCGAGACGGGGAACCAGCGGCTCCGGGATCTTATCGAGGCCTATCCCGGACGCTGGGACATTGCGCGGCCCGCGCTCGAGACGATCCTCAAGGCATCCTTGAGAGAGGGGCCGGATGAATGGCAGGAGTACGCCGCCGTCAGGCTGATCGCCGCCTATCGCGCGGGCCGGCTTCTGTCGACCGACCCGGTTCTGCGCGACGCGTGGGCAACACGCATCTCGCTTCGCGGACATCAGGAACGGTTCCTGCAAGCCAAGGCGGAGATCGATGCCCTCACCGAAGCGACCGGAAGCGATGTGTGGGTGGAATTCCTGGAAGCCGTCCTCTCTTACCAGGCAGACTCGTATGAGACGGAATTCCGCTTCGCGAAGATCCTGCCACGGATCAGCACGGACGACAGCGATCCTTACGTATGGCGGGCATGGCAAGGCATCTACGCCACAGAAGGCAACCGCCCTAATCCGAAGTTCCTCGAGAGCGCTACCGGTTACCGGCCGGGCCGTCTGCTGCCATCCTCCGCGCCACGGAACCTGTATATCAAGGATTTTGCACCCGGCTGGCAGGCCGTTCGTGACCTTCCGCCCGAGACCGCGCCGTCCCAGCTGCACGCGATGATCGGCGACTCCCTGGAGCCGGGACGATTCCTTGCCGACGACGCCACGGCGACGGTCAACTGGCTGTGGAACACGGTTGACCGGCATCTGCTGGCGAGCAAGCCCGAAGCACGGATTCCACTTCGCCAGACCCAGCAGAGCGAGCTTCGGAAGACGCGGACCTCTCGCACGCTCGATCTCTTCCGCCGCTTCCCATGGACCGACGAAGGCCAGCAGGCATTGCTGGACTTCGGCAGGCAGGAGCTGGCGCACGGCCGTGCCGATACGGCCATGCGGTCGTTCCGGGATGTCCTGTCGCATGCATCGTCCCCCGCGCTACTTGCCGAGGCGCAGGTCGGTCTCTGGGTTGCGCTCGCCCAGCAGGATAGCCGCGCCGAATTCGATGCCGCCTTCCGGGACACGAGGCCGGACGGCCGCTACCCCTGGCTGGGCGGAACGGAATCCGTCCAGACCATCCGCGAGCGCTTGCAGGCCAACTTCCCGGCAACCGCAACGGCAACCCAGGAGCCGAACCTTGCCCAGTTGAACCGCCGGCTAGTCAGGCTCCCTGCCGCAGCGCCCTGGCCCGTGTCCCTGCAGACGTATGACCAGGGTAGTTCCTGGATGTTCGGCAAAGCGCTGATGAAGTCACAGCCTTTTGCCCGCGTGGGGATGCAGATCCATGACGACGGTATGCTGGTGACCTCCCCAAACATCATGGCCTGGTACAGCGCTGACGATCCCACAACTCCCGCATGGCAGCGGACGCCGCGATTCACCTTCGCTACCGGAAGGCGGCATCCCGGCAACTGCATTCCCCCGGTGGTCGGCAATCGCATCTACACCCGATGGGGTCAGGTTGACGGCTGTCCGTCCGACATCGCCGCGCTGGATCTGCGAACGGGCAGGCAGCTCTGGTCCACGGCCCAGGATCGCACGTGGCGCAACCAGCCATACCCCTACCGAGGCACGCGCCATTGGCCGCTGAACGACCCCGTCTATTCGGCTGGCCGACTCTACCTGCTGGCGGCCAAAGTGGTGGACGTCTGTACGGGCTCGGATGGCGTCTTCCTCGTTTGCATGGATCCCAATACCGGCGCGCGACTGTGGAACTGCCTCGTCTCCGACGAGGAAATCAAGGGCAGCTACAGTTGGACCCCCGAGAATGCTACCGACCTGGCTCTCTACGGGAACGCGGTGACGCCTCACCAAGGCGCCGTGTACTGCGACACGAGCGGGGGCGTCGTCGCCCGCGTCGACGCGCGCGACGGCCGGCTGGAATGGGCGCACCGCTATCCCTGCACCAAGTACTCGCAGAAGGAAAGGCCGCGCCAATCCCCGCACGACGGTGAATACCCCATCTCATGGGGAGCGCGTCCACTCGTGGTCGGAAGCAAGGTCATCTTCATGCCCCGCGACCACAACGGCGTGTTCGCCTTGGAGGCGGACACAGGAAGATTCGTGTGGCAGAACGCGCTCGTGCACCCCTCCGGCGTGATCGGCATCTTTGAAGACGCACTGCTGGTCTACGATCACCGGACCGTTGCCTCGCTGGATCTGGCGACCGGCGCCACCCTCTGGTTCCGGCCGCTGGAAGAAGGGATCTTTGGCGGCGTGACGCTGATCGGATCGTCGATCTACATCGGGACCGCCGGCGCGTTCCACCGCCTCGACGCGCGATCAGGCATCGCCATCGAACGGATGGCCTGGAACGAGAAGGGACGACTCATCCTGGATTTCGCGCTCCTCGACAACACGCTGTATATCGTTTCGGATGAGGCCGGACCCGTGCGCGGCTTTGAACCCGTCGTCCCGCTCAAACCGCCGGCGGCAGGCGCCGCCGGAAGGATCGAGTTGCCGATGCAGTGCGCCTGGAGGCTCACCCGGGCCAACTCGCAGCTCTACGTCCCTGAACCTGATGCCGGCATGGACGACCGGGTGTTCCTGCTTTCCGACGGGATTCTCGAATGCATCGTGCGCAGTCCCGTTCCGTCCGTCGCCTGGCAGCGGCTGGTGCAGCCGGACCTGGCAGACGTACGTCTCGCGCGGGGGATGGTGGTTCTGAGCTACCCGTCGCGCTTCGTGTTCCTGGACGGCAAGACCGGCGTCATTCAGGAGCCACGGTTTGCTTCTGATGCCGGGGGATTGAACGATCTGCCCCCGCTGTATCGCGTAACAGCGAACGGCAGCCGGCTTGAAGCGGTCAACAACGCCACCGGCGAGCGCCTGTGGCGCGAGACGATTCCCGCCATCGAATCGGGCACGGCCCACCAGGCCGGCAACGAGGTGCACGTCGTCGGCCTGAGGAGGCAGGGAGATCTCCGCGACGCCCTGGATGTCGTCTGCCGTCTCACCAACGGCGCCGTCCTCGCGACGCACCCCGTGCTCAGTCAATCCAATGCCGTCCCGGTCCGGCTCGCGTCCAGCCGCCGGTCGTGTTTCCTCCTTGCCGCTCAGGTCAAGGAAAGGCCGCCGTATGTGCTCTATCGCTATGCACTGGACGGCAAGCCGGCTCAGCCGGTGCCGGATTGCCCGGCGTTCACTTTCGGCGGCATTTCCTCGATGCGCGTCTTTGCGGAGAGCGGGCCGTACCTCGCGCTGCAGATCAACGGATCCGTGGAGGGCCTCCGCGAACATCAGGCGGCGGTGGTCATCCTAAGGGAAGACGATCCTTCGTTCGTCTTCGTGACGGGATCCTCCGGCAGAACCAATGATGTCGGCGCCATGCCCGGCTTCATCCGCGGTGACCACTACTACGACACGATCCCGGAGAAGGGTATCGTCAGGATTTCCGATTTGAAAAGCCGGCAAGTGCCCGTGAATTGCCCGATACCTTCCTGGAATGAGAAGCAATCCCGTATTCTGGCGATCCTCCCGGCCGGCGATTCGCTGCTGGTTCTCTGGAGCCTGTGGGAGATCCACGTCGAATCGTTCGACCCCGTCTCCGGCGCTCGCAAGGGAGGTCAAGTGCTTGACGGCGTCGACGCTACGAGATGGCCGCTGCGGCGGAAGAACGAAGGCGGCATGGCGGGGCGCGGGCAATGGGAAAACGAGATGACAGAAGGGCCGGGTATGCTGCTGATAACCGATAAGACCGGCCTGCACGCGCTGGTTCCTGCAAGGCGTGTTGATGAGATCCATGCATTGAAGACGTTTCCGAAGCTATACCGCCGCCGCGAACCGATAGTCATGGACGGGTCGCTCGCCGAGTGGCCTCAGGGCGAGCATACTGAACTTCCCCTGCATGACGCGGAAGGACGACCCGCCAGCCTGCTGCTCGCGCAGAACGGCCGGCAGCTCTTCGCGGCCCTTTCCTACGAGGACAGCCGAGTCGATCCGCTGCGCGGAGAGGGCATCTACAACGACGGGGACTGGATGCGCGTCAGACAGAACGATGGCCCGTTCGAACGTCATGTTAGGATCGGCCTTGACCAGGGCACCGGCCCGATCTGCCGTCCGGAGCCGGACGGCAAGGGAAGGATGATCGAGGCGATGGCAGGCATTGGGCACGACCTCAAAGCCTCGCGGCATGTCTACGAGTTTTCCGTACCCCTGACGATGACCCGGACATGGGCACAGGATGCGCTCTCGCTGGCCGTCTTCGACGAGCGGGGTTCCAACGGGCCGGCCAGGATCATCGAATGGAACAAGATCCCCATCGGATATCACGCCCTCACTCGCGATGAGGAAGAAGGCGTGTTCGCCCTGATCCGCGATTTGCCTGACCTGCCGGAGTCGCAAGCGCTCTATGCGAAACAGAAGACGTGCTACGATGCCTGGTCGGTGCCCATGCCGCCGTATCCGACGTCGAAGGAACCGGCGGAGCCGGCCAAAGCCGTGGAGAGCCTGAAGAAGTACCTCTCCGTGGCCGGGGAAGAAGCGTTTCCTTTTTCCTTCTACAGGCTCATCAAGCGCTTCGGCGGTCCGGAAGCCCTGTCGCCGACGGTACGGGAATGGTATCAGAAGAAGGAGCAGATCGAGGCGGCGCGGCAGGGGCCGTTCCAACTGAACGATTCCCAGTGCATTACCAATTGGCTGATGCTCGGACACTTTCCTTTTCCGGCCGGCAAGCACGGCTTGATCATTGACTACCTCCAGGGGGTCGGCGGGGAAGCGAAGCACGTTCCGAACGATAGCGTGGAGATCGCCAACGGCGCGGGTGGGAAGGCCCGCTGGCTCCCGCATGCATCACCGGGCGACAACGTGGAAGTCTTTGACGTGAAGCACTTGAATCTGGGCATTGATGCCTCCATGGCCTGGTTTGTGGTGTATGCCGCATGCTGGTTGAAGGCGGACCGGGACACCGAGTGCGTCCTGTTGGCCAACGCATTGGATGACGACTGGAAGGTGTACCTCGATCATGAGCCGCTGGGCCATTACTCCCAGCACCGGGGAGAGCCTGACGCGAAAGGGGTCCGCGTTCGTCTCGAAAAGGGGATGCACATGGTCCTGTTCAAGGTATCCGGCACCCGGATGCCTACCGGCGCGGGCCACCCGTCGCGATATGCCTTCCGCCTGCTCGTGACCGATCCATCCGGCGGCAGGCCGGAAGGCATTACGGTGTGGAATTAGTGCCTTACGCATGAAGAACCATGAAGACAAACAAGAAGTCAAGGATGGTTCTGTGTGGATGGGTGTGGGTGTGTTGGAGAATTGACGCTCTTCCACGCACACACCCACACACTCACGCACCTACATACTTGGGTTGCGGGCCTTGCCCGCTTTCGAGGGACAGGAACGGATGAACTGGATCAACACCGCACTTGTTATTGCATGTACAGCGGTCACAGCGCCGGCCGCCGTGATCACCCTCGCGCCGGGTGACGATATTCAGAAAGCCCTGGACCGGGTCGAACCGGGGGACACGATTGCCCTGCAGGACGGCGTCCACTACCAAAGCGTCGTCATTACCCGCGGAGGAACACCCGGAAAGCCGGTCACGCTGAAGGCAGTCCACGGGGGCAGCGCCACGATCAGCGGGGCGGTTCCGCGAGACCGCGCCAACCTGAAGTTCGAACGGGTCGAGGGCGACCTGTACAAAGCCAGTGTGTCGAACCGCGTGTGGTGGGCAATGGTCGGCGAACGGAACCTGGTAAACTACGGACAACTCGATTTCCTCAAGAAGTTCGAGTTCCCGGACCAGTCAGACGGCAAGTTGAGACCCTGCGCACCCGAGGGATTCGCGTGGCAAGACGGCACGCTGTATGTCCGCCTGGAAAAGGGCGCAGATCCCAACACCGAGCCGGTCGAGATAAGCCGTCTCACTGACGGCGCGATTGACCCCGACTACGGGAAGCCAGGCCACAAGGGACACTGGGCTCCGGACAGCGGTTTCAAGGTGCCGGGCCTTGGATGCCTGTATTCCGACAGCGTCGGACTGATCCGCGTCAAAGCGGACAACGTGATGATCGAAGGGCTGCGCCTGCATATGGGCGTGGGTGCTGCGGTGATAGTCCACGGCAACGACGTGACGGTCCGCGACTGCTACATCACCGGCGCGCACATGGGTATCTGCCAGCCTGACAGCGTCAAGCTTCCGCCGCACAAGACGCCCGACGAGCGGCCGATCAACCGCGACCACCGGACCGGCCGCGGTCTGACCGTCGAGTATTGCGAGTTCACCGCGCCGCCCGGTTACAACGCATCGCGCAACGGCTCCTGGGGCGGCCTGTACGGCTCCAACATCTCGGCCGTGTTCATGAACTACGGCGGATCGCGATCGGTCGTCCGCCACAACTGGATCTACGACTCGTCCCAGGACCACCTCCAGCCGCGCGGCAACGGCACTACCGCACCGGAGGACGCCGGCGAGATCGCCTGGAACTTCCTGCAGGACTGCGGCGACGACTCGATCGAATTCGACAGCTCGACGCCGCTGAACCTCCGGGTGCACCACAACGTCATCCTCGACGGGTTCTGCCTGTTGTCCCTGAGCCCCGTCATGGGCGGCGGGCTGACGATCGATCACAACCTCTTCTACCGGTCGCCCGAGAACGGCACCGCGAATGGTCCGTGGCTGAAGATGGGCTCGCCCTGGGGCAAGGGGTTGCCGACCCGCGGCATCCGCCTCATCCACAACACGGTGGTCCAGCCGCGCACCTGCCTGCAGTGGTTCGGCGAGGGCATGCCCTATGTGGACATGGTGATGGAGAACAACATCATCTACGTCGGCGAGCCGCAAACGTGGAACTCCCCTGACTTTCCAATCAGCCGCCATAACCTCTACTGCGGGCCGAAAGTGAAAGCGGGGCACATGCCGCAGATGAGCCACGGGGAACACCCCTTCGCTTCCCTCAAGCCCATGGACTTCAATATCCGGGAAGACAGCGCGGCCGTGGACGCTGGCGCGCCCGGCAAAGACGCTGAGTACTTCCATAAGTCCGCAGGCAAGGCCCCGGATCTGGGCGCGATCGAGCTGGGCGAGGAGTGGCATTTTCCCCGCCCGGGGCCGCGCTGGGCCACCGGCAGCGAGATTGCCGGCCGGCCGACGCTTCCGGCGTCGCTAGAAGGGAAATGGGTCGGGCTGGAGTAGACCCTCTTCCTGAAACCTCGTGACGCGATAGACAATGGGGGTTGGCATACGTCCTGAGTTCCGAAATGGGACACCCAATCCAGTAATCGCCCTCTTGCAAATCAACGAGTTACAACTGAGCTTTCACGCCGCTCGGAAGCCGGGCGTTGGTTCGGCACTCCTCTACTCGTTCGATCCATGTGCGCTTGTGCCCGCAGAACGTCGAGATTCTTGGAACGAATGGCTTTTCTCGTTCCAACAAATCTGGTCTTCTTCTGGCTAGGCATATCGCTACTCCTTGTTTCCCTTCCAGAAGCGGATGGGGGTGCTTCCCGTCGCGCGGAGGAGCGTGTCGCGGAGATGCTTGGCGCTGTTGTAACCGCACTGGCTGGCGATCGCGGCGACCTTGGAGATGGAAGATTGCAGATTGAAAATTGGTGTCTACTCGGGTTCCCAGGATCGGATGACGAGAACGGCGACGAGAACGGCGAACGAGAAGACGATCCCAATCGTGATCCGCTCTCGTCGCCGCTCTCGTTGACCGGTTCCGGCCTTTCGGTAGTGGGTGCTGAGTAGTTACTCAGCCTCGTTTGTTTCCGTCGTCCTCGTCCTCAGCGGAGCGGTCCTCGTTTTCGTACTCGGGAGAAGAGAATCGAGGACGAGGACGAGCAGGATTCGGGACGGGTGTCGCCAGGTCGGCGGAATCCGGAGAAAGACGGATTGGAACAGAAGCAAAGGAAGCGAAGGCCGCTGCGGACAGCGGCAGTTACGCAGAGGGGACCGGTCTTCTGTAGGCCGGGCATGTACTCTGCCTGGCGCCGGAGCACGGCAGAGACCCTTCGACAGGCTCAGGGCAGGTCTGCCGTGGCTATAAAGCGGAGCGGAGCCACTGTAGCCCCGGCAGTCCTCTGCCGGGTCCGGAAGAGAAGAGATTCAACCACCGATGGCGCCGATCGGACCGCCGATGGGAGGATGGGGGGGAGGGAGAATCGGTTTGCGGTGTTCGGTTGTCGGGGATCGGCGCGGACGCCAAATCTAACATATGCAAGATGGCGCGACTTCCCGACGGAATTCTCACGAATTCCGCTCCGGAGAGATGGAGCGGAACTGGTAACAGTTCCGGTGTCGTTGGCCGGGGCCCTTCTGCTCAACTGGAAGATGGCATTATCAGGTCTCGCTAAATGACAAACAGGCGGTTGACGGCGGAAGGTCTGGTCGGCGTTCCGGCAAACGTCCGCTTCAGACGATGCTAAAGCGCGCGCAAAGCAGATTGTTACAAAGCGTGACCCCGATGACCGGTGAGTTGTTTGACCGCCTATAAGCACGCACGGCAATAGAATATCACCATCCGATTCGCCGGACTCCGTTGACCGCGTCAAAGTGCTCGTCACGGCTTACGATCGGGAGTCGGTGCTGGCGACACAGCGCGGCGATCCAGATGTCATTCTCAGGGATCGGGTGGCCCGCGAGTTTCAGTTCGCTGCGGATGTCGGCGTAGTGGCGCGCCGTGGCGCTATTCAGAGTCACCGTGAAGGATTCCGCTTCCAATTCATCGAGAAGGGCCTCCAGCGTCTGTCTTTGCCGCGAAGCCTTCAGCCCGTAGCGGTACTCCCCGAGCGCAATGGCCGGCAAGTGATGACGATCCGCCGCGTCCAGGACCGTATGCAGGGCAGTGTCGCCGTCGAGAAGCGCGGAGATGGCGTTGGTGTCCAGGATCATTTCCAGTCCTCTGGGCGGATAGTTCCGAACTCTTCGTCGATCAGGGCTTGGACTTTCGCTGCTGATCCCTTGGGCGCTCTGCCGAAGACCGCTCGCCAACCATGGGGTTGTGCGGGTTGCCGCTGTTCGGCCGTCAGCCTGTCCTCGATGACTTGGACGAAGAAGTCTCGCATGCTCGTGCCGTTCAAGGCGGCGCGGGCCTTTACCTGGCGCAACAGCTCATCAGGGATTTCCAGTGTCGTTTTCATGTTCAAAGAGTACGGCAATATTTACGGGTCGTCAAGACGCAAGCCCACAGCCGTAACGCTTAAGCTCCCCTTTTCCTGAATTCAGCGGCCGCGGAATATTTCTCGAAGTATGTTTGTTGTGGGCTTGCTTTGCAGACGGCATTCAGGTCTCGCTAAATGACAAACAGGCGGTTGACGGCGGAAGGTCTGGTCGGCGTTCCGGCAAACGTCCGCTTCAGACGATGCTAAAGAACGCGGAAAGCAGATTGTTACAAAGCGAGACCTGGTGAGCTATTCTCATTGTGGCCCCCGGTTGGTACGCGGACGCCGATGCTGATGCATGCAAGCAGGCATTGTTTCCCGATCGGCGGCAGCGGCGGAGTCACCACGGAAGCACGGAAACACGGAGAAGATTCCGTGCTCTCTTCTGGAGCACCGTTGCGCGGATTTGGCGCGGGGCGCGGCGGGATGCCGCTGCCCTACCGATTGCTTCGCGCTGCCGATTGCTTCGCGCATAATCGGCGACCACGTTCCTTCACCCGCAGCAAGTGGGTGTGCGTTTTCGGGCCTGCATGGGAGCACGTCGGCCCGACGCTGGCATTATGTCGCTTATTGGAGCGGAACTGGTAACAGTTCCGGTGTCGCGGCCCGGGAGTCACCAAGTCACCGGGCCGGTGTCTTCTTCCTGAATGACGCAGTCTGGAGACTCGGAAACGCGGAGATCGGCGTGTACGAGTACGTGTACGAGTACGAGGGACGCAAATCAGCATGTCGTGTCCGCGCCGCGGGTGCGCCGGTCGAAGGGTTCATGGCATATAGGGTAGTGCCCCGAGTTTCAAAACTTAACCTTCCTGAAACAGTAATAGCATCTTCATTAAGCCCGGCATCGGATGTATCATTGGCCGTGTTGACGAGGAAAAGGTTTGTTGCGCGGTCTACCTGCGGGTGCAGGCAGGCGCCTCTACTGTGAAGGATACGGTCATGTGGAAAGCGAACTGGGAGGAAACCAAGCAGCATTTCCGTGACTGGTGGAATCACGATGGCTTGGTTGTGGGGATGTGGGGAGCACCCAATGGTGATGTTCGTCATGAACACACCAGTACACCGCCTGAAGCGGTTTCCGTCCGCGCCAGTTATACCGACACTGAATTGAGAGCCCGGCGAAACCACGATCGTTTGGCACGGCAAGCGTTCCCGGCAGAGGATTCTCGATGCCGGGAAATCGGTTCAGGTCGTGAATGTCGGCAGGGATGAAATCATCCCGCTGCTGGATGCGATCGGCGGGAAGGGCGTCTACATCATGACGTCGTTTGCCACATGCAAGGAAGCGGAGACGCTGATGACAAAGGTGGCGCAATACAGGGGATTTCAAGCTGGCGAAACGCGCCTCCTAGCCCAGGTGAAGAACCACAATTGATTGCTCCACAGTCCGCAGATTACGCAGATTGAGAGCGCAAGGGAAGCAGGGCTCAGGGTTCGGGGTTCGGGGTTCAGATCGTTATCGCAATCGTTGTCGACAAGGATTGGGACAAGGATTATGACAACGATAGGAGATCGGTCGACGACTATGGCGACGATTACGGTTTACGCGGAGAGGCAGAAGAATCGTCCACCGTTATCGCGTGCCACGGCGTAGCGCGAAGCGCGAAGACGGGTCTCCGTAATCGTTAACCGAAACGAAGAATAAGGACATACCAATGAAACAGTTCATGTTAGCGAGTGGTCTGGCTTTGGG
>CAZWPN010000100.1:7731-13045 GCA_964635275.1 uncultured Victivallales bacterium | reverse complement strand
AGGCCTTGTTCTGGTAGTAGTGCTTTCCCTCCGGCGTGGACATTCCCACAGCGTCTGACGAGTTCTCGACCGTTTCCTTGAACGGGATTAGTCGCTCCTCAGTCTGCCTGCGGTCGCTTTGCTTCGACTGCTCGTTCTCCGGCTTATGCATTGATGGCCTGATCGTTTCTTCGATTGCTTAACCAATAGCGCTTTTATCAGTCGCGCTGCGAGCATACACCGATGGTCTTGTGAAGCCTTCCCCGGTCCACTTGAAGTAGTAGGTTCCGACATCGGCCCACTCGCCACCGTCGTTGCCGCAGTACGCGCGATGCCGCTGACCCGTCACCAGTTCGGGTTTGCCGTCTACCGTCGATGTCCGACCACTGCAGGTCGTGGTACTTCAGGCCAGCTGGCCCCAGCGCGGCAGCTTACGGCGTGCGACCGATCGGCAGCGTATCGGTTGTATCGGGGACTCCGGCCGCAACGCTATTCCTGTTGCACTCCGGATCGATCGGCAAAGGCGGGTCAGAACCGGAAACGAAGCCCCGCTCCCACGGTGATTTCCGAGCCCGTCAGTTCGTAGTCGTCGGACTTGTCGATGGCGGAGTAGAGCGCGTCCAGTTCCAGCGCCCACGCCCGCGCGAACCACCACTCCGCCCCGAGGCCAGCGGAGAGTCCCGTCAGCGTGCCATCCTTGGAGGCATCCTCGCCGTATACGGCGTTCGCGCCGTAGAGAACGGAGGCCCGCACCCGGAATGCAGCATCCTGTCCGGGAACGTAGAGACGGAGGCCGCCATTGTAGCCGAAGGCGTCGCCCATAAAACCGGCGCCTACAGTCAGCGCGACATAGTCGTTGAGCCCCAGTTCGTAGTTGGCGCCGATGCCGCCGTAGGACAACCCAAGGCCAACGCCAATGCTGTTTTCCACGCGGCCGGCTGCCACGGCGGCGCCATTCAGTCCACACACTGTCAACGCGAGCGCTGCGATCATGAGTATACGTTTCATATAGAGATCTCCTGCTTCCGGTCTTTCATTGTTTCCTCGTCTTCCCAAGCACTCCAACAGCCGCCAGCCTATTCGCATGACTTCTTCGCCGCGACGGTCGCCGACAGCAACGCGTCATTCCTGCTCTGGGGGTAGTGACTCGGGCGGGTTCGCGGCGCCGCATAGTCGAAAAGCTCCTTGAACGTCAGCTTGCCGTCGTCACTCGCGTCGCCGCTGCAGAACGCCGCGATCAGGAAGCCCGTGAAGCGGCTGTAGGGGTTGCCCGCGAGGCTGGTCTCATTGTAGTCGGAAGAAGCCAGCCACCCAATGTTCGGCCCCTCGCCGCTCTTATCCTTGCGAATCCGGCTGACTTCGTCCATCACGCGCTGAGGAAAATCCCACGGCTCCGCAACATCGCCATCCTTGTAAATGCCGGCCGAGAAACAGGCATCCAGCACAACCACGATCTTCACGCCGTCTGCAAAGCCGGCCAAGTCTGCGGCAAAAACCGTGTCGCGATAGCTGGCATCGTACATGCAAAGAAACGCGTTCATCCCGCTGGACCTGCCGCCATGACTGGATTGAAAGAAGACGACCAGATCGCCGGACTTGGCGACTCCCGCCAGCTCCTGCATCTTGGCGCGGACCGCAGACAACCTGCATTGGGAATCGGTCCAGAGGGTCATGCCTGACGGCAGCTTGTCGTCCTCGACATCCTTCCACAGATCGGTATCGGCGGCGAGCTTCCGGCTGAATCCGTTGGCGTCATTGATGCAACTGTTGAGCGGGCTGCTGATGTAGGCGGGACTGTAGTGGTCAATGCCAAGGAAAAGCGCGTAACGCGCTTCACTGCCGCCACCGTCATCGCCCGAGTCCCTGAGCACAGGAAAGGCGAAGTCCAACTCCTCGCAGCCACCAGCGAGCAGCAAGCCGCAGAGTATAACCCAACGCGTGGCAGTCCCGGACGTCCATTTCATACAGCCCCCCCCCAGATGATTAACCTCTTCCTCTCTTGCCCACTGTGTATGTGCGGCCAGCATCGCAGGAACCCGGCATGGCTGTCAAGCCATCGTTGTAGACCCAAATCTACGGCTAACTAACTTGTCCATCGACCCCCGAACGGATTTCGATCTCTAATGACCGGAGAGTGCCTGACGGAGACGGTGTGAGGATCCTCGTTTGGCGTCTGGAGCGAAACAGCTATACAAGCTTCAGGGGATGGGCGAGAGGGGATTCGAACCCCTAAACCTTTCGGTACAAGATCCTAAGTCTTGCGTGTCTGCCAGTTCCACCACTCGCCCGCGAACGTAGGCTCCGGCGATCGGAGCATCCTCAGATCGCCCTGACAAAGGCCTCGAACCGGTCCATGCCCTCGCGGATGGTTTCCATTCCGCACGCATACGAGAGGCGAACGCACTGGTCGGCGCCAAACGACACGCCCGGTACAACGGCCACGCCTTCTTTCTCCATAAGACCCTCGGAAAAGGTGACCGAATCCATGCCGTAGGCGGAGATATTAGGCAATGCGTAGAACGCGCCTTGCGGCTTCACACAGGTTATCCCTTTAATCGCCGCCAGGCGGCTGTAAAGATACATCCGCCGCTCGGAAAATGCGCGCACCATCTCGTCCAGGCAATCCGCCGGGCCTTTCAGAGCGGCCAACGCGCCGAACTGCGCAAACGTGTTTGGACCCGACGTGCTGTGGCTCTGCAAAGCGCAAACCGCCTTGACCACATCCGTCGGCCCGGCCAGATAGCCAAGGCGCCAACCGGTCATCGAAAAGGACTTGCTGAATCCATTCACCGTGACGGTTCGCTCATAGGCCGCCTTGGAGAAACTCGCCGGACTGACGTGCGCCGCTCCATCGTAGACCAGTTTTTCGTAGATCTCGTCCGATATGATCCACAGGCCATGGCTGATCGCCACGTCAGTCAAAGCGCGCAATTCCGCTTCGGCATAAACCACGCCTATCGGATTGGATGGACTGTTCATCACCAGAATCTTCGTCCGCGGCGTAATGGCCCGTTCCAGCTCGCCAGGCGTCATTTTGAAATCATTCGACTCCCGGCAGTTCACGCAGACAGACTCTGCGCCAGCCACGCGAACCATCTCAGGATAACTCAACCAGTAGGGCGCCGGAATGATAACCTCGTCGCCAGGTTGCAGCATTGCCAGGAAGAGGTTGAACAGCGAATGCTTCGCGCCATTGCTGATCACAATCTGGCCCGGCTTGCAGGAAATTCCGTTCTCCTTATGGAGTTTCTCCGCGATCGCGACCTGCAGCGCGGCCAGGCCGGCGATCGGAGTATACTTGGTCTCGCCTTCCTGCAGCGCCTTGACCGCCGCATCCTTGATGTGCTGCGGCGTATCAAAATCCGGCTCTCCCGCCGCGAAACTATATACCTTCCGCCCCTTGGCCGCCATCTCCTTGGCCCGGCTGGTTATGCCCAACGTAACCGAAGGCGCAATATCAGTGACTCTGCGATTCATCCACCATTCCCCGCACACGCAACTTCATGGCCGGATGCACCTGCCGGATCCGATTCCTCAAGACCATAGTATTTCTCAACCAAAGGCCGAATGTTGTCTTCCTCAAAACGAACGATCCGCATCTCGCGTTCGGCATTCTCCGGCGAGTCTGACGCATGCGCGGCGTTCACCATGATGTTGCTGCCGAACTCGCGCCGCACGGAACCCGGACGCGCCTTGCTCGGATCTGTCGCGCCAAGGATACCACGAATCTTGTTCACCGCGTCAATCCCCTCGTACAACAGCGCCAAACAGTCCTCCCTGCCCATGGAAAGTTTGTCGGACTCCGAGCACTGCGACGGTCTGTACCCGGTCATGAACTCCACAATGTTCTCGAACTGGGCTTTGGCATACAGCGGCCCCAGTCGCAGGCACAAGTCACGCGTCAGGTCCGGCAGCACCGCAAAACGCAACTCGCGCGTCAGCGCATCCGCCACCTGTCCGGGGCCAAATTCCTGAAACTTGGCATCCAGGGATGCCAGCACCGGCCAGTAGAAAGCCTCCGCCTGCGCGATGGTCATTGAGAACTTCTTGACGCCGACAATTCTCAAGCCCGACACGGACAGAATGTCAATGATGTTGCCGGGCCGCAGACTTGGATACTTGAAGTTATCCGGCTTCAGCATGACCAGCGTCTTCTGAACAGTCTCGCCTTTTGGAACATCGAAGGCGGAACCCACCACCCCGCCGCATGACCCCGTATACTGCGCCCATAGCCGAAGCGTGACGAGTGCCCGTTCCTTGCTAGGCGCCACTAGCACGGCGGGCTCGAAGTAGACCACATCGCCATGCTCGTTCAGCACATAATCCCCGTACGTATCACGGATGGTTTCGCCGCTGAGCGACCGCGCCGTGGCGCCGCCGGTCACATGCCAGATCTTCCGAACAGCGTCTTCTCCTTCGAAGAGTAGCATCATCACCCGCCGTGGCAGACCCGTCGCCAGATTTGGCCCGTATTGCCGGAGAATGTAGTCGGCGATCAGTTCGCAGGTTTCCTGGTGTGATGGATCAGCATGCCGGACGAGTTCCGCATAGCGTTCCGCCAATTCTTGACAAGGTTCCATCATACGCGCACCAACCAATCGCAAGTCGGTGCGTCCGATGTACCGTGCAATGACGCCGCCGGTACGCGACTTGCGAATCGTGTAAGGGTTGATCAGCACGTACGCGAGTTCCGTTGCCATGTCGTCTTACCTTCTCTTTCTTTTCGCCGCGGGAACATACCCGCCACGACACCGCATGTCAATCTTGAACCCAGATCAGCATTGCGCTTTTATAGTCGCCGGATATCATATGAGCTGTTGTGCAGACGCACAGCCGCGCATTCAAGGAAAAGGTGTTCCGTGATAGCTCTCATCGTTGTGCTGACGATCGTTGTGCTGGCCGCCGGATACTGGACGTACGGAAGGTATCTCGCGCGCCACATGGACATCTGCGACGATAATCCCACCCCTGCGTGCGTGATCAACGACGGCGTTGACTACGTTCCGGCGCCTGCTTTTCTCCTTCTGGGACAGCATTTCTCTGCTGTGGCAGCCGCCGGTCCCATCGTGGGCCCCATTCTGGCCGGCATCTGGTTCGGCTGGGTTCCCGCCCTCATCTGGATTCTGGTCGGATCCATCTTCATCGGCGGAATGCACGACTTCGCCAGCCTGGTTGCATCCGTGCGCAGCCGCGCCGTCTCCATAGGAACCGTCGTGCGCGAGAACATGTCCAGAACATCGTATATGCTCTTCCTGATTTTCGTCTGGCTCTGTCTGGAGTATGTCATCATCGCCTTCACCGACATCACCGCCCAGACTTTCAAGACAATCCAGGC
>CAZWPN010000100.1:6249-7631 GCA_964635275.1 uncultured Victivallales bacterium | reverse complement strand
TGCTGTATCTGGTCATTGCAATCGGACTCGTCGGAGCCATCTTTGGCGGATTCACCATCCAGTATCCAGCCTTCAACCTGACGTCCGATTTCCGGAGCCTCGCCAACGCGCGGCTGCTCTTCCCCATGCTTTTCATAACCGTGGCTTGCGGTGCATGCTCCGGCTTCCACGGGATAGTCAGTTCAGGGACCACGTCTAAACAACTGGCCCGCGAGAGCGATGCCCGCCCGGTGGGCTACGGTGCCATGCTGCTGGAGGGGCTCGTTGCCGTCCTCGCGCTCGCAACGGTTATGATGCTGCCCAAGGGCGATGCCATGTTGAAGTCCGATCCGAACCTGATCTACGCCAACGGCATCGCTTCCTACCTGGGCCTGGTCGGCGTCGGGTTCAGCGTGGCATTCCCTTTCGCCCTCCTCGCCTTCTCGACGTTCGTCTACGACACCCTGGACGTCTCCACTCGCCTGAGCCGCTACATTCTTCAGGAACTCCTCGGCATCCAATCGAGAACCGGCGCCATTCTGGCAACCTTAGCCTCACTGGTCCTGCCTTTCATCTTCCTGATGCTGACGCGCGAGAAAGGATACCTCGTCGCCTGGCCGATCTTCGGGACAAGCAACCAGCTCCTGGCCAGCCTGACGCTCCTGACCCTCGCCGTCTGGTTGCGCCGTACGGGGCGTAACGCATGGATCGCCCTGATTCCCATGACCTTCATGATGACCATGACCTTCTGGTCGCTGTGGTTGCAGATTTCCGGGTTCGCCCGGGCGCTGCGCGCCCTTTCCCATGGCGGCACAATGACCCCTGACACGCTTATCTCCGGGCTTGTCGGCGTCCTTTTACTCGTCCTCAGTCTCTGGCTTCTTGTTGAGGCCATTCGCACGCTGGTGTCAAACCGTTCCGGGCAACCCGGAGGAAGGAAACCCGATGGACGTCATTGAGCGCGCTCGTGAGGTGCTGACCATTGAAATGCAGGCTCTTGCACATGTTAGAGCACTGCTGGGAGAGGGATTCAAGAACGCCGTCACCGTAATCCTCGACGGCCTCGCGCAGAACCGTAAGATCGCGGTTTCAGGCATCGGCAAGAACTACCACATCGCCCAGAAGATCTCCGCTACGCTGGCCAGCACCGGATCCACCAGTGTCGTGCTGAACCCATCCCAGGCACTCCACGGGGATCTCGGAATACTTTCGTCCGGTGATGTCCTGATGGCCCTGAGTTACTCCGGAGAATCGGCGGAGTTGCTTGACCTCGTCCCTGTCGCCCGTCGCCTGGGCGTCACCATCATAGCGGTGACTGGCGCCGCCGACAGTCCGCTGGCCCGGTGCAGCGACGTGACGATCCCCGTCACCGTGGAAAAGGAGGCATGTCCCTTCAACATGGC
>CAZWPN010000100.1:0-6149 GCA_964635275.1 uncultured Victivallales bacterium | reverse complement strand
ATCTTCACCGACGGCGACCTCCGCCGCCATCTGCCGGACCGTCCCGACCTGCTCCGCCAACCGGTTCAGTCGGTTATGACCGCCAAACCGGTTTCCGTCCGCGGGGAGCAACTCGCCGTGGATGTCCTGCGCATATTCGAGACCCACAACATTGACGATCTGCCCGTGACCGACAACCTCGGCCACCTGATCGGCTCGGTGGACATCCAGGATCTGCCGAAGTTCAAGATCATGTAGGAAGGGTCGCGCTGTAGTGTGCGTCAGGGCTCACGGCACCATGCCAAACCTGCTGACTGCGGGCCGTGTCACGAGGTGCGCCCTGCGCAACGGCGGGGAAACAGTTGGCACATCAACCAAGACCCTGGCATAGCGGTCGGTGATCTTGGCGACCGTCGTTTCGTGGGCGTCTAGTTTTGCCTTATCCACGGCACATCCCGATTCCAACCCGTCCAGAATGGTCCAGTACCGCGCGAGCGAGCACCCGACACCCGGCGGTTCCGCGCCGAAACGCTTGCGGTATGAGGCAAGGGCACCGTCAAAATCTGCCTTCACATATCCATGCTCTGGCATATCCCCCCCCACCTTTATATAAGCATGTTAGCACCTTACCACCGCTCGTTCAATCGAAAAGGCGGTCTGATTTGCAGACGTCGATTGGCAAACTGCATGCGCCTCCCCGGCTCCGCCGGGGGCGCATTCAGTCTGCATTTGAGGATGTAAACAGTCCAATTCACGAAGAAGCCCTTCGACGCACTCGCGATGCTCGTTTGCTCAGGGCATTCACCGAATCCGGCATCCTGCAACCATCGGCAGACTTCGTTACGGTCAAGGCCGTGATGACAAACGCCGGTCGGATCGGGGTGGAACGTGCCATCCTCCGAATCCAGATCGGCCAGAGCAATCCACCCGTTAGGCCGAAGACAAGGTCGAAGCCGCCGAACCGTCTAGGGCACGTCCGGAATGTGGTGCAGGACCATGGAACTGACGATCATCGTCCTGTAAGGAAACCCACGGCCCTTCCGATTCCTGTCAGCAGAAGGGCTAAACCAAGGGCGCATACAACAGCCGCGCCGGTGGGGAGATCCAGGCGATAGGAGGCGTAGAGTCCTGCAACGCTCGATAGCGTTGCAATGCTCCACCCCACAGCGAGGCGCACCCGCAATGAAGTGGCGAGCAGATTGGCACAGACCGCAGGGATGATGAGATACGAGAAGACCAGAAGCACGCCCCCCATGCGAACGAAACTGGTCACAACGACGCCGAACAGCACGTAGAACAGGAAATCCCACCACCACAGACGCAAACCCTCGGAACGGCCGCGTTCCGGGTCGAACGAGAGGAGCACGAACTGGCGCCGGAACACCACGTGTACCGCGCCCACCGCCACAAACAGGGCGAATGTGCGAAGGACCTCCCCGGGGCGCACGAGCAAGACCTCGCCAACGAGTGTCCGGCGCAGTTCCTCATTGCCTTCCGGGCTGCGGCTTAACAGCAGGAACGAGGCGGCCGCGGCCACCACGTACACGATGCCGATGAGCGCCTCCTGTGGTACCCGCCGTCCGCTGGGACGGGTCAGGGTTAGGACTGCTGCGCCCACGAAGGTGAGCGCCCCCGACCATGCGGTGGTCTGCCAGTCGTGGGAGTCATGGCCCAGAAGGATCGCCACGCAGATTCCCAGGGCCGCGACTTGCGCGAGCGCGAGGTCAACAAAGATGATCTCGCGGCGCACAATGTGGAGCCCAAAGTACACCAGCATCCCTGGCAGTAGTAGGCAGGCCACGAAGGGCCATTTCATGATCTCGAATGCCTCGCTCATCTTCCTACTCCTTTGATGTGGGGCCGTTCCTGAACGCTGTGGCGAGTGTATTGACCAGGTAGTCGATCAGTTCGATATACCCGGCTTCGGTGCCCTTCACTCCGCCGGGATACTGCGCGAAGTCCACGAGTTGCGCCCCTGTCTTCGCGACAACCGTCTCGCCCGTTTTCCGGTTCTGGTGCGGCTCAACAATGACAACGCCGATGCGCTCAGCTTTCATGGTCGTCACCACTCCCGCCAAGTGGGCCGGCGATGGTGGGATGCCTGGCTTCGGCTCCAAGAAGATGTCGATCTTGAGCCCGAACCGGGTAGCAAAGTACGGCCACGAGTTGTGGAAAGCCACGAGGCGCTTGCCGCGGAATGGCTCAAGCTGCTTCTGCCATGCGATGAGCTTGACATCGAGGCGGTTGGTGAACGTATTCAGCCGCTCGCGGTAGTTCTCAGCATTCGGTGGATCCGCTACGGCAAGCGCGCCGCAAATCCGCTCCGCTGCGTGCCGGGCGTTGACGGGATCGGTCATGAAGTGAGGATTGCCCATGGCGTGTATGTCGCCCTTGGCTCGATCCAGTGTGGTTGGCACTTCTAGCAGCGCCAGCCCCTCCGCACAGGCAACGTGGCATGGTTGCCCCACGGCCAGTTTCGGGTTGCGCGCACCGTCCAGCAAGGGTGGCAACCAACCGATCTCGAGTTCCGCGCCACCCTCGATGAGCACATCGGCCTTCGCGAGCCTGGCGATGTAGCTTGGCTTCGGCGTCACGAAGTGAGCATCCTCACCTGGTTGGGCAAGGACGGTGACCTGAGCCCTGTCTCCGGCGATTTCACGGGCGATAGCGCCGAAGTCCGCCGTGGTGGCAACAACGTTCAGTGGCTTGTCAGCGGCAACGGTCTGCCGACAAGCAGCAAGTAAGAGAGCAACTGCCCAGATAGAGTGCCGAGTCATTGTGAGTTCTCCTTTCAGAACTTGTGTGCGGCGTGTGCGCCGAGCGACAGCATCCATTGGAGGTACACTTCCGTGACATCCTCCTGCCCATCGGCGGTCTCGTACGACCCTTGGTTGACCTGCAGGCGAAGGCGCGAGAACTCGGACGGCGTGAAGTCTAGCATGGCGCCCGTCCGATAACTGCTTCCGTAGGTCTCGCTCGTTCCATCCGGCAGGTCGGATTCGTTCGTCAGACCGACCTGTTCCCAGCGGAGCCCCGCGCGCCAGCGCGGAAGGAAGCCGTAGATGGCCTGAACATAGTAGCCGTCCTGATCGTCTGTGCGGCTGTTTCCGACCAGAGTCGGCGCAAGATCGTGGGCTACGACATCGAGGGCCTTGCGGCGGCTGAAGTACTCTCCCTGGAAGACAACATCGCCTTGGCTATAGGCCGATGGGGCATTGTATTTGTAGACGAAGTCGCCGCCCCAGAAGGAACTGTCGCCGTCCATCCAGTGGTCTTCCGTACCGTCGCCATCGCCGTCATGCGCTTCCTGATGCTTGCCGGAAGCGCCGAAGATGCCCATTTGCAGTGCGTGGTTGCCGGGCAGATTGGGGCTGCCCTTCAACCATGCGACGCCTAGGCGCGGCCCGTCATGTGATGGCAACGGCGCCTCGCCGTCGTAGGCGAACATGGTTTCGTTCTCGCCCTGGAAGGCTTCCACGCCGGCGATGAGGTAGAATGGGGTCGGCGCGAGCCAGGACAACTGGACGCCCTTGTCGTTCAAACCGTGGTCACCGAGGCAGAGCTTGTAGATCAAGGGCTGATCGGTAAAGTCCCACTGGTGCGAATGCTGGGCGTTGATGTAGCCAAAATCGCTGTAGAACTTCCCGCCCCGCAGTTTGAGTCCGTAGGGAAGGCAAGTCGTCTCCATTTCGGCCGTCTCCAGTTCCGCTCCTTCTTCAGAGACCGCGGCTATGACCGAGCCTTTGAAATACGGATCGGCGGTGGCGGATAATTGCAGTTCCAGATGGCGGAGGTTGAACCCATCCTCGACGCCATGGTGGTGGTGCTCCTCATCGCTGTGGACGTGGCCGAAACCGGACATTTCCTCCAGGATGTGGCTGATGCCCTCCTCCGAATCGTCCGTGTGGTAGTACATGTCCACGATTACGGACATGTCCGGGTTGAATGACTGAGCGGCTCGCACGAGAGCCGATCCGCTGGCCGGGCTGGATATCTGCTGCGCTTGGACGTTTGGTGTCCCCGCGATGATAATTCCTATGATCGGAAACAGAAGCGTGAGTTGACGTGATGCCATTGGGAAATCCTCCTTTTTCTTGCTGAGTGAGAGAGTGCGCTGAAGCGGTCGCCTTTGGCTGCATGGAATGCCCAGCACGGGGCCACTCCGCTGCGAGCGGAGAAGCGAAGGACTGGGCAATCTCAGAGGGAAGGAGGAGCACGCGCCTTAGTGGGACCGCGCAGAACGGCAGAAGGAACAAAGGAGGGAGAGAGATCAACATGGCCGACAGCGAAAACATGATCAATCGGTTCGGTCTGTGAGACCGCGGCCATGACAGGCGTACTTGCGAGTTGGCAGATCGGACACTGCGTAACGTCGTGCGAACCTGCGGCGTCGGAGCAGTGGCCCCTGTGACCGGCGGGAAGGACAAGCCAGCCGCCCAGGAATAAGAAGAGAAGCAAAACCCCGGCTATTCGACACACCCTGGTCATGGCGCAAACCCCAATCACGACGGCCGTAAGCATGGCCCACGGGGAAGGCGGTGTCAAGACACCAACTTCACAGATGCAGCCTTCGCCACGTTCGCAATGGCCTCCGCTGTCGGCGGTGTCTTGCCCTTCTCCATGCCCAAATCGGCCAATTGTAGGTGCTCGTACTTCCTGAACCCCGCTTGCTCCAGACTGTTCTTCACGCAGTTTAGCGGACATCCGTCAATGGCCATGATTCGCGCCGCAGATTGTGTTGTTGCCATGATCCCTGACACTCGGCCGCCAATGCCAGCCAGGCAGAACATCTTGCCAGCCCCGTCCTTAGTCATTTTCCGTGCCGCCTGATCCGCTATGGCGCCGACATCCGCTGCCCCAGAACATGCGAAAATCAGACTTGGTCCCCCACAACACACGTTCTCCTGCTCCTTCATTATGTCTTCTCCTCCTTCTCCTTGGCGAAGCTGTGTGTCATCATGCCTGATGACACGAGCCGGAACCCGTGCGCGGCCGTTACGCGGGTCACGATGTCCGCGGGCTTTAAGTGATGGTCGCTCATCGAAAGGATGCCGCTCGGCTTCAGGACGCGATGGATTTCCTGCAGCACTTCAGCGCTGGCCGATAGGTCATGCAGGATGTCGTAGAGCAGGACGACATCCACGCTCTCATCCGGCAACCGGCTGGCGCAATCCGACAGGATAGTCCGCACGTTCCGCAGGCCATGCGCCGCCGCGAGCTTATTGGCCGCCTCGATGGCCAGGGGATTGATGTCGAGCGCGTAGACCTCCCCGGATTCGCCCACCAGTCTCGCCGTCTCCCGGATGTAACTGCCTGTCCCGCACCCGAAGTCGAGGACGTGGAAACCGGGCCGAATGCCGACATCCTGGAGCACCTCGCGGCGCGGTCTCCACCAGTCGCGGAGTCGGAACACGGCCACCATGAACTGAAACCTGACAATAGCCAACAGTGCAGACATGTCAGAACTCCACCCTCGTGCCTACGCCGCATGTGTGGTAACGATCGCCGAAGGCTGCCATCAACTGCGCCGTCGCGGTTGCCCCGGTGCAGTGGCACGGCCATAGGCCCACGATGTTCAATTGACGCAAGGATTCGATGGTCTGGGTTATACGTTCGTCCGACGCGGAGCCCAGGTGCATCCCGCCCACAATGGCCCGAATCGGCTCCTCCTGGCCGGTCTGCTCCCGGATGTAGTCAAGAGTGTTCACCACCCCAGAGTGTGCGCAACCTAGCAGCACGACAACCCCACCAGGGGTTTCCATCCACATGGCTTGGTCGTCCTCGATGGGATCAGGCACGGTCCCGTCCGCATCGAGAAAGAACGGTCCGCCCGTGTCCTCGAAGCCGTTTTTGCGGGGAATCGGACCCGTTACGAACATGCCCGGAGCGATTTCTGTGGGGCCCCGGGTCCATGTGATCGATGGCCGCCGTTCCTCGACGGCCTCGCGAACAAACGCGGGCATGCCGATCTCGCGGGCCTTGCCGTCCCGACAGGCGAAGCGCCGGATGAGGGCTGACGGATGCAGGAACAGCATTGCTTGGGGTGCTTGGCCCAGCGCATATGCCAGGCCGCCAGTATGGTCATAGTGGCCATGGCTGATAACGATGGCATCAACGCACTCCATGTCCAACCTAAACGTTTCGGCATTGTGCGGCAGCGCCAACCCTTG
>CAZWPN010000099.1:12730-13051 GCA_964635275.1 uncultured Victivallales bacterium | reverse complement strand
GGCCAAACCACTGCATCACCCGCCTGATCCGTGCCTCATGTTCAGAAAGATTCATCGCCATGCCTATTGATTGATAAGAAGTAACTACTCAGGTGCCCGTCCGCAGCGGACGGGCACCTGAGAGAATTGGCCCCAGCCAATCCTCTCGACACAAAGCATAGTCTACCCCGCCCCCCGAAACGCAACCGAAAAAAAGTTCTTTCTTGGGCTGAATTCGGTTGGGCCGGTTGCCTTACTCTTGGCGCCATGACAGAGGGCATAGTCATGCAGGGGCGCGAGGTGACGGCTGGGGATAGCGGTTGGTGTCGAACACCACCCGGT
>CAZWPN010000099.1:0-12720 GCA_964635275.1 uncultured Victivallales bacterium | reverse complement strand
CCGGTACTGGCAGTTGACCATCGTTTCCCGTCTTTGACCTCACCCTCATAGGTTGCGCCGAGTATCGTGAAGGCACTGACGGTCTGCGTCTGGGCGTTCGCGTACGCCGCAACTGCCGCCACCACCATGCACAACGTCAGGAGGACCTTCATGCTTACTTCTCCTTTACCTCGCCCTTCTCCGCCTTCCGCCACGCCCACGGCGGCACGGGGTCTCTATCGATTGACTCCATCCGACCGCCTGCCACATGGAGAATGGCAAGGCAAGGGGATGCGTTCATGGGCACAGGCTACCACGAGAGTCCGGCGATGGCCAGCGGGCGAACCATGCGTTTTCGCTTTGCATTCTACCGTACTACGTATTACCGTAATGGGCATTACGCTAAATAGAGCACGTCTATTGGGTGCGGGAAGATAGGTATTCCATGAGATTCTACAACCGAGAGCGTGAGATGGCGGAACTCCAGAAACTCCACCGGCAGACCGGCAACCAAGCCCGAATGACCGTGATTACCGGTCGCAGGCGGGTCGGGAAGACCGCCTTGGCTCTGGAGTTCGCCAGAAGCCATAAGCACCTCTATCTGTTTGTCTCAAAGAAGCCGGAGACTCTCCTCTGCATTGAGTTCCTCGAAGAGATCAGGAAGCAATTCGACGTTCCCGTGGTGGGCGAGATCAAGACCTTTAGGGAAATCTTCCTGCTCCTCATCGAACTCGCCAAGAAAGAACGATTCACCGTCATTCTCGATGAGTTTCAGGAGTTCTACACCATCAACCCTGCGGTGTACTCCGAAATTCAACACATGTGGGACGTGAACAAGGCCGCCTGCAAGATGAACCTGATCTGCATCGGTTCCGTGTACTCCTTGATGCACAAGATATTCGAGGAGAAGAAGGAGCCTCTGTTCGGCAGGGCTGACCGAACCCTTTTCCTCAAGCCTTTTCCCGTCAGGACGATCCGGGATGTCTTGGCCGATCATGGTTCCAAAGGGCTGAGGGCACTGTTCGATGTCTATGTCCTGACGGGGGGCTTGCCCAAGTATCTGGAACTGCTGACGGCCAACTCCGCCCTCACCTTTGGCGGGATGATGAATTTCGTCCTGCAAGCGGACTCCCCCTTCATCAACGAGGGCAGAAACCTGCTGATCGAGGAGTTCGGCAAGGAATACGGCACCTACTTCTCGATCCTTGAACTGATCTCTTGCGGCAAGACGGCCCGGACTGAAATCGAGTCCCTCTTGGAGGTGGACATCGGCGGGTATCTGGATCGGATGGAAGACGATTTCGGTCTGATATCGAAACACAAACCCATCAACGCCAAGCCGAATTCCCGGACCCAGAAGTACAGGATCAGGGACAACTTCCTGAATTTCTGGTTCCGATTCCTTTATCGCAACCGTTCCGCCATCGAGACCGGGAACTTCCAGTATGTCCGGGATGTCATCGTTCGGGACTACGACACCTACTGTGGCGTGCTGCTGGAGAAATGCTTCCACGAACTTCTGGCGGACACCGGCAGGTTCAACCAAATCGGGGCCTACTGGGAAAGGGGCAACCAGAACGAAATCGATCTGGTCGCCCTGAACGACATGAAGAAGCACATCGTCGTGGCGGACATCAAACTCAACAAGGCCAAACTCAGTATCGGCTCGCTCAAGAATAAGGCGAGCGGGGTGCTGGCATCCTATCCGGGCTACAAGGTTGAGTGGCTGGGGTTGAGTCTGGAAAGCATTGCCGACTACCTGTGAGAATCGACAGCAATTTCACCTACCCATCACCTACCTGCGAGCATCGGAAAGAGGCTTCTTTCGTATCGTGTTTATCAGCAAGAGCTTACGAGTCCGGCATTGGAGCGATGTGGAGAGTCCCACCCTCTCCGCCAATTTGACGCGTTCGCTGCGCTCACTTGCTCACCTGTGGTGAGCTTGCCCGGGGCAATACCACAATCCGGAACTGCCTGATTGCGCGCAACACGGCGCACTGGGAAGGCGGCGGCGGGGTGTCCTTGGGCGGCGGCAGTCTGCTGGAGAACTGCACCATTGTCGGGAACAATGCGAGCAAGACGCAAACGCCGGCGGGTCGCCGTGCATTGACAAGGGGACAAATCAGCCTTGGATGACGTCGTCTGCCAGGGACCTCGATGGAAAGTCGAGGGTACAGAACCAGGTCTCGGACCTGGGTGCGTACGAACAAGGACGGTGACGCGATGGCGTGTTTACGAACAACCAAGCCTAACGGGGTCGAGCCTGACGGGGTCAGAGCCTAACGGGGTCACCCATCAGTGGCTGACCCCGTCAGCGCCTGAACTACTTGTTCCATTCGATCACAACGCCCGTGAACACCTCAGGGGTTGCGAGCAACCCCTCGTAGGCGTCCACAATCTTCTCCGGCGGAAGCCGGTGCGAGATCAGCGGATCGATCGACATGCGGCCGTCGAGAATCCAGTCGAAGATGATCTTTTGCTTCTCCCACAGCGAGAGCAGCGGCGGTGTGCGTCCGCCCCAGATGGACTGCACCGGGTAGGCCGGCAGGAAGTACTCCAGCGCACCGCGGACCGTAATGTTCCGCAAGTGGATCTCACTAAAGGCGGCCGTGAGATCACCGGCGAACGGCGCACGGGGCGAGCCGAGCAGGATCAACTGCCCGCAGTTGGCGGTCAAGGCCAACGCCTGTATGACCACGGGGGTCAGCCCGCTGGCGTCAATGCAGATATCCGCCTGCTCGACACCCACCAGTCGCTTGAGCCCCTGTTTGATATCCGCCGTATCACCGCCGGGCAGTGTGCGCGAAATCCCGCACCGCTCGGCAACCTGCCGACGCGAGGCAATCGGATCGACGCCGACGACCTTGCCGCCGAGAATCCGGAACGATTGCGCGGCCAGATTCCCGACAATTCCAAGCCCAAGAACAAGCACCACCGGCTGATGCATGGCGCGATCCGCGATGGCCATGGCCGAAGTGGCAATCCCGGCCATGCGGGACGTCGCCGCCGCGGCTGGGTCCAGGCCATCGGGTACCGCGACCACGAAGTCACCCTGGTTGAACTTCACGTGCGAGGCGTGCGCGCCGTACGTGAAGACCCGTTGCCCTTTCGCCACGCGCGTCACAGCAGGACCGACCGCCTCGACGATGCCGACATTGGCATAGCCCGCGCGCCAGGGATAGGCGCACCACGAACCCTTCTGGTAAACCGCGGGCTCCTTCGCCATGTAGTTTGCCAGCTCCGTTCCTGCGCTAACGAACGTCCGCTCCGTTCGAATCAGGATTCCGTCAGCACCAGGATTCTCATCCAGCGTCGCGTTCTGCAGTTCCACACGGCGCTTTTCCACCATCACCACTTGCTTGATTTGCATGAACTTCTGTCTCCTCTCCATCATCGCGTTCAGCGAATGCGGACTTCCTTCCCGCTCGCCGAGGATTCGTAGATACCGTCCAAAATCTTCTGGACGACCAGCGCCTGCTCCACAGTACAGATGGGCTTGTCCTCCGAGGATCGCATCCAGCCAGTTCGCCTGGCGGTTCTCGTAATGATGCGGAATGCGGACGCTCTCCGGCTTCACCACTTCGTACTCGCCCGCGTTCTTACCGGAGCGGAAGACCTTCACCGGTATCAAGTCCGCACCGGCTTCGGTCCCGTAAAGCTGGATATTGTTACGGTTATCCTGCTCCTGGTGCAGAACCCAGGAGACGTTCAGTTCGAGCGTCATCCCGTTCTGGAACTTGACGAGCCCGGTGGCAAAATCGTCCACGTCGAACTTTAGCTTCGGATCGCGGTCGGACTTGCCCCAGAATCCCTCGCCGATGCCCCGGTTGCCGAACTTCGTGTAGACCTGGCCGCTGACGCAGGTCGGCTTCCAGTTGTCCGTGATGTAGAGGGCGAGATCGAGGAAATGCACGCCGATATCGAGCATGCAGCCGCCGCCGGCCAGTTTCTTGTTCACAAACCACGTCCCCATCTTCGGCGACCCCGTACGCCGGTACCAATAGGCCTTGGCATGATAGATTTCGCCGAGATCGCCACGCCCGGCGATTGTCCGCAGCGACTGCACTTCCGGCCAGAAACGCAGGTTCATGCCGAGCATGAAGACCTTGCGCATCTTCTTTGCCGTGTCGGCCACCTGTTTCGCCTCGCGGTAACTGAGTGCAAACGGCTTCTCGATGAGCACGTGCTTGCCGGCTTTGAGCGCCGCCACGCTGACCGG
Organism: uncultured Victivallales bacterium; assembly: GCA_964635275.1. Classification (GTDB taxonomy): domain Bacteria; phylum Verrucomicrobiota; class Kiritimatiellia; order UBA8416; family CAZWPN01; genus CAZWPN01. The sequence continues at coordinate 8,522 of CAZWPN010000099.1, read as the reverse complement.
TGCGTGCAAGGCATTGGGTAACGCGATCATCACGGCGTCCACGCCGGAATCCGCCACCAGGTCTTCCCATTTCGCGTACGCCCGGGCCATGCCGTACTTTTGCTTCACGGCTTCACGGCGATCCCGGCTGATATCCGCCACCGCCACAAGTTCAGCGCCCGGATACTTGCTGACCGATGTGCAGTGATCATCCGCGATAGCGCCCGCCCCGATCATTCCCACTCGTATTGTCATATATTTCGCCTCATTCCTGTTGTCTGTTTTCCGACCTCATTCGTCGTTCTTGAACCCTTCCTCACGCCTTCCACAAACCGTGCGCGGCGATCATCTCGTCGAGCATCGGGTCAATAACTTCCGCATCGCCGACCAGCGGATGATTGAGCAACGCCTGCTTGAGCAGGCGCCGGTCGCGCTTCATCGCCGCTTCCACCGTCAGAACCTCGTACGCCTTCACGGCATGAACCAGCCCGCGGAACGCCAGCGGAATAGGGCCGACCCGGATCGGAGTTGCGCCCTTCCGGCCGATCCGGCAAACAACTTCAACGACATCCTCGGCCTCAATCCCGTCCACCGCCCCCTGGTTCGGCACGCTGATCGCCAGCTCCTCGCCGGTGTCGTTGTAAAGAGCGTCCATGGCCGCGAAGGTCACCGCCGAGTAGCCGCCCCCGCCCCGCTTGCACAACGTTTCCGGCTTCTGATCCGCACCCGGCACGGCCGCTTCGGCAAAGACCGCCTTCTCAAGGTCCATGATCTGCTGCGCGCGGGTCTTATCCTGGGCTTGCAACTTCCGCACCAGCCGGCCGCGCCGGAAGTAGTAGTCGAGGTAGCCGATGGGAATGGCCCCGATCTCCACCGCAAACTGGTTGAGCGCATCCGCATCCTTGCCGTGGCGGGACTCCCGGGCCGCCATTCGCTCTATAATCTCCCCAATCACATCCTTCCCACCGCTGACAATGCGATGAATGAACCCGAGATGGTTCAAACCCACGCAGTAGGCATGCATCCCGGGGTAGTCCACGCCAAAGTCCTTCTTGATCTCCTCGATGATCAGCGGAATTCCCGAGCAGAGCCCGAGGATCTTGGCGTCCGTATGGCGCGTGACCGCCTCCGTCACAATCCCGCTGGGGTTGGTGTAGTTCAGGATGAACGCCTGCGGCGCCACATGCTCAACCGCGCTGGCGATCTCCAGCATCGCGGGAATGGTCCGCAACGCCTTGAACATGCCTCCCGGCCCCGTGGTCTCCTGCCCCAGGATCCCGTACTTGAGCGGGATGCTCTCGTCCAGCCAGCGCGCTTGCATGCCGCCCACGCGGATCTGGGTGATGACAAAATCCGCGCCTTCAAGGGACTCTTCCAGTCGCGCACATGTCTTCACGGCAATATCCCGCCCGTGCCGGCGCACCATGCGTTCGGAAAGCCCTGCCATGACACCGAGGCGCTCCGCATTCGTGTCGAACAGGCGGAACTCCGCCACTGGCAACCGCGCCGGATCGAGCCCCAGGAATCCGTCCATGAGTTCCGGCGTATACGAACTGCCGGCGCCCATGATTGCAACGGTAATCGATCTATTCACTCATTGCCTCCTGGTCGATCAGAATGAGCGCGTTCCCGCACTCGAATATGAAACTCGCCGGCCACGCCGGATCAAATCCCCGACACGCTTGGAGCCGCTTCACGGCCTTACGCTTTCCCGCCCCATGAATCAGGAGCGCCACCTGGCGCGACAAGCTGCGAATCGATCCCAGCCCGATGGAGACGCCATGCGAGGGCACCTCATGGAGTCCTTTGAAATCCGGAAAGGTGCCCAGGTTGTCACGACGGGTCGTTTCGGCCAGCGGCACAATGCGACTGACGCTGTCCAAAGCGCTCCCCGGCGCATTGAATGCAACATGCCCGTCAGAGGCGCCGGAGGCGGTGATGAAGAAGTCGATCCCACCGGTATTCTCCAGGCGCTCATCATAGGCTTGCGGTCGGGCAGGATCCGGAAACCAGATGTGATCCGGGGCAATGCGATAGGCCGGCGGCAGCCCCTGGTTGATCGCGCCGGCGATATCCACGTTGGCCGCGCGCCGGCAACTGTAGTGCGCCCCGGCCGGGCAGTGCCCAAATCCGGCGCCGGCTGGTACGACGTAGTCGTCCATCATCACGAGCACGACGCCGGAAAGATCGCCCCCATCGGCCGAAGCCTTCCGGCCGATCGCCCGGTACGTCGGCATGGGCGTGCGCCCTGTGGGACAACCCAGGAGATACGCACGGCCGGCGGTCCGCGCCGCCTGCATCCCGTCAAGGATCAACTGGGCGGCGTAGGCGCCCATCGCATCCGGCGAACTGAATACCAGCGCCGGCAGTGCCGAGTCGCCCTGGCCGACGCTCAACGTCCCCACCGGCGCCACCCGCTCCTGCACATCCGACATTACACGGTTCATGGCAACCTACCCGAAAAGAATCGCGGCGGCGCACAGCCGCCTGCATGAGCGGCCATGATGACGGCACCGATGGCCGGCGAGAGTGCCGGCCGCTTGACCGTCGCACCCGGGCATTCCTGACGCACACCTTCGACAAGCCGGCACCAGAACAAGTCCGGCGCCGACAGGAGGCGACCGCCGCCAAATATAACGTCAGGTTCCCCGTGATTGATCTTCCGTATCATCGCCCCCGCGGTGCAAACATAATCGGCAACGGCACGCTCAACCAGGGCGCACGTCGCGGCGTCACCCGCCTCGGCGACGCGTAGAATCTCCGGCAGCAACTGTGCCGCCTGGACCGGCGTAATCTTCCGGAGAAACACGATCTCCCCGTAGTCCTTCTCCGCGGGATACCCAAGGACGGCAAGGATGGCGGCCTTCAGCGGGGAGACCGCCGCCCGGCCGTCAATCATGCGGGCCACCAGCGCCAGCGCCTCCCCGCGCAGGTCATAGAAACGGCCGGCATCGAGATTGTCGAACGGCCTTTCATTGCCATAGGCGTCCCGATAGGCGGCGGTAAAGCCGGTCCCGTGTTGGAGGATCACAGCCGCCTCCGCCGCCGTTGCGCCCCACAGGGCAACGATCCCGTCGTTGACCAGAATGAACCGATCCCGCGGAATCCCCAACGCAGCGGACAGCGCCGCATGTTGCATGATCGTCTCTTCCGGGAAATCGACGCCGTTCAGCCCCAACCCCAGCCCTGCGATGTCGGCGGGACGCACGCCGGCAGTCTCGCACAGCCGCGACTGGACCGAGCGAAGAACCGCAAGGGATTCGGCCGACGGCGCGCCGACGATGGCTGAAGGGCCGTCCTTGAATGTGGCCAGGATCGCGCCCGAATCGTCCGCCAGCACACCCAAGGTCTTGGTGCCGCCCCCGTCTATGCCAATGTACTTCTTGTGCATGGGTCACTCAGTCTCATTGTCGGCCTCTCATTGAATGGACGATGGAGTGTTCTACTTCTTCGGCGACTCCGTGGCCAGCACAAACCGCGGGGCCAGGTCGGTTCTCCCACACGAGGCGCCGGAACCCCATTCCGAACACGGTGCCGTCACCTTCCGGAGCCTGCTCAACGTCTTTGACAACCATCCGTGTAATCATACCCGCGCCAATGAAGAAGGACTGATATGGCGTGATCAGTCACCTTCGCCAAAATAGCCCAACCAGACACCTGCATCCAGCGCGGATGGTCCCTGTTGGAGGCTTTTCGTGAGATTGGCAACCACAGGGGACAGCTTGGGTGCATCCGGCGGAGCCGTGATATGGGCGGCTGCCTTCGCGGCTTCGGTGACCTTGCCGTTCTTCAGCAGGGCCGCCGCGTAGACCAGTTGATTGAACAGGGGTGTGTCCATCACGGTGGCGGAGCCCTCGACAAACGCCATACCCGCCACGGGATCCACAACGGTATCGCCAGGACCGAACAGATAGAGCGCGCCGATAATGCCGCGCCACCTGCTGTTCTTCTCCGGGCAAACCTTGTCCAGCGCATACGCCGCGGACCGGAAGCGCGGTCGATCATTGGCCAGGGACGCACCATACGCCGTATACCCGAAGAAACCGCTCAATTCCGGGCCCGCGGCGGTACCCGGGATGTCCACCCGGCAGAAACGGGCATCCTCTTTCATCGCGGCGTACAGATGAATCAATGCCAGTTGGCCCAACCGGGTGTGCGGCGACGTCTTGACAACATCCATCACCTCTCCGATGACTGCCTCTGAATACGGATTGCCCGCCCATCGGTCCGATCGCTCCCGGGCGGAGCCCGAAGTCACATCACATGCCTTTTCAATGACGAACCACCGCATCACATCCCTGATCTTCTCCGGGCGGGCAACCTCATGTCCGCCATCCTGGCTAAAATCCCGCACTTTGCAGCCCGCCTTTTCAAGGTGGGGCAAATCCTGCTTGGCAAATTGAATGGCACCATTGTCGTGAACCCCGCACACGCGGGCAACCAGAAGCCCCCGGGGATAGGTGAACCAGGGATCATACATGTTCTGCAACCATCCCCCGGAGGCGATGACGCCGGAGATCCGTTCCTTGTATTGGCGAGCGAGAATATAGGCCACCACGGCCCCGCCGGAGAAGCCGCCGACATACTGCGCCGCGGGATCCACATTGAACCGGTCAAGCGTATCCAGCATCACCGCGTAGATCTCACCCCCACACTCCCGTTCCGGCTTGTTGTTCTTGGAGCCCGTGATGCCGACAATGATCGACGGCTGCACCTGGCTGACGCTTTGGTGTTGGGCAACCATGCCGCCCCCGCCGGGATTGAGCGTGTACAGGATTGGATAGGGCTTGGAAGCATCGTATCCTTCGGGGAGAAGCACGCGGTAGCTGTATTGGGGAAACTCCCGGCACCGCAGCGTCGTCTCCTTGCCCGGTTCAGGGGCGGATTCCGCCGCCCCCATGGATGCCATGCCGCCCAGGAACGCAATCACCAACACCCGTGACATTCCCGCCGCCCACCGACTCCGCATCCGAGTGATCGCGATGCGCCGGACGCGCGGACGCGTCTCGGATCGTGAGGGCGCCGGCCGGCTGATATCCGCGTGCATGAGCGATGCCATGCCGGAAAGAATGGGGTGCAGCGGATTGGAACACAAGGCGGAAGAGAAGGGGGTGAGGACCCCAGGGTTCTCGGGGACGGGCCTAAAGATAATAGTTACCCCTCCAGAACCTTCGCCCAGCCAAGCGCATTCCGGATCACCGCCATCTCGATATCTGGTTGAGGAGCCCTCATTGCTTGGGCGGCGGCAGGGAAGCCAGATCCTCGGCGTGCCGGCGGTTTTTGCGCAGGATGTCGATGTACAGATCGAATTTCCTGTCGATCGTCGTGGGCGGCAACTGGATCTCGAATTCCACATTGCTGACGTCGATGCGTTTGGCCTTGAGCATTCCCTCGTACGGTATCACGTTCTCCTTCACGTCATTCCGCTCGCCAAGGACTTCCTTCATTACGATCCGCTCTATCTCCCACTCGCCGTCGACGCTTTCGTGAATCGTCACAGGGACGGCGATCGGCGCACCCTTCTCCGTCTTGAAGTTCTGGAGACGATACCGGAAGCAGGTCCGGTAGTTCCGGAATTTGGGGTATGTGACTTGCTTCGAACCGTCGAGGAGCACCCGCGGGCAGGTAAGCTCGTCGAAGAGCTTGGACGGGCCGCCCTCGGGCTGCATCGTGAACCGCTCGATCTTGACGTCCTGAGCCACGCCGACATAGAGATCCAGCGGCGCGAAGAGCGGCGCATACGCCGCCCAGTCCTCGCCCAGGAACGTCTGGCTGCGGGCCTCATCGCCCTCGGACTTCGGTTCCTTGATGAATAGCCGGATCTTGCCGTAGGGCAAGGGGAAGGCCCCGAGGCCCTTCTCCTTCTCGTTCACGAGCCGGTAGTACATGCGGGTGCGGTTCTGGTCGACGCTGGCATCGAACACGAAGCGCTTCGCGATGGGCACATCCGCGAACTTGGCCGCCAGCATGCGTTTGCGCTCGCCGTTCTGGAAGTAGCGCACCGTCGTCTGTCCGACTCCGGGCTGGACCGTGCATTCCCCGAAGCCTTCCCCGGACGTGTTCTGGACCGTCATGTAGGCTTGGAGCAGGAGCTTCTTCTCGTCATTCTCCACGATTCCCTGGTAGCTAGGTTCGGCCGACATGTTGCCGATCAGGTAGGAGATGCGGATGACCGCCGGACCGGCGATTGCCGAACTGACGGTCCAGTACAGGGCGTTCTCGTTCTGGGGATAATTCGTGTTGAGCACGTTGACTTCGCCGTCCGCCTTGATGACACGGAACACGATGGAGTCCTTGTCTATGCTGATGTTGGCCCATGAGAAGTCGACCTGATTGCGGCCGACCTGCAGGTTCACCGTGCGCTCCTCTTCCACGAGCGTGAACCGGCCGTTCTGGATATCCACACGGACGGTCTCGCGTTCAGGCAAGGTCGTCAGTTTGATGCGGGCCTCCGCCGGCACGCTCAGTAACAATCCCACCGCACAGATCATTCCCACCATTGTTAGCGACTTCATGATTCGGTCTCCTTTCCAGTTCAACAATCCGATGTGTGTCTGCATGGTCTTCATATCCTGTTATCGTGGTTCGCGCCGCTTGTCCGTGTTAAGCTCCGGCTGAACCTTGCGCATCTTGTAGGTCACGCTGTAGGTAAGTATCCATTTCTTCCCCGGCTGCATATCCAGGAAGTATTTCACGTGGTTCTGGTCCACTTTCTCGATCCGGCTCTCGACGTTGTGCAGATCCACGTAAGCCCCGGGCGCATCCGCCGTCCAGTCCGCCGGCCTGTCGCCGTTGCCCCACAGCACGACATTGGCGTCGAACCGGCGTTCCAGTTCCGCTTTGACGTCCACCGGTTTGCCGGAGACGATCTCCTCCTCGTAGGTCAGGGTCTGGTCATAGTCCAGAAGGTCGTAGTACCACATCCATTCGTCGTCGAGCCGACGCTTGTACTGGCGGGCGACAACGTTGGAGATGGCCTGGTCCTTCAGGCGCCGCACGATCGTGATGTCCTTGTCCTGCCCGACATTTACCTCCACGCGATCGTTGATTGGCACGTACTTGACAGAGGTTCCGCCGACGTAGGCCAGGTCCTTGTTGGAATACTCGAAGAACAGCCGCACCATGCCGTTGGGAAGAGGCGACACGCCCAGGTTCTCCATGTCCGAGAGTTTCTTCTCCTTGCCATTGGCCTCCAGCAGTTTGGCGTTCTTGAACCGGTAATGCTTCACGAAAATGGCGCCGCCATCACGGTCGGTGAGTTTGTAAAGGCACTCGAGCGGCACCTCGGCGGCTTTCATCGCGACCAGGCGCTTGGGCTCCTTGTCCTTGATGTCCTCGCGCCCTTCGATCGTGAAAAGGAAGTACTCCGAAAGACCTTCCTTGATTACCTGCTTGGGTTTTGACTGCGGCGGTGCTGATGGCTCTGCCGAGTCAGCAGCGCCGAGTGCTTTGCTGTACTCCCGGCGCATTGCCGCCCGCTCTTCGGCCGGGCGCGAAGCGTATGGAACGCCGGGCGCGGGTGGCGGCCGGTTAGCCAGATCGGCAATTTTCTCGACCAGGTTGATGGTGCCAACCACCAGCCTGACCTGCGCGTTCTCGTAAGTCTCGCCGGAGTTGTTGAAAACCCGAACGTAGCCGGTCAGCCCGAGGGTTGTTTCGCTGCGGTTGGCGATGCCAACGTAGTCGGCCGTCCAGGTAATCCCGCTGGTGAAATAGCGGATTTCGACAGCGACCTTGCCGTCGACGGTGCTCTTGATGTTCCACTGAAGGGCGTCGTTCCGACCGGAGGGGAAGGTCGTGTCCACCAACTCCACCTTGCTTTCCTGTTCCAGAATACGGAAGTCTATGCTGGTGGGGTCAATCAAGGTGTTGGCCCACGAGAACTGGATAAGGTTGATGCCCTTCTTCAGGGTCAGCAGCCGGGTTTCACGGACCATCGTGATATCTTCCGAGTTGTAGATGGTCAGTTGTGTGCCTTCGCGCCTCGGGATTGTTACGAGGTTCACATCGGCCATGACGGTCACCGCGCAAGCGGCGATCAGCACTCCCACACATATCCACAGCATTCTTCGTTTCATACCCCCCCCTTGTACTCGTTCATCGCTTCGGCTCACGCCGCTTGTCCGTGTTCAGTTCCGGTTCAACCTTGCGCATCTTGTAGGTTACGCTGTAAGTGAGGATCCACTTCTTCCCCGGCGCCATGTCCAGGAAGTACTTCACGTGGTTCTGATCCACCTTCTCGATCCGGCTCTCCACGCTGTGCAGGTCCACGTAGGCCCCGGGCGCGTCCGACGTCCAGTCCGCCGGCTTGTTCCCGTTGCCCCACAGCACGACATTGGCGTCGAACCGGCGTTCCAGTTCCGCTTTGACGTCCACCGGTTTGCCGGAGACGATCTCCTCCTCGTAGGTCAGGGTCTGGTCATAGTCCAGAAGGTCGTAGTACCACATCCATTCGTCGTCGAGCCGACGCTTGTACTGGCGGGCGACAACGTTGGAGATGGCCTGGTCCTTCAGGCGCCGCACGATCGTGATGTCCGGATCCT
>CAZWPN010000098.1:1957-13167 GCA_964635275.1 uncultured Victivallales bacterium | reverse complement strand
GTATAGATGGCCAGTCCGTTCGTGCCGTCGGCCACATAGGCGTGGCCATAGGCGGCCATTACGTCGTATGCGAAGTCTGCCGTGGCAAACGAGCCGGTAAGCGTTGGCGTTGTCGGAGTGGAAACATCGATGACGCTGACTCCGTATGGACCGTTGGCGAGATAGGCCATGTTGTTTGTGTCCACGAAGACCCTGCGTGCCGCCATAGGACCATTCGTGTATTCACCCCTGAAGACAACTGTCATGGCGTCGGGGCTGAGTGACGTATTTGTCGGGTCGGTGCCGTAGCGGACTTCCCATCCGTCGTAGAGTGTGTCGTTGTCGAAGTCGGGGTCGTTGGGGTTCGTGCCTCTCTGGTACTCGCCGAGATTCGAGAGGAAGTCCTTATCCGGGTCCAGTGCAGCGTCGGACGGATCTCTGGGGTTGAGTCCGTGCTGGGTTTCCCAGGCGTTGGGCATGCCGTCGTGATCCATGTCACGGCTGATGACGACAAACCATCGCGGGCCGATTCGGCTGTTGGTATAGCTGTAGGTCCCGTCTCCGACAACGCACCGTACCTCATGCAGTCTGGTTTCGCTTACCGGCGTGAGCGAGAAGATGTTCGATCCGCCGATGTTGGTCACGACGGTGTCCCATGTCCATCGGTAGGTGAGGTTCGACCCCTCGGGGTCCATGGCGGTCACGCTGAAGATCTGGTTTGTGTCGTCGCCAATTACCACAATGCCTTCGGGAGGCGAGACGGAGAGAATCCGCGGCGGCTGATTGGCAGGGTTGGGCTTGAGGTAAAGAGGAATCTCGGTGCGCTGTGATCCGCCGACGGCATCCTCGACGTAGAGTGGGAGATATGTGAATCCCACGGGGGCGTAGGGCGCTCCTGTCAGGTATCCGTTGGAGGAAACGCCCATCCCGAACGGAACTCCTAGCGGACGGAAGAAGAGGTCGGGAGCACCGTACATGCTTAGCCCGCTGTAGGAGCTCAGGTACTGATTGCCGGCGCCATCGGAGAAGCCGATCACGCCGCCGTCCGTGTTGGCGGTGTCGGACCCGCCGGAGGTCCCTTTGCCGTACCGCATTTGGATCCGGCCGTCATTGTGGAGGGTGACTCCGAACAGCGCCGATACGCTGGCGTTGCCTCTCGAAAGCGCATTCCACTGGATGGTGGCCGAGGTAGCGTTGGTGAAGAGAAGTATGTCGTTGCGCAAGCCGGCCTGGAAACCGTTGTATGGCCGGCCGAGGACCGAGATCAGCGGGATGCCGGTCGGCATCGGGTCAACGGACGCGTAACTGCGGTCGTCAATCCGCATGTCGCGGAAGAACACGCCGGACGACGCTGCAGGCGCATCCGCAAACAGTCTGATGCCGGCGATGGGACCCGGGGCGCTGAATTGCACATTGGCGCGGATGCACTCGGAACCCGGTGCGCCATAGATCGAGTAGAAGAGGAGCTCGCAGGTGTTGGATGTCAGTATGCGGACTGAAATGTCCAACGGTTGAGTGAGATGCGATTGGGATCTATCGCCAAGATATAGCACATTGGTGCCCCTCGCATCCGTGCATTGAAGCGTGTTGTAGACGTTGAAAAGCCAGCCCCACGTCCAACCGGTTCCGGTCCAATAGTAACTCCAGTTAGCATACCCCTGGCGCGCGAACGTGAACATCGTGGCGCCGGATGCATTCAAGAGTTGGATGCCATGTCCGCGGTTGTTGGTACTGGTCAACCACGCCGGTGCGTGCATCTCGATCTGGAAAACGTCTCCGGTTTCGAGAGGACTGTTGAAGGCGCGCCGCGCCTCTGCCACGCCGCCGTTGGTGGAGTACACGTACCAGGCATTGCGTCCCCATGCCGGCGCGTTTGTCCACAATGCCAAGGCGCTTCCCGAGCCAGGCGTCAGGGTGTTTGTCCACGTTCCGAAACCGAATCCGCCATTGTCGCCCGTTCCCCATCCGTCGGAATAGACGGCTGCATTGGTGCCGGGGTCATCGGCCTGAACGGGCAGCGAATTCGTCATGAAGACGCGGCCAAACGTGTCCACGAGAACGTTGCTGGAGTACGTGCCGAAGACGGGGAACACGAAGCCAAGGTTCAGCGGATAGACGGAGTAAGGGCGATCCAGATAGCGTTGAACACCCGGCCATGTGTTGGACTCGAATACCCGTTCCAAGGCGTATGATCCCGTCCGGCGGAAAAGGATATTGCTGCCATAGTTGCCGTCAGGAATCCAGCCGGGAATCTCGAAGCTGAGGTTGGTGGACAGATAGTTCGGGCAAGAGTACCCGCCGTACGGCTTGTCGTATGGGATGCGGAGGCTGGCGGTGGATCCCGACCAGATGTTTGTGAGAGTCCGGAAGGATGCGTTGGTGCCTGCCCAGACACCCGAGACTCCGCCGGTCAAAGCAAAGTACCGATAGTAGTAAAAAGTGCCGCTGGCCAGGTTCAGGTTGGTGAGGCTCCAGTAGAAGTACGGTGGCGGTGCATTTGTGCTCTGGTAGATGTTTTTGCCCAGTACCGTGCAGGTCGTCCAGGACGATGTGCTGTTGCCGCCATCCGTGAAGCCCCAGTAGAGTCTGACTTCGATGTTGGTCCAATCATTGGTCATCTTCCACCCGCCGCCGCCGGGCATTGTCCATAAACTCGTATTCAGACGACCGTTGAAAGTCGCCGCTGTGTAGTCAACGGCTGTAGCCGGAAGCGTCTCAATAGCCCCTGCAACTGTGCCGGTGGAGACAAGCGGTGTGGATTCCTGCAAGAATCGGTAGTAGTACCGGGTGCCGGCGGTCAGGCCTCCCCGGGGAACTGAGTAGTAGCGGGGCGGTGGCAGCGTATTGGTGGTAACCATTGTCTTTGCGCCCCAGGATCCGATGCTGGTCCCTCCGTCCGTGGTGCCCGAGCAAACGAAAATGACGGTTTCCGGCCATCCGGTGGAGTTCAGGCTGGCATTATAGTAAGCGCCGCCGTATGTCACGCCCGTTGGCGGGAGCGTCTGAATCGGGCCATAGACGCTATTGGTGTCGGTGACGTATGGCCGGTGGTTGCCGGGGCCGTACAGGAATCGCACATCGCCGTTATGGTAGAGCTGTGCGCCGAAACTTCGGCTCCGTGCCACGTCTGTCGCGGTGTCGGCGCTGATTGCCTGCCACAGGAACATAGCCGAGTCGTCCAGGTTGTATCTGTTCACATCCTTGTCCGGATAGTTCAGGCACACCTGCGGTATGTCTGCTTTCATCGGCCGTATTGACGGGAAATTGTACGATGCCATGTATGTTGCGCCGGCCCGCAGCTCTCCGTTTGCGTACACGCTAATGCGGTCATAACCGTCTCCGAAGAACGGGAAGACGAACCCGAGCGGAGCTTCTGGCGGATTCAGCTTGCTGGCATTCAGTCCAGGCCATGTGGACGCGCCGCTGATCTGCGAGTACTCGGCAAAGATCTCCTCAAAAAGGATATCGTTGGCCTGCGACATCGAGCCGGACATGGACCGGGAGCTTAAGACGTAGTCACGCTCGTTGCCGCTGGAGATTCCGATAAAACCGCCGAGCTCGTTTCCGGCGCCGTACATGAACTGGATTCGGCCGTCTTTCCAGAGGCGTACGATGAAGTTCACCACGAGCCCCGGCGCATCGAAATAGACGCCCTCCCAGCGTATTGAGACGGATATGTCGTCGTTCGTCGTGAAGATGCCGCCTCCCCGGATGTCTATATCCGCCCAGAGTGGAGCAATCATGGCGGTCCGGAGGAACTCGGTGGTGGTTGGGGTGGGATCGGACGATGCGGATGATCCAAATACCAGCCTGCCGTTCGAGTCCACCCAGCAGTTGGTTCTTGCCGTGCCGAAGAATGGGAAGTTGGTGAACGGGAAGGTGAAGAGGTAGACCGCGTCCTTCTGACCACCCGGATCGGACAGCCGCGTGCCGCCGGACTGGTAGGTGTTGACGCTGACAGTGAATGCGCCCTGGGTGACGGTTCCCAAGCCGCGCTCCGCGTATGGGGCGATATAATTCCATGAGTATGGACTCGCGCCATTGGTGGCCTCCAGTTGCATCGCATACCCGACCATTTGTGTGGCCACCGGGAGCGCCGTGGTCGCGAACTCCAACTGGTTGCTCACGACAAAGTGAAGGAGCTTGCTCCCGATCATCCCCTGGTTGTTCCGGCAATGCACAAGAACGGGCCGGTCCCACTCGATGGTGGGACGGCCTGCGATTCTGCCTGAGTCGAACGAGATGCCGGGCGGAAGGCCAACGGGGCGGAAGGTGATGTCGTCGCGGTAGCCCAGGTTCGATTGCCCGAAGTAGCGTGTAATGTGGGGGAGACGCCCATACTGACAGAGCGCCACCAGTCCCCCGGAGGCATTTCCGTTACCGTAGCGGAGCCGGATGGTTCCATCGCGAAAGAGCGTAACCGCCACGTTCACGTCGTTGCTGTTCGCCTCGTAGCGCGCCTTCCAGCGGATGGTGATGGAAGTGCTGTTGGTTGACACGTACACATTGACGGCGTTGTCGCTGTCGTTTGTGGGTTTGGTCGTCAGATTGGACCACAACGCGCAGATGGCCGCCTGGTTCCCCAGTTGCTCTGGGTCGGCGCTGTCGAGGGACAGGTCGTTCTTGAATTCTATGCGGCCATTCACGTCTATCCAGCAGGATGTATAGGATGTGCGGGTCGCATCGGATGCGCCCAGGTAGGGGAATGCGAACGGCAGGGTGATGGGGAAACAGTCAGACCTGCTCCAGAAGTAAGCGGGGGTGCCTTCGTTGGGGTCGAAGGTGTTGGCGGAATACTCCTGCTCGTAGTACCAGGGGGCGGACCACGTGTACGGGTCGCCGCCGCTTTCCACCGTGAGGATCACCTCGGGGTAGGCGGCGTTCTCGATGCCGGACGGGAGGGTGGCCGTGAGTATCTCCGGACCGTGCAAGAATTGAACGTTGTCCACAAACCCGCGATCCCTGGTGTCGGCAGGCGCCGTGTTTTGCTGGAAACGCAGACGCAGCGGCAAAAGAGTATCAAAGTCGGGGAACAGGTAGCGGAACGAGTCAACGGCGAAAGTGCTGCTGCTCCACCCGCCGCCACTGCCTGTGAACCGCGCAATTCGGAACCATTGCATGTTATCGGATGAAATGGCCACACCTTCGCTAGTTGAATAGCGCGTGAAGGCGCGTGGCATCGGGAGTTCGGCGTTGGTGTCATCAGGTCGGTTCGCAAACCGGAGGCAGAGATTCGCGCCGTCATCGGTCTGCATGTTCAGCGTGGCCTGTGCGATTCCGCTGTCCAGAGCCAGTTGATAGGTCCCTTCGTACGGCGTCTTTCCGCGACCGAAGGTGTCCGGCGTAACATAGGACTGGCCCGCGTCGCTAGCGCCGCCCATCACGTCCCAGTACCGGGAGAGGGCGCCGCTCTCAAACCCGTCCTGGTACGGAAGCGGAGCGGCGAACTCCGCTGGGACCGTTGCGCTCGAAGCGATACGGATGTCGTCGAAGAAGAGATGCCCCGGGGGAGTTCGCGGACCGGACTCGATCAAGCCCAGATACAGCGTTGGGCCGGTGGAGAATCCGCCGGCGGCGAGTTTGTCGTCCAGGAAAGCCGCGAAACGTGTGTTGGTCGCAGCAAGACCGTCGAGCGTTGTCACGCGTCTGGCCAGATACCAGTTGGTGGCGTCCGGACTGATCGCCACGCCGTCGAACGGACTGGCGTAGAGGTTGGCGCTGACGAACCTCCAGTACTTACCGCTGGATGGGTAACTGTCGGTCTGCCCTGCGGCCCGGGCAGTGAACGTGACCCACAGGTTGCTTTGTCCGAGGGTGCTGAACGGGATGGCGACACGGGCAGAGCCAGAGTTTGGCGTTCCGGGGATGTCGCGCAGATCGAGTTCCGCATCGGTGGCGGAGCCTTGAGCCGGGGCAACCCGGTAGGTGCCTCTGCGGTCGCCGGCTGGATCGTTGCCGAAATAGTACCAGTTGCTGCCGTAGCCGATCTCCCAGTTCTCGATCATTGGGACGTAGGGTGTGCCCTGCCAGATGAACGCCGCGCTGTCCGGCGCCCACGCGTTGCCATAGGAGTTGGTCGCCCGGAAGCGATAGTGCAGCAACGTCTGGCTTGGCCAGTTGGTGAGGTAATGCGAGAAGGCGCCTAGGGACGGAGTGGCAAGTTCCACCATGTTGCTCCAGGCGGATGTGTCGGTTCCGCCGTCGGACTCGCCCCAGTGCAGGAAGACCGTCGTGGTGGAAAGGCCCGCGCTGGTCAGGTTGCCGTTCAGCCACACTGCGTTAGCAGTCATGCCTGTGGCACCTGCGCTGTTGTCAATCACTGGGGCGCCGGTAGTGCGGAACGTCTCGGTCCGCGCCGCCCACGCCCAACCCGCGCTGTTGCTAGCGGCGAAGCGATAGAAGTGAATGACGCCGGGGACGAGCCCCGTGACATTCGTGGAAAGCGTCTGGGGTGTCTGAACCCCGAAGCTCCTGTTGGACGACCACGAGGAAGGCGCTGTTCCGCCGTCCGCAGCGCCCCAGAAGACATGAACAGTGGATTGGTACCCGCCGGTTGACACCAGTTCGCCGTTGAGTGTCGCGGAGCTGTCCAGAATCGAAGTCGGCGGGAGCGTTCGCACACGTGCCACGCCGGACGTCATGGCGTACTCGGCCGGCTGCATGCTGAGGAACGTGAGATTGGACGCCGTGTTCATGAACTCTGCCCACACCCAATTCGAAGCGATGTTCGAGCGGTGATAGCGAACCTCGTCGAGAGCGCCCTGCCACTTGGCGTGACCGACGGCGTCCATGTCGGCGAGGAAGATGTCGCGGGAAAGATTGAACGGCGATGTGGCCGTGAAGCTCTGCGTGGACTGGCGGATGCCGTCGAGGTAGAACTCGTTGCCAAACTGATCCTTCAACGTGTTTACGTTTACCGCGATATGATGCCAGCTCGTATCCGCGAGGTTGGCGTTGGTACAGGTATAGGCGGGGGGGGCGCCCTGGATGCCGCCGAACAGCATCCTGACGTAGCCGTTGGTTCGGTTCTGGTCAACCACGATGCCCGAGAATGAGCCGTCCGTGGAGTTGGTGTCGGCGCATTGCGCGAAGATGGTGGCGGCGTCGGTGTAGGCAGCGTTGGTCCCAAGGAGATAACTCCGATTGGTTCCGGAGGTGAACCCGCCGGACGTCTTCATCCAGAACGAGACCGCCATGTCATATCCGTTGGCCGACAGCAATGTGGACGATGACGGCACAGAAATACGATCGTCACGGTTGTCGAAGTTCCGGGCGGAAGCGATCTTCCCAATGACGGCGGGCGCATAGCCGCCGTAGGCTGCCCCATGGTTGCCGAACTGGCCAGCGTCGCGTATTACGCCGGAGTCCCGGCGACCGAGATGCCAGACGCCGCCGTAGAGCCCTGATGCCCATGCGGAGCGATTGGTCGCTTGCGGCGGGAGGGAGGGCGAGTTCGATCCGCCCCAGTAGACCCAGAAGGAGGTGTTGGAACGCAGTTCAGGCAGACGAACCCATACGTACGAGGTCGCCCCGGTGTTCCATTCCTCGACATCGAAAGACAGGGCTTCCGTCAAGTTGGAGTTCATGAACCGCAGATCGTTGCCGGTGGTGGATCCCATGTCAGCGACGGAGTACCCGGCGATGTTGGTGCCGATCAGAACAAGCAGCGGGAAATTGGTCAGAGCGTCGGATCGGGTGTACCCGGCGAGGTCAATTCTGGACCGGAATTGATGCCGGCTGACATCAGATTTTGTTATGAACTCGACCGACGAGGGCGCGATGGAGTTTGACCAACGGTTGGCGGCAAAAAAGCGGCAGAAGTAAAGCGTATCGCCGGAAAGTCCCGTCAGGGGGTATTGGAATGTCTGGGCGACGTCGGTGCTGAGAACCAAGTTCGTGTTCGCCCAGGCCTTCGGGTCGGCGCCCCCGTCCGATGTGCCCCAGAGAATACGGATGTCGTTGGTGATGTCGGCCGAGTAGACAAGTTCGCCAGGGATGATGGCCGACAGGGATTGTACGGAAGTCGCGGGAGAGTCGTTGCGCACGAAAGGCACGGCGGACATTGTTGAGAACTCCCACGCCGTCTCAGACCACGCCGAGCCAATGGCGTTCGAGGCTAAGAACCGGTAGTAGTAAACCGTTGAGGGCACCAGTGAATACACGTTTGTCGAGAGGGTGATCGGCAGTTCACCGGTGACAGGGCCAAAGTAGTAGCTGGTGCTCCAAGCTGTCGGGTTGTATCCGCCGTCGGCGGTTCCCAGGTACGCCCAGACGTGAGTCGAGAGGTTTGTATCCGTAACCTGCGCGCTAAGGATCGCGGCATCCACCGTCACGTTGCCGGCGGAAAGAGTCTGGATGACAGGCCTGCCGCGAGTCAGGAAGGCGGTGTCCGGCATGCCCCACCAGGCGCCCGCACTATTAGTCGCGTAGAAGCGATAGTAATGCCAGGTGTTGGAGGGAATAGATGTCAACGACTGCGAAAGGACACCCGGCGCCATGGCCGGCCCAATGAAATTGGTGTGTGCCCACGCCGACTCGTTGGTGTCGCCATCCGTCTCTCCCCAGTACAAGGACACTGCTGTTGCGCTTGTGCCGGTGGAGACCAGTTCGCCGTTGGCAAACGCGGAGGTCAGCTGGATGTTGGTGGCTGCGCGGTTGACGATGTACGGAGTGTCCTGTCGCACGGGTTCAACACGTTCGATCGAGGCAAAAGCCCGGTTGGATACGATGTTGGCGTAGGTCGCCCATATCCAGTTGGAAGAATGGGCGGTGGAGGCGATTCGCATTTCGTCCACGTCGCCGGTGACGTAGTCACCTCCGAACCCGCCGACGCTGCAGGAGGAATCGTCGAAACTGGCGCCCGCCGCCAGGTCGGATCCAAGCCGCTTCCCATTCACATACAGCGAGCGGACTCCAGAAGTGGATGTGGACGGTTCGTATGTGCCGGTAACCTGTATCCAGTTGCCTGCGGTGGGCGTTGGATTAGTGACGACGAGATCGTTGTTCTGGAAGGAGAACGCAATGACGTTGTAAGGGAGGAGGCGCAGGTAGCACGCATGGTTATCCGTGCCGGCGGAGCCGAAGCCTATCAGGTTGTCCGTAGCGATGACGCTGGCCTTTACCCATCCGGAAAGAGTGAGCCGGGCATTTCCGGACAGCCCCAGCGCAGGCATCTGAACCCAGTCGTTGTCGCCTGTCAGAGTGTCGGCGCCATCCGCGATTCCTGTGGTCGTATAGCGGTAAGAAGAACCGCCCCAGGCGGTTCCGTTGTTGCCGAACGGGGAAGAGTCGCGAATGGTCGTGCCGACGTCCTCCGCCAGATGCCACACGCCGCGATGGCTGGAGTCCCATGTGGCGCCGTTTGTTGTGTAAGCCGGTTGCGTCGGGGTGGTGGACGAGTGTCCCCAATAAGCCCAAATCCAAGTTGAGGTCGAGACCAGGCGTGGAACCTGGACCCAGACAAAAGAAGTGCCGGAGGTGTTCCATCGCTCGATTTCATAGTTCAACCGTTCAAATCCGTTGGAGGAGGTGAACCTGAGATCGTACCCCTGCGGCGATGCGAACCGCGCGTACTCGAAGCCGGGAATCCCTTCGTCGAGAGTCACGAGGGCAGGGAAGTTGGTAAGGGTTGCGCCGGGATCGAACCCGTTGAAACGAATCTGCAGCTTGAACGTGTAGTTAGTGGGGTCAGGCGGGGTGGACATAGTTCCGGTTTGCGCTGTCCAACCGAAGCCGTAGCTGTTCGTGGCATAGAACCGGTAGTAGAGCGTCGAGTCCTCCGGCAGGTTTGTCAGGGTGTTTGTCAACAAACCGGCGGACCGGAATCCCGTCGAGTTCGTGTGGCTCCATGCGGACATGTTGGTGCCGCCGTCAAGGGCTCCCCAGTAGAGATAGACTTGGGTGGGAACGGTTCCGGTGGAAACTAGTTGTCCCGCGAACGTACCGCTGTACGGCCCGGTCGAGTAAGCGGATTGTTCGGTTCCCCAAAGCGGACGGCGCGGGCTGAGGACCGGACCATAGTTAACGAAAGTGGCGGCTGACGCCATGTTCATGTATTCGGCCCAGACCCAGTTGGTGGAGCGGGCGACAAATGACACGCGGGCCTCATCCAGTTTGCCTAGCCAAGGCTCCAGTAGTCCGGGGTTAAGGTGCCCGGACATATTGAATCGGCCGCCGGCCAGTCCGTATGTGTATCCAGCAACCGTTTGGACGAGATTGGCGTTGGCAAAAAGAAGAGAATTACTTGAACTGTCAACGGTTGCCGCGACGTATGTCCAGGTGCCCAGGGGCGGGACGTAAGAGGATTGGTAAGGGTTGCCTCCGTGAAGCTGCAGCGTGCCGCTGGTTGTGTGCTGATAGAGATACCAGTTAAGGTTCGCAGAACGATTGCCAAGAATTCCTTGGTACTGTCCTCCGGCTCGCCCGGGATTGATCCAGGCGGAAACGGTCAGCGGCTGTCCTGATGTCTTGTCAAACATCGAGCCGACTCGGGTTATGTAGTCGGCGCTGCCGCCAAAGGACGCGGCCCCATCCACCTGACCAGCGAAAACGGAAGGTGTTCCTCCGGATGTTCCGTCGAAGCGGTTGGATGTGGAATCCTTGGCGGACACCACCCCGCTGGTTGTTGTCAGATGCCACACCCCCGCAAATCCATTTGCCCACACCGACCCATTGGTCGTGTAGGCGGGTTGAGTGGTGCTGTTGCAGCCCCAGTATGCCGTGATAGTCGAGGTGCTGTTGGAGAGAGAGGGGATGCGGACCCACACGTAGGACGTTCCTGTGGTGGACCAGCTTTCGATCTCGTAGGGTAGGAGGTTGGTGGATTCGTCGGCAAACCGCAGGTCCCAGCCGTTGGCTGAGGTGAAAGTGGAGTAGGAGAAGTCCTGGATGCTGGGGGCGAAGGTGACGAGCGCCGGGAAGTTGGTTAGGGTTTCGTCGCGGGTATAGCCGGGGAAATGGATGACCATGCTGCGAGTGAATGCCAGAGGATCCAATTTTGTGTGGAACTGGGGGGACGGTGTGGCCCACGCGTTAGTGGCGGCATTGGTCGCGCGGAACGTGTACCAGTAATCGCTATCCTGCAGAAGGTCGGTCACGTTTATCGACAAGGAAACCGTGTTCAGATTGGTATAGCTGCCGACATAGGTGCTGTTAGACCATGCCGCAGGATTGTTGGTGCCGTCGCTCTGTCCCCAATGAACGTACACATCGAATACTGAACCTGTCGCCGA
>CAZWPN010000098.1:0-1857 GCA_964635275.1 uncultured Victivallales bacterium | reverse complement strand
AAAGCTGTCTAGGAATCTGGGCATTTCTTCACCTCTTCTCGCCTAGTATATTACCCCATAGACGCTTGAGCGGCAAGGAAATGCGTGGCAAAACGACGCAAAAACGGCATGGAGATTCTGTAGAGGAATTGTGAAGGGCGCTTAGTAGCGTGCCAACGCGCCATCATTCGGGATAAGGCGGAAGAATCGGACAAACTGTTCGGGATACTGGGGGTATGCCTGCCGGGTCCATGGATCGCACCAGACCAGGGCCACGGCGCGCTGTTCCGCGCCTGAACGCGAGGTGCTACGAACCTGGAAGTCGTTCCCGATGTTTCCAGTGTTCAATTCATCCGTCGCGGCAAGGAATATCGTAAAGAGATTCTGCCGGGTGCTTAGAAGCCCCGAACTGTTGCGGACAAGCGCTTCGCGCGTGAACTCGGACGCCGCCCCGATCGAGTTCAGGAAAGTCGTATCGGTGAAGAGATCGCTGGTTCGGTAGGTGTCGGAGATATTCATGAGTCCTTTTCTGACGCCGAAGGGTGAGATGATGGCGGCTGGGTTGACCGGGACGGGGTTCGTTATTCCGTAGGTAAACCGGATAATTCTATCGGCGATGCCGAGAGACTGCGCCCACGTCAGGTTGGTCATTGTTGCAGGATCGCCGGGATACCGGTTGATGGGCATGTCCTTGAAGACAGCCGCCAGCACTTTCTGATGCGCGGTGTTCGGATTAACCAGTCCTTTTTCGACAAGCCCCGGCGTCTTGAGCGTGAAGGTGTCGATCACACGGTGGTAAGGGGAAATGCCGTCGGGGGAGTACAATTTCACCGTGCGCCACGGCGCGAATACGAGATAGCCCAGGTCGCCTACGGTCGTCAGTGGACCACCTTGACAGAACATGTACGTGTCGGAATCGTCAACAGGCAGGACGCAGTCTGTGATGTTGGCTGTGTTGGTGAGATACGCAATCGTAGTGTCGTTCGTTGTGCCGATAGTCGAATTGGGACGAGTGCTGACCCAACAGAGCTGGTTGCTGAACGCCCAGTTGAACCGCGGATCAATTGTCTCCATGTTGACGACAATCTGGTCGCTGGGATCGTTGACAACTGTTGCGCCGATTGCCATGTTGGTGTCGGCACCGGCCAGGGTGTTCGTGCACCTAAAGATGTGGCGAGCAACAAAGTCAACATTAGGCGGCGTGCCTTGGGCTGTGTCGACTAGTTTCAGATCATTCATCAGTCTGACGTTGTAGACGACTTGTGTGTAGGGGGCTGGGTCGGCAACATTGCTGAAGGTGAAGTTGATGATGGTGAACGTGTTGGTAACAAACGTTCCCAACGGGATGCTTGGTGGGGTGGGCACCCACTGAGTTCCGGTGGCGGGATCTAGCGATATTCCAGGTGGTGAAGGCGTGCCTGGAGGACAACCCGATACGGCGGCGAATTGAATGCCTGGCGGCCAGGTAGGTGCGCCTCCTTGTTCACAGCGGACGGCATAGGATGGAGTTGTGTCTCGATAGATGTGTGCGTTCCAGAGTTCGAGCGATAGATCGATCTTTAAACTAAAAGAGTAAGTATTCACTGCTGTTCTCGTGCAGGAGTATGATCCCTTGACCTGAACTTCATTGAACCCCGGCACATGCTCTTGACTTGGCTGATTGAGTGCCGTCGGGACGTCGTCAGCGTCAATGTAGTCCAGCAGGTTGGTGTAGAGCCATCCTTTGAGGGTGGTGTCTGGGATGGTTACGGAGCCGACGGTAACGGGTTGGTTGAACCCGGCTTCAGCAAAGGCGCTCGTGATGTCGGTTCGGTTTGTGGAAAGGAATGCCGGGGAACTGTTAGTCAGTGCAAACGCATTCACAGTATTCATGTTGTT
>CAZWPN010000097.1:0-13230 GCA_964635275.1 uncultured Victivallales bacterium | reverse complement strand
CGCTCCCGATCAAGTCGACGATCAAGCTTGACCCTGCAAAGCGCCGGTTCTATGCTATCTGCTGTTTTTTAACGGTCTCGACCCACGGTCGAGACCGACGTGAACCAACAGCGAAAGGATACTGTATCATGATGGTGTCAACGACCCGGCTCTTCGCGCATGCCTACGGCAAATACGCAATCGGGGCCTACAACATAAACAACGCCGAGCAGGTAATGGGCCTCTTTCGAGGCTGCATGGACAGCCAGGCGCCCTTCATCATCCAGATATCCAAAGGCGCTCGCAGTTACACTGACAAGCGCCTGCTGGAAGCCATGATCCGGGCTGCCGACGATATCTTTCCCAACGCCGTCTTCGCCGTCCATCTGGACCACGGGGACGAAGCCACCTGTATGGACTGCATCAAGAGCGGCTTCTACACCTCCGTCATGATTGACGCCAGTCACGAAACCTTCGACAAGAACATCGAAATAACGCGGCGCGTTGCGGATGCCGCCCATGCCAAGGGCATCACCGTCGAGGCGGAACTTGGCCAATTGGGTGGCGTCGAGGAGGATATTTCGGTCTCCGAGGATCATGCACACCTCACCGATCCCGCTCAGGCTGAAGAGTTTGTAAAGAGGAGCGGTTGTGACAGTCTGGCGTGTGCCATCGGAACAAGCCACGGAGCATTCAAGTTCAGCGGCAAGCAGGGCCTGCACTTTGAGGTCATCGAGGGCATCGCAAAGCGTCTGCCGGGTTTCCCCATGGTCATGCATGGCTCCAGTTCCGTGCCACAGGACGAAGTCCGGCGCATCAATTTCTTTGGCGGCAAGCTGAAAGACGCCAAGGGGGTGGATGAGAAGCAGATCACCAAGGCCGGCAAGATGGGCGTTACCAAGGTAAACATTGACACCGACGGTCGTTTGGTCTGGTGCCGGGTGCATCGCGAGCAGTTCGCCATCTACCCCGAGAACTTCGATTTGCGGCCCGTTGGAAAGGTCTTCATGGATGAATACAGCCGGTACATTGCCGGGAAGAACAAGGTATTGGGCAGCGCCGGTCAGTTGGACAACGTGAAGGCCATGCTTAAAACCGGCAAGTAGAACCAATGCAGCCCGGGAGCATCCGTTAGAGGCGTCACTGCGCCTCTGACGGAGCCGGGTAAGTAATGCATCTTTTCGGCGCATCCGGCAAGGCTGCGCGCAGCGACAAATAGAGCACAAGGGAGAACTTCGATGACAGAGGAAACAATTCACACGGTGGTTGACGGCAATCAGGCGGCGGCCGAAGTCGCCCACGCGCTGAGCGAAGTCTGCGCCATTTACCCCATCACCCCATCCTCGGCAATGGGCGAACAGGCCGACGAAATGAGCGCCGCCGGCGAGAAGAACATCTGGGGAACCGTGCCCGACATCGTTGAACTGCAGTCAGAAGGCGGCGCTGCCGGCGCCGTACACGGCGCACTCTCGTCCGGCGCGCTGTCTTCGACCTTCACCGCATCGCAGGGACTCCTGCTGATGATACCGAACATGTACAAGATCGCCGGGGAACTCACCAGCACGGTGTTTCACGTCTCCGCGCGCTCGCTGGCATGCCAGGGTCTCTCTATCTTCGGCGATCACTCCGACGTTATGTCCGTCCGCCAGACCGGTTTCGCGTTGCTGGCGTCCGCCAGCGTGCAGGAAGTAAGCGACCTCGCACTCGTAGCGCACGCCGCAACACTTGAGTCACGAATTCCCTTCCTGCATTTCTTCGACGGATTCCGCACCTCACACGAAGTTCAGAAAGTTGATCAGGTCTCGCACGAGATCATGCGAAAGATGATCCGCGACGATCTCGTAATCGCGCATCGCAAGCGCGGCCTCACTCCGGACAACCCCACTCTGCGAGGCACCGCTCAGAATCCAGACGTCTATTTTCAGGGACGGGAAACAGTCAACAAGTACTATCTGGCCGCGCCGGCCATCGTGCAGAACTGCATGGACCAACTGGCGAAACTGACTGGGCGCCCCTATCACCTTTTTGACTACGTCGGCGCGCCGGACGCCACGTCTGTCATTATCATCATGGGATCGGGAGCCGAGACGGCGCACGAAACCGTGGACCATCTGGTTGCCGAGGGCCGGAAGGTCGGTGTACTCAAGGTACGCCTGTACCGCCCGTTTGACACGAAGGCGTTCGCACTCGCACTTCCTTCCACGGTCAAGAGCATTGCCGTTCTGGACCGCACCAAAGAACCCGGTTCCGTTGGCGAACCGCTATACACCGATGTGCGCACCGCAATCGGCGAGGCCATGCAGGAGAAGTGGGTTTCCTTCAAGGACTACCCACGCGTGCTCGGCGGTCGCTATGGTTTGGGCTCCAAGGAATTCACGCCCGCCATGGTCAAAGCCGTGTTCGACAACATGACGTCCAAAGATCCGAAGAACCACTTTACGGTAGGCATCGAGGACGATGTGACGTTCACGAGTCTAACTGTGGATCCTGCATGGACCGTCGCACACAAAGATCGCATCGAGTGCATGTTCTACGGGCTGGGCGCCGACGGCACCGTCAGTGCGAATAAGAACTCGATCAAGATCATCGGATCGGATACGCCGAACTACGCTCAGGGGTACTTTGTGTACGACTCCAAGAAGGCGGGTTCGGTGACCATCTCCCATCTTCGGTTTGGACCCGACCTGATCCGTAGCCCATACCTCTGCACAAAGGCGGACTTTGTCGCCTGCCACAACTTCTCCTTCCTCGAGAAGTACGATATGCTGTCCAACGCAAGGGAAGGCGCGGTGTTCCTGCTGGCGAGCCCCTACCCCGAGGACCAGGTCTGGAAGCACATGCCAGACGAAGTCGAGGCTCAGATCATCAGCAAGAAGATCAAGTTCTACGTGATTGATGCCACGAAACTGGCCAAAGATCTGGGGCTGGGTGCGCGCATCAACACCATCATGCAGACCTGCTTCTTCGCCATCTCACCCGTCCTCCCGACGAATGAGGCCATCGCAGCGCTCAAGAAAGCCATCAAGAAGACATACGGCCGTAAAGGCGACGCGGTGGTCCAGATGAACTTCAAGGCCGTTGACAGCACCATCGCCGCACTGAAGCGAGTCGATTACCCGGACAAGCCGGCTGGCAAGAGTCACATGATCCCGCCCGTTCCCGCCAATGCGCCGGAATTCGTGAAGAATGTCACGGCCATGCTCATCCAACAGAAGGGCGATCAACTGCCGGTGAGCCTGATGCCGGACGACGGCACTTGGCCGACCGCCACGACGCAGTACGAAAAACGCAACATCGCCATGGAAATCCCCGAGTGGCATCCGGAACTGTGCATCCAGTGCGCCCAGTGTTCGCTCGTCTGCCCGCATGCCGCCATCCGGGTCAATGTCTACGACCCTGCACTGCTGGGCAAGGCGCCGAAGGCCTTCCAGTCAGCAGATGCCAAGGGCAAGGAGTTTGAGGGCAAGAAGTTCACCGTTCAGGTAGCGCCCGAAGATTGCACAGGTTGCGGGGCATGCGTCGAACGGTGTCCAGGACGGGAAAAGGACAAGGTCACGAAGCAGGAAACAGGACGCCGCGCCATCCTTATGGCGGAGCAAATCCCAATCCGCGAGCGTGAGGCCGCAAACTTCGCGTTCTTCCTGACACTGCCTCCGCTGGACACCCGGCTGTTCAACGCCGCCACAGTCAAGGGCAGCCAGTTGGCCCAGCCTCTATTCGAGTTCTCGGGCGCGTGCGCCGGCTGCGGCGAAACCCCATACGTCAAGTTGCTTACCCAGCTCTTTGGCGACCGCGCCATGATCGCCAACGCCACGGGTTGCTCCTCGATCTACGGCGGCAACCTGCCCACCACTCCATACTGCAAGCGCCCGGACGGACGGGGTCCTTCCTGGTCGAACTCGCTGTTCGAGGACAACGCCGAGTTCGGCTACGGCATGCGCCTTGCGGTGGACAAGTTCAACGCGTACGCGCTGGAGCTGTTGGCCGGCCTGCTCACCGGATCTACGTCCTGCGCCAACGTGCCAAAGGACCTTCTCACCGCCATCAGGGACGCCGCCCAGACCTCGCAGAGCGAGATCGAGGCCCAGCGCGCCCGCGTAGCCCAACTCAAGGACTGGCTGCGAACGTGCCCGTGCGACTCCTGCAACCTACTGCTCTCGGTAGCCGACTATTTGGTCAAGAAATCGGTATGGATCGTGGGTGGCGACGGATGGGCGTATGACATCGGCTACGGCGGTCTGGACCATGTTCTTGCATCCGGACGAAACGTCAACATCCTGGTGTTGGACACCGAAGTCTACTCGAACACCGGGGGCCAGGCGTCGAAGTCCACGCCCATGGGTGCCGTGGCCAAGTTCGCCGCATCCGGTAAAACATTGATGAAGAAGGACATGGGGATGATAGCGATGACCTATGGCAACGTTTACGTCGCCCAGATCGCGCTCGGCGCCAATCCCGCACAAACCGTCAAGGCTTTCGTTGAGGCCGAGGCGTACGATGGCCCGTCCATCATCTTTGCCTATTCGCACTGTATCGCACACGGCATTGATATGCGCACGGGAATGGAAAACCAGAAGGACGCCGTCATCTCCGGCCACTTCCCGCTTTACCGCTATAACCCCGCGTTGACCGCTCAGGGCAAGAACCCGCTTGTGATGGACAGCAAAACTCCCACCATGAGCTACAGTGAGCACGCCATGAAGGAGAACCGGTTTAAGGTACTGGCCGGAAGCAACCCGGAAACAGCCAAACGCCTTATGGAGACCGCGGACAAGATGGTGCTGGCGAAGTTTGATTTGCTTCAGAAAATGGCCGGGCTTGAACCGTTCAAGCCTGCGGCGGTTAACCCGACACCGGACAAATAGTCCGCGCGGAAGACCGCAGGCGGCGATCTCGTCAGTGGCTATGGTAAAGGGGAAGCGGAAGGTATGACGAACACGCTTGGAGGCTGGCTGCTGCATGTCATGCGACAGGCGGACAGCGCCCTTTCCATAGACGAAGCCCTGCATGTTCTCATGGACAGCATGGAGAACTACTTCCCTTGTCAGAGCGCCGCCGTGGTCCTTCTCGATGAGGAAACAAAGGAGCTGCGCATTCGTGTGTCGCGGCAACTAAGCTATAGTTTCGTCCGCGAATTTGCGCGGACCACTCACGTTACAGCCATCGATCGGGTCATCCTGGGCCACAAGCCCGTCATGCTTGACAACGTGGACCGGCGCTCGGACGAATATCGCGACCTGAAACTGGAGCACGATTTCAGCGCTGCACTTCTGGTGCCCGTGCTCAAGATGCAGCGGGGCATCGGCTACCTTTTTGCCGATCGTGTGGACGCGTCTTTTACCGAGGCTGACCTGTTGCATTTCCAGATCATGGGACTGTTGACCGGCAACCTCATTGAGAAGTTCGAACTTGTACAATCAAGCCGGCAGTTGTCCAGCATGGATCCGTCGTCCCGTACGCTTCACTATAAGGCGTTTATCTCAGCGATGGCCACCGAACTCAGCCGCGCGCGAGTCCACAACTACCCGCTGACGATCGCCCTCGTTGCGATGGATGGATACCGGCAATGTGTTGAAGCCCACGGCGTGGATGGCGCACACGCCCTGCTGGCAGACACAGCCTCGATCATCCAGGCCAACCTGCATGACGTGGACCTCCTCGCCCGTTTCTCAGCCGACAAGTTCATTCTCTGTCTGTCGGGAAGCGCGCACACCGAGGCGGCGTCCAGACTGCAGGCCATCCGCGATGCCGTCTCAGGGAAGATCACCGGCCCTGACGGCCAGCCCGCAATTTCGGCCATCGGCGCCATTTCCATGGAGGCCGGAGCGACATCGCCGTACACCCTGCGCGATCTTTTGGCAGAGCTAGGCAATGCGCTGATGCAGGCCCGATGTCCGGAACATTCAGGATTGTGCGTAACCAACATGCCCCATGAGAGGGACCCAAATGGCTGAAGAACTGCAATCACTGCTGGATAGGATTCAGAAGGAAGGCATCGAAAAAGCTCAGGCTGATTCGGATCGAATGCTGGCAGCCGCCAAGACCAAGGCGGACCAGATGGTTCGGGAGGCCGAGCAAAAGGCCAAGGCTTTGATTGAGCAGGCCCGCAAGGACGCGGAAGTATTCACGGACCGAAGTATCCAGTCCATCGGCCATGCTTCCCGGGATCTCGTCCTCGCTGTCGGAGATGCGGTTCAGTCTACTCTCCAGCAGATCATGGGGGCACAGGTTGCCACGGCACTCACAACCGAGACACTCAGCCGCATGCTGGTCGCCGTGGTGACCGCCTATACCAAGGCGCCTCCGAACCGTTCGCGTATCGAGTTTCTTCTGGACCCGGAACAGCAGCAGGACCTGCTGGCGTTGATGCATGCTTCATTCGCAGAGGCATTGCGAGAAGGTATAACCATTAAGGGGGACACATCGGTAGTGTCCGGGTTCCGCGCCGTTCTCCCAGACCAGAACGTCGAACACGACTTCACTGGGGAAGCAGTTACGGAAGCTCTCGGGCAGATTCTCAGGCCTCATCTGGCGGAGATCCTGCGCCAATCCCTGAAACGCATCGAGGCCACCAACCGCACTCCATAGCCGCGGAAGGCATTCCCCGGATGAAATACTACTTCTTCGCAGCCACACTGCCACTTCTCTCCATGGAGGGACCGCCGCCCTTCTCGATTGCGGAGTTTCGAGCCCGCTGCGCAGAGCACCTCAATGCCGACGATAGCAAGGCTCTGGCAGAGATAATGGGCGACGCCAACGGAACAACAGCCTCTCATGACTTCGTTCGTCAGTGGCGCAATGTGGACACGGCAATGCGCAACGCTGTAGCCCGAGCACGAGCGGCCCGTTCGCAGCGCGACGCCGCCCCCTATCTACGCCCTCAGGCCGGAGTAGATGTCCAGTTGGACAAGGGCGTGGCGGACGCCTTTCAGAAGGCTTCGCCGCTTGAGCGGGAACGTGCACTCGATCGCCTGCTGTGGAGCAGGCTGGATGACGCGGCGGGGTATGACCCTTTTGACGGCAAGGCCATACTGGCCTACGCCGTGCGGCTGCGCATCCTGGAACGATGGTCCAGGCTGGATGAATCCGCCGGCAAACGGCAGGTGACGGAGCGCGTCGCCACGCAACAATCGCGCTAATCAGAGGCAACTATGGCAAACGCAACGGGACGCATCATCGGAGTCAACGGCAACATGCTGACGGTCGAGTTCACCGGCGCCGTCAGCCAGAATGAAGTGGCCTACGCCCGGCTTGGCGACTTGCGGCTGATGTCCGAGGTAGTCCGCATACGCGGCAACAGCGCAGACATGCAAGTGTTCGAGGACACGACATCTTTGTCCGTGGGCGATCCGGTGGAGTTTTCCGGCGAACTGCTGTCCGTGGAACTCGGCCCAGGATTGTTGACGCAGGTCTTCGACGGCCTGCAGAACCCTCTGCCCGAACTGGCGGCCCAGTGCGGTTTCTTCCTGAAACGCGGTGTCTATTTCGACGCCCTGCCTCGCGACCGCAAGTGGGCGTTCACCCCATCGGTACAACCCGGCGCCACGGTTACGGCGGGCGAAACGCTGGGAACCGTCCCCGAGGGCATCTTCAAGCACCGCATCATGGTCCCATTCAACCTGCCGGGTTCGTGGACCGTCGAAAGCATCGCAACAGCGGGCGACTACACGGTTGGGCAGATCATAGCCGAATTGCGCGACGAGCGGGGTCTGGTCCGGGAAATCACCATGCTCCAGCGCTGGCCAGTCAAGGTCCCCATCCGTGCCTACGCGGAGCGTCTGCGCCCCAGCGAACCGCTGGTCACACGTATCCGCATCATCGATACGTTCTTCCCAGTGGCCCGCGGCGGAACGTACTGCATCCCGGGTCCCTTCGGCGCAGGCAAAACCGTGCTGCAGCAGATCACCAGCCGCTATGCTGACGTGGACATCGTCGTCATCTGCGCATGCGGCGAACGGGCCGGAGAAGTGGTGGAAACCCTGCGGGAATTTCCTGAGTTGACCGACCCCCGCACCGGCAGGACGCTGATGGACCGGACCGTCATCATCTGCAACACCAGTTCCATGCCTGTGGCCGCGCGCGAGGCATCGGTATACACCGGCGCTACGCTCGCCGGCTACTACCGCCAGATGGGGCTGAACGTCCTCCTGCTGGCGGATTCGACGTCCCGCTGGGCGCAGGCACTGCGCGAAACATCGGGACGCCTGGAGGAAATCCCGGGCGAAGAAGCATTCCCCGCGTATCTCGAGTCGGTAATAGCGGGCTTTTACGAGCGTGGTGGCCTGGTGAAGCTCAAGGACGGCGGCACAGGCTCCATCACCATCGGCGGCACAGTCAGCCCGGCAGGCGGAAATTTCGATGAGCCCGTTACGCAGGCGACCCTGAAGGTCGTGGGGGCATTCCACGGTCTCTCACGCGCCCGGTCAGACGCACGACGATTCCCCGCAATTGACCCCCTGGACAGTTGGAGCAAGTATGGAAGCGTTGTTGACAGCGACCTCGTTGAGCAAGCCCGCACGATCTTGCGA
Organism: uncultured Victivallales bacterium; assembly: GCA_964635275.1. Taxonomy (GTDB): domain Bacteria; phylum Verrucomicrobiota; class Kiritimatiellia; order UBA8416; family CAZWPN01; genus CAZWPN01. The sequence goes on along the minus strand of CAZWPN010000097.1, from coordinate 4,723 downwards.
CGCGGCAACGAGGTAGGCCAGATGATGAAAGTTGTCGGCGAAGAAGGAACGTCTCTTGACGATTTTCTTATCCACCTCAAGGCTGAGTACCTTGACGCCGTCTACCTTCAGCAGGATGCTTATCACGCAATTGACGGCGAGACGCCGGCCGCGCGTCAGCAACACGTCTTCGGCATGATCAGCAGAATTCTTCAAGCGCCGCTATCGTTCGCGGACAAGGCGGCAGCGCGACGGTTCTTCCACGGACTCACCCAGAGCACGAGAGACTGGAACCGTGCCATGATGGGTTCGGACGAGTTCAACACGCTTCAGGCCAGTATCGAGGCCACGGTCGGGGAGGTTTCGGCCCATGCATAAGGTTTATCACCGCGTTGATGCCATTGCAGGCAACGTCATCCGGATCCGCGCGCCTGGCGTGCAATACCGCGAACTGGCCGAGGTACGTTCACGGTCCGGAACATCTCTTGCGCAGGTCATCAGGCTGAAGAACGACGAGGTGTCGCTGCAGGTATTCGCCGGCGGTCGCGGAGTAGCCACGGACGCCCAGGTCCGCTTCCTCGGACACACCATGCAGGTAGCCTTCTCCGATGCCCTGCTGGGCCGGATTTTCACCGGTTCGGGAATGCCGCGTGACAATGGCCCCACCCTGTCCGACAACCGGATTGACATAGGCGGGCCCTCGGTTAACCCCGCCAAGCGCATCATCCCGCGACGCATGGTTCGCACCGGCATTCCGATGATTGACGTCTTCAACACACTGGTAGAATCTCAAAAACTCCCGGTATTCGCGCGTGCCGGCGAACCCTGCAATCCCCTCCTGGCGCGCATCGCGCTGCAAGCCGAAGTGGACGTCATCATCCTGGCCGGCATGGGGCTGAAACACGACGACTACCTCTACTTCCGCGACACACTTGACCAGAGCGGTGCTCTCTCTCGCACCGTGATGTTCGTCCACACCGCCGCCGACCCGATCGTGGAATGCCTGCTGGTCCCCGATGTTGCGCTGGCCGTAGCCGAGCAGTTCGCGCTCCAGAATAAACGCGTTCTGGTGCTGATGACCGACATGACAAACTTCGCCGATGCCATGAAAGAAATCGCCATCACAATGGAGCAGGTCCCGTCCAACCGCGGATATCCTGGCGACCTCTACAGCCAGTTGGCATCCCGCTACGAGAAAGCGGTGGACTTCGAGGGCGCGGGGTCCATTACCATCCTCGCGGTAACCACCATGCCCGGAGACGACGTCACCCATCCGGTGCCGGACAATACAGGCTACATCACCGAGGGACAGTTCTACCTGCGACAGGGGCGCATTGAGCCGTTCGGTTCGCTCAGCCGCCTGAAGCAGCAGGTCAATGGCCGCACCAGAGACGATCACCGGACAATAATGAACACGATGATCCAGCTTTTTGCCGGGTACCGCGAGACGCTGGAAAAGCAATCGATGGGATTCCGCATGAGCGAGTGGGACCGCAAGTTGCTTAAATACGGAGTCCGGTTTGAGAAGGAAATGATGGACCTGTCTGTGAACATTCCGCTTGAAGACGCCCTCGATCTGGGCTGGCATATTCTGGGAGACTGCTTTGAGCCGGTGGAAACAGGTATCACGACTCGGCTGATCGAGAAGTTCTGGCCCAAGGCGTAGAGTAGAATCCGGGACGCATGGCTAAAATCAAGCATACTAAAAATGAGCTTAGATCGCAGCGGGAGGCCCTGCGGCGGTACGAGCGGTTCCTGCCCATGCTGCAACTCAAGAAGCAGCAACTTCAACTCGAACTGCGCCAGATCGAGGCCCGCACCGAGGATAAGCGCTCTGAGGAACGCCGCGTTTGGGAGGGGCTCTCTTCATGGATCGGCCTTTTCGCCACGCTGCCAGCGGATTCACGCATGGTTGCCGTGCAGGACGTCGTCCTCGATCAGGCCAATATCGCCGGCATCAACATACCTGTCTTTCGGGATATTCGTTTCGATTTGGAGGAATTGGACCTTTTCGCAACACCTGCATGGTACGACCAGGCCCAGGAGACGCTCATGTCGCTTGCCAAACTCCGTGCAGAAATCGCCGTGCTCGACGAACAGCACGCCCTGATTGCCGAGGAGTTGCGCACAACGTCCCAGCGTGTGAATCTCTTTGAGAAAGTCAAGATACCAGAGTGCCGCGAGAACATTCGCTTCATTAGGATCTTCCTGGGGGATGAGCAAACCGCAGGCGTGGCAAGGGCCAAGTTTGCCAAGAGCAGGTCCGATGTCGAGGAACTGCCCGTGGCACTGTCCGCCTGATGGGAAGGAATATCGTGCCGTCATGATCGTACCGATGAAGAAGCTGACGCTGGTGTGTCTGGCGCAGGACCAGGGCACAACGCTCTCGCGACTGCGCGACATCGGCATGCTTCACATCGTTCCGACGCGTGTCCCGGCGGCGACCGATCTTGAAAAGAGCCGGACCACTTTGACGGAGATACGGCGTGCAATCGAATCCCTTAAAGCGGTCTCCTCCCAGTCCAAGTGCACCCCGGTTGTGCCATTGGACGTGAAAGATGTCCCGAAATCCGTCGCCGACCTGTTGAAGCGCAAGGCCTTGCTCGCCGAGCAACTTCACGAACTGGCGCGAGAGCGGGATTCACTTCTCCCTTTCGGCGACTTCAGCCTCGCCTCTGTCAAGTGCTTGTCGGATTGCGGCATCACCGTTCGCATTTATCAGGCGCCTCGCATGGATGCGATTCGACCATCAAAGGGGGCGGTCCTCAAAATACTCGGAGTGACAGGGGCTGTTACCTCCTTTGCGCTGATCGGTAAGGGGGCATTGTCATGCGACGGGGCGACTGAGATCGCCTTTCCAGGGCGCTCGCTTTCAACTGTCACCGGCATGATCGTCGCGGCTGAACGCGAGATGTCAGAAATCGGAGAACGGCAGGCTCTTCTTGCCTCCAGCCTGGACAGCCTCCTGCGGTACGAGCAGAAGGTGGCTGAAGAAACGGAACTCATGGAAGCTGCCGCCGGCATGGGCGAACGTGCGCAGGTGGTATATATCCAGGGCTTTCTTCCAGCCGACGCCGTGGACTGTGTTACCCGCGAAGCGCGCACGTGCGGATGGGGTATCCTCGTATCCAACCCGGCACCAGACGAAAGCGTTCCCACATTGATCCGTATGCCCCGGTGGATCAGACCTATCCAAAGCCTGTTCGACATGATCAAGATCCTCCCCGGTTACCGCGAGGTGGATGTCAGCGGGGCGTTCCTGCTCTTCCTAAGCGTCTTCTTCGCGTTGATCGTCGGCGACGCCGGGTACGGGTTTGTGTTTCTGGCTTTGACGGCTTGGGCTCACCGCAAACTCCGCAAGACGGCCCCGTCAGAACCATTCACTCTCATGTACATCTTTAGTGCATGCACCATCATCTGGGGCGCGCTGAACGGCACCTACTTCGGCCTCACCAATAACATCCTTCCCCTGCCCGGCCTCCAGTTTGTGGCCACATGGTTGGGCGACACCAATAATGTCATTAACATGTGCCTGCTGATCGGCGCCGTTCACCTGACCGTGGCGCACCTCTGGAGTGGAATCCGCGTAATCAACACGCCTCAAGCACTGGCCCAGGCCGGATGGATCGCCGTGGTTTGGACCATCTACTTCCTGGCCCGAATGATGTTGATCAACATAGGAGCCCCGTCGGCTGTCTGGGCGATAGGCGTAGCCGGCATTGTCCTCATCATCCTCTTCATGACGCCACCGGCCAAACTGAAGACCGAATGGATCAACCACGCCATGCTACCTTTGTCACTCATGTCCAATTTTGGCGACATCCTGTCCTACCTTCGGTTGTTTGCCCTGAGCGTCGCCGGACTGCAACTGGCATCCGCCTTTAACCGCATCGCCACAGAAAGCATCGGATTCCAGTCGGTCATAGCCGGCCTGATGGCAGCTCTGGTCCTTTTCATTGGTCACGCGCTGAACGTGGCACTGTCCGCGGTCAGCGTTCTGGTCCACGGCATTCGCCTGAACGCCTTGGAATTCTCGATGCACATGGGGTTGGAATGGTCGGGCACGCCCTTCAGGCCGTTTGCCCGACGAACGATGGGAATCGAAAGCACGGCAGCAACAAAAGGAGATCGGTAATATGGACGCAGCAATCATGACTTCTCTGGGCAAACTGGGCGGTGCACTCGCCCTCTCACTTTCCGCCATTGGGTCCGGCATTGGCATCGGAGCTGCCGGCCAGGCAACCGTAGGCGCTTGGAAGAAATCCTTCGCAATGGGCAAGCAGGCTCCTTTCGTTCTGGCGGTTTTCGTAAGCGCACCGATTACGCAGACGTTCTACGGCATGATCGTGATGATGAAGTTGAAGGAACTCGCCATAAAGGATCCGACCGCATTCCCGGCCCTGTTGGCCTGGGGAGTTTTCGGTGGTCTGGCTATCGGGATGTCCGCGTGGATGCAGGGGAAAATAGCCGCCAGCGCCTCTGATGCCATGGCAGAGACCGGGCAGGGCCTGACAAACTACCTCATGGCCTTGGGCATTATCGAGTCCGTCGCCATCTTCGTGATGGTGTTCATACTCGTCTTTGCCTAGCCACGTTTGGGACTGACGGCTCGGTGTTGGCCTGGAACGCCGGGCCGACAGGCTCCCAGAACCAGCAGCGTGTTGGCCAGTGCGGTTGGGGCGACTCGATCGGTAAGCCCGGCATGCTGCCAGCCCGCGCGGATTCACCCACCCGCCAGCTGTCG
>CAZWPN010000096.1:0-13340 GCA_964635275.1 uncultured Victivallales bacterium | reverse complement strand
TACCAGAACGTTCATTGGTTCATCCCCGTTAATGCTTCCTCCGCATTCCTGATGGCAGTGGACCTCCATCACAGCTAATGCGGAAAAATTGCACACCGGAATGATACTCGCTGATAAATCGGGCGGCAAGCCCTTCCTGGTTACCCTGATCATTGCGTCGAGGAACGCGCTTCCGGTAACTCCGCCCGTCCACTGCCACATAGGATTCTCGCATGGGATTCTGCTGTAATGATTTGACGGCTCCTGTTTGCCGTATCATACTTCCGCATCCTGACTCAAGAGCAACGGCGCGACAAGGGGACGCGTCCTGGGATGCAGGTTTGGATCACCGCGCGGTGCGGTTAGCTGGGGAGAGGAGTGTGCAATGAGTGACTTATCAGACCGATCGGCTTCGAGCCGTGTGTTTCTGTCCTACGCCCGGGGCGATGACGAAGCCTTCGTCAAGCGCTTGCATGCCGACCTTACGGTCGCCGGCTTCACTGTCTGGTTCGACCGTGAGTCGCTGCTGTCTCGCGGGCTCACCTTCCATCAGGAGATCAAGGACGCCATCCGCACGGAGGTGGACCGCGTGGTCTATGTGGGCGGGCCGAAGGCGGCGATATCCCCCTACGTGCGTGAGGAATGGCAGTTCGCCTTGGAATGTGACCACGTCGTCGTCACCCCAATTCTCCGGTTCGGCGACTATGAGCATGTGCCCGGCGAACTGAGCCTGCTGCACTGCGAAGATTTCCGGGACGACGCGAAGTATCCCGCCGCGATGGCCAAGTTGATCACCAGTCTGCGCCAGCCCAATCCCAAGCTTGGCGCGTTGTTCGCCGTCCCCAATCTCCCGCCCAACTTCCTCGGACGCCCCGAGCTGATGCGCCGGGTGCGTGACGCGCTGCTGGTTGATCTCCAGAAACCGCAGGTCATCACCAGCGCCGACACCAAGGTCGGCATGCAGGGCATGGGCGGCATCGGCAAATCCGTGCTCGCCGCCGCGCTGGCCCGCAACCGCGAGGTCCGCCAATCCTATCCCGACGGCATCATCTGGATTTCCTGCGGCCAAAAACTGACCCGCGACGACCTGCTGGAGCGCCTGCGCGACGTGGCCAAGGACCTCGGCGGCGACACCGCCTTCGAATCCATCCCGCAAGGCCAGGGCGTACTGCGCGAACTGCTCCAGGCCAAGGCCGTCCTGCTCGTCCTCGACGATGTCTGGCAGTCGTCCGACGCCCAGACCTTCGAGGTGATCGGCCCGCGTTGCCGGATGCTGGTGACCACCCGCGACGCCGGCATCCTCCACGCCCTGCACGGCGAACTGGTTCCCCTTTCCCTCTTCACCGAACCCGAGGCCCTGCAACTCCTCGCCGACGCGGTGGGCTGCGAACGCTCCGCCCTGCCGCCCGAGGCGCTGGAGGTTGTGAGGGAATGCGGCTGCCTGCCGCTGGCAGTCGCCCTGTCCGGCGGCATGGCGAAAAAACGCGGCGGCGACTTCCACAACATACTCGAACGCCTGCGTCGCGCCGACCTCGACAAGATCGCCGACCGCGCTTCGATCAACGAGCAACACCAGAGCATCTGGCGCGCCATGCAGGCCAGCGTGGAAGTCCTGTCGGAGGACGAACAACGCCGCTTCGCCGAACTGTCCGTGTTCGCCACCGCCCGCCCTGTGCCGGAAGCCGCCATCGCCACCCTCTGGTCCCACACCGGTCATCTCGACGACCTTGATGCCCAAGACCTGCTCATCGACCTCGCCCAGCGCTCGCTCGTCCGGCTCGATGAAAAACCGAACGCCGATGGCAAGATGCGGCGGCGTGTCTCGCTCCACGACCTGCTCCACGACTATGCCGTCCGCGTCGCGGGCGAGCCGAAGGCGCTTCACCAAAGCCTAGTCGATGCCTACCGGAATAAATGCCCCGGCGGCTGGCACACCGGACCGAACGACGGATATTTCCTTGAGAATCTGGCATCCCATCTGGCGGACATGGGAATGTGGCCGGACTGCGAAGGGCTTGTAACCGATTTCCCGTGGCTGATGCGCAAGTGCGAACTCAGCTTGCTCGATTCGATTTCCGCGGATTACGGTTCGTTGGTCAAACTGGCACCGGCGGGAGTGGCTCGTAAGTTGGGGGTTTGGTCCGCGTTCTTTCGCGAGAAGGCCCACATCCTCCGTCGCGGGAAGGACGAATGGCCAGCGCACAAGATTATGCTGCAACTAGCCGTCGAACATGCCGACGACAGTCCGCTGACTATTGCCGCCGAGCGATGGCTCGCGGAAAGCCGATGCGACTGGCTATGGCTGCGCCGCGTGCCGCGACCGCCCCACATCCAGAAGAATTTGTGCGTGTCGGTTCTTGAGGGGCGTTTCAATGCCGCCCTCGCGTTGGACGATGGACGGATTCTCTCGTGGGAGGGCGATGCGCTGGAACTGTGGAGCATTGACAATGGCACTTGTCTTGCGGAACTCAAGGGGCATACCAACGTCGTTGTCGGCGCGCTCGAGTTGGACGACAGCCGACTGTTTTCGTGGTCTCACGACAAAACACTGCGCCTGTGGGACGGTCAAACCGGCGCGTGCCTGGCGGTGCTCGAAGGGCATGACGCCAGGGTAGGTGGTGCATTGGAGTTGACCGACGGCCGACTGCTTTCGTGGTCGTACGACAAGACGTTGCGCCTGTGGGACAGCCAAACCGGCACATGTCTGGCGGTGATCGAGGGACACTCCGGCAAGGTAGGGGCCGCACTGGAGTTGGCCGACGGGCGGCTACTTTCGTGGGGGGGAGAGGTCGAACCGCAATTGTTATCGCAGGACACGACTCTGCGTTTGTGGGACAAACAAAGCGGCGCGAGTCTGGCGGTACTCGAAGGGCATGCACAGCAGGCAATCGGTGCGCTCGAGTTGGCCGACGGACGACTGCTATCGTGGTCGCACGACCAGACGCTGCGCCTGTGGGACGGACAGACCGGCGCGTGTCTGGCGGTACTCGAAGGGCACACCGACGGGGTCTCTGGTGCGCTCGCGTTGGCCGACGGGCGGTTGCTTTCGTGGTCGGAGGACAGTACGCTGCGTCTATGGGACAGAGACAAGACCGCGCATCTGGAGTTGCTCAAAGGGCACACCGGCAACATAAGTGGTGCGCTCGCGTTGGCCGACGGGCGGTTGCTTTCGTGGTCGGAGGACACTACGTTGCATCTGTGGGACAGCCAAACCAGCACCTGCTTGGCGGTGCTCAAAGGGCACACCGGCGGCATAAATGGCGCGCTAGAGTTGGCCGACGGGCGGTTGCTGTCGTGGTCGGATGACAAGACGCTGCGCCTGTGGGACGGTCAAAACGGCGTGTGTCTGGGGGTGCTAGGGGGGAATGCCGACAAGATAAGAGGCAAGATAAGAGGCAAGATAAGAGGCAAGATAAGAGGCGCACTGGAGTTGGCCGACGGAAGACTACTCTCGTGGGAGGACGACACGTTGCGACTATGGGATTTCCAACGTAACGAGTGTCTGGCGGCTTTCGTAGGATGCGCCAACAAGGTACGTGGCGCGTTGGCGTTGGCCGACGGCCGACTGCTCTCGTGGGCAAAGGAGACCTTACATCTGTGGACCGTCCAAACTGGCGCGTGTCTGGCGGTGCTCGAAGGGCACGCCGACTATGTTCAGGGCGCGCTGGAATTCGCCAAAGGGCAATTACTCTCGTGGGCTGCTGATGATACACTTCGATTGTGGGACAGCCAAACCGGCGTGTGTCTGGCGGTGCTCAAAGGACATAGCGGTCCGGTGGAAGGTGCGCTCGCCTTGGCCAAGGGGCGTATTCTCTCATGGTCGCGGGACAATACGCTACGGTTGTGGGACATCGGTACGACCGCACGCCTAGATGTGCCGGAAGGGGATGTCAACAAGACAGAGCGTGCGCTGGCGTTGACCGGTGGGCGATTGCTCTCGTGGGGAGGGGATACTCTACGGTTGTGGGAGAGCCAAAGCGGCATGTGTCTGGCGGTGTTTAAAGGGCATACCGACTGGGTATATGGCGCGCTTGAGTTGGCCGATGGGCGTCTGCTGTCGTGGGGGGACAAGACGTTGCGACTGTGGGATGGTCGCAGCGGCGTGTGTCTGAAAGTCCTCGAAGGCCACACCGATACGGTCTGTGGTGCGCTCGTGCTGGTCGACGGTCGGTTGCTCTCATGGTCAATGGACTATACGCTGCGGCTGTGGGATGGCCAAACTGGCGTGTGTCTAGTAGTACTCGAGGGGCACACATGGCCGGGCAGCGGTGCGCTTGTGTTGGCCGACGATCGGTTGCTTTCCTGGTCGTCAATGGAGAAGACCCTGCGCTTGTGGGACGGCCGTAGCGGCGCTTGTCTGGCGGTGCTCGAAGGGCACACCGACAGAATCAATGGTGTGCTGGTATTGGCCGACGGGCGATTGCTTTCGTGGGCGTACGACAAGACGCTGCGGTTGTGGGACGGCCGCAGCGGCGCTTGTCTGGCGGTGCTCGAAGGGCACACCCGCAGTGTTCATGGTGTGCTGGTATTGGACGGCGGGAGGTTGCTCTCCTGGACGCAAGGGCTGCGCTTCTATGAGTCAGATGCAAAAGAAGACAATACTCTGCGGTTGTGGGACGGACGTAGTGGCGCTTGTCTAGCGGTGCTCGAAGGGCATACCAGCACGGTAAATGGCGCGACCGCGTTGACAGACGGTCGGTTGCTTTCGTGGGGGAATGACGCACTACGGTTGTGGGACGGCCAAACCGGCACGTGCTTGGAGGTGTTTTCGCAATTTGACTTCTCCAAGCGGCAGATGGATCTGGATAATGCGATAATGAAGACAGTCCTCGACCCTCGCGCTTGCGTCGGTGCTTTCATCACTCGGGTATTAGCCCGCAGGGCGGCACTCTCGCACGAAAGCAGACCTTCTGCCTTTACCTATTGGGAGGCAGACTCCTTCTTGGACTGCTATCGTCTCCTGCCAGACGGCACGCTCATTATCACGCAGCAGAACGGCCAAGTCTGCATCCTCAAACTCCACCATGGTCAGCGTCATGTATCGCTCTCCGAGGTTGAAGGCATCCTTGACTTGCCGCGCGTCCCGTTGGCTCCTGCCGTTCTCACCGCCACCAACCCACAGCAGGCATGTTGCCCCGTGTGCGGACTGGATTTCACACCGCCACCCGCCGTCGTGGAGGCCATTGGCAAGGACGACACTCCGGGCCTGTTGTGTCAGTGTCCGCACTGCCAGCATTCGCTCCAGTTTTCCCCTTCGTACGCTCCCGTAGTGGACTACGAGGAGGTGCTCCGTCGCGGTCTGGAAGCCTCACGACGCGATAGGGGTAACGACCTTGAACAGACGTTGGCCCATCTCGTCGCTTTGACACATCACCTGGAAAGGACAGGCAAAACCTCTGACGCCGCTGAATTGATCAGGCAAAGAGATGCACTGCGTAATTGGCTTGAGACCGCGGCGCAAAATGCGTCACAAAGCGCGGATACGACAAGGCTCGGAAGCGAAGGCTCTTCTTCCGCTGCCTCGCCCCCGCAGAAACCACGGGCCCCGGCGCTCGTGGAAATGCGGGAATTTGCAGACCACGTCTATCGCCGCGGTCTTTGGGATGCGGCGGTCTCATCTTTTGACAAACTTCTGTCGGTGGGGGACCCCATGGACGTGATAGGCCCTAAGCTCGTCACCTGCCTGCTGAACATCCGCGAGACCCCACTGCCATCGACTGTGGAACGCGTCGAGAGCATCTTAAAGCAACTGGAACAGTCTGGGCACGTTGACCTGGCCGGCCCGCTCCGCCAACAACTCCAAACCAAATTCCCCGATTCCCGCAAGAAAAGGTGGAATTTTGGGCATTGGGGTCACTCATCAAAGGGCGGGTGTCAACAGACATAATTCCCCTTCCCGTTTTTTATGCGGCATACTTTGCTCACTTCAGCCGTACCACGGGGGCATTGGCGCGTTGCTCCAGAATAAAATGTTACCGAAGCAAAAATGAGAAAAATGAGAACTGTCCGCGCTTGAGATATCTAAAGGGGTCAGCCCTTAAGAATAAAGATTGAAGGTGTTGATTCGTTGTGCCATATTATCTTCCGCACAGAGGAGGTGTGGCGAGTATGGCAAGGCATCTTAGAGTTGAATATTCCGGGGCGATCTATCACGTCACCTGCCGGATGGTGGGGGATGCGCCTTCGTCTGGGAACTCCGGCGGCACAAGTTGGCCGCCGGAGAAGCGCCTATTCTGGGATGATGCGGACATGGAGCGGTTTGTTGATCGGCTTGCGGAGCGGGTGGAGCAATATCACATCCGCCTTTACCTGTTCGTGTTGATGACGAACCATTTCCACCTTGTCTTCGAGACGCCGGAGGCGAACTGCTCGAAATTCATGCAGTCGCTTTCAACGGCTTACACGGTCTACTTCAACCTGCGGCACGGTCGGCACGGGCATCTTCTGGACGGACGGTTCAAGGCCAGGCTGGTCGAGGGTGACGATTATCTATTGGCGCTCTCACGCTACGTTCATCTCAATCCGGTACAGGTTGGCTCGATGAAGGACAAGCCGATAGCGGAACGGATTGAAGTCTTGCGGGCCTGGCGATGGAGCAGCTATCCGAGCTACATCGGCGAATGCAAGGCTCTTGAGTTTGTTGAATATGCTCCACTACTTGCCGGGATGGGCGGCAAGCGGCATGAGTGGCCGAAACGGTATCGGGAGTTCGTCGAGGGCGGCCTTGCCGAGTCCGATGATGATTTCAAGATGGCGCTGAAGGCGTCGCCTCGCAGCATAGGCGGCGACGGGTTCCGGGCATGGATCGACGAATTCTATCAGAAACGGGTCGAGGCCCATGCCAGGCCGGAAGATGTTTCGTTCCGGCATATAACCGAACCGCTTTCTCCCGATGAGGTTCTTGCCGTCCTGTCCGGCATATTCGCGGTCGATGTGTCCGAGTTCCGTCGCCGCCAGCATGGCAGTGTACTTCGCGGTGTTGCAGCGAAGTGTCTGATTCGGTACGCGGGGCAGAGCCAGCGCGAGGTGGCCGCAACCCTCGGCGTCGGGACGGGATCGGCAATCTGTAATCAGCTCATGACCTTATCGGGAACGCTAGAAGCGGATACCCGACTGAGAAGCTTGTTGGAACAGGCGGAGGAAACGCTGGCGAGGCAGAAAGCCCAACGAACAACGGTGCAAAGTAAAATCCAGTAAAATTGATATTTAAGGGCTGACCCCATAGTGAGTGAGTGCGTGGGAGAAACCCGGTCATGGCTGTTGGGACGGATTCTGCCGCGCTGTGCGGTGGGCACGACGCTGCTGGTGAAGGGGTTGGAGTTCGACCATGCCGTTGTGCTGGATGCGGATGCCTACGATGCCAGGAACCTGTACGTGGCGCTGACGCGCGGGGTGCAGTCGCTCACGGTGGCGTCGCGGGAGTATGGAGATCCGGCTGAAGGTGGAAGTGTGCGCGGACTGAACGGGGCTATTGACACGGTCTTGGATGAATAGTACAGTGCATCAAATGATCTCAGCATTTTTACGGTACTGCTGCTGTTGTTCTTCTGTGCGTGTCCTTGCTGCGATAGTCCTGGCCTTGCTATCGCTGGACATTCACGCCGGGGTGCAATCGGACCTGGAACTGCTACGGAATCGATGCCTGTATTACTCGGTTGGTCACGCCCCCAATGATGTCAACACGGTGACCGTGCGGCACGGTCTATACGCTCAATCACCTTTCTCCCAAGCCGGTGAGGTTGATCTGGCAGCAAGCGGTTTCGCACTCGCATCCTTGCCGTCCGCCGTCGAGTGCGGACTGATCACCAGCAACTCGGCCAAGGCCATAGCCACCACTGCGGCTCAGCAGGTGCTGTCGCTTGTAACAAAATCCGCTGCGTCTTCGAACCTAACCGAGTACGGACAATATGGTTATAAGGGCATGCTTTACCATTACTACGTCTGGAACGAAGGGGCTGCGGAGTTTCGGGCTGCCATGGGTGCGGAAGTGAGTTCGATTGACACGACGCTCTTGATGTTCGGGTTGCTCGTCTGTGCCAACTACTTCGGGGAACCGGTTCTGACCTCCTACGTACAGGCGCGGGATTCTATAGGGTGGAGCAACTGGCTGGACCATGAGTCCCCCGGAAACAGCAACCAGTTCTACATGTCCTACACGACGAACACCGGGTTGTCGGGACACTGGGACTGGCGGTCGGATGAGACCGCCCTCGTCTGTATCTTTGCCGCCATGAGCGATACTAACCTGGATGCGCGCACCCTCTGGAATGCATGGAAAAGAGACACCGTATCCTACACATCGCCGCCTCCCGTGACCGCCACCTTCACATGCGTGGCAAGTTGGAACGGCGATCCTTTCACGGACTTCTACGGGCTTTCGTTCCTGGACACGAGCCGGTTTCCGCCTGACTTCAACGGTATTGACTGGTTCCAGAACAACGGCATTTCCTACAAAGGACATGTCGAGTTCTTCAAAAAGGAGCGGGGGTACCGGGACTCGATGACCTTCGCTTTTGTGTCTGGCGCATCCAATCCGATTGCCGCCCCGAAGAGTGCTTCCTCAACGCCGCCGGTGCGAACGGATTGCCCACTATACAGCCTGGCAGGCGGCTTGCCGTTCTACTCGCCTGTTCCGGCGTCAAACGAGATTGCCCAAACAATTTCCTCGCTGATCACGAATGCGCCCGGTGCCAGCCTTTTCGACTGGCATGGTTGGCCAGTCGAGGCGGTCAACGCCACGTCGACCACGCATGGCGTGGTCAACAACGCCATCGTCGGCCAGGACATTTGCTCCATCGCTCTCTCGATCGACAACTACCTGACGAACCGGGTTCAGAATATCGTACTTAGGGATGGCCGATTGCGCCATGTCCTCAACGAGATATGGCCACCAGTGGCGACACAAGTGTGGTGTGCAGGTAATGTCTTGTCGGTGTGCTGGGTTACCGTTCCCGTCGGCGTGTACCGATTGCATGTGGCCGAATCACTAACAGGCACATGGAATGAGGGGGTCACGCCATTAATCCCGGCGCCGACGGGTGAACTAGTTGTGTCACACCAGTTGGACAAGATGCAGTCAGGATTCTTTTTGTTACATTATGGTGAACTGTAGGGCCGCGAGGAATATAAGATGAAAGCTGACGATACGATGCCTCTGCAAAGGAACGCTCAGGGCTATTTCGACATATACATCGCGCATGCCAGAGTGTCCGTTGATAATTCCATTGCGAAGGAGATCTACTGCCTGCTTTACGCGGAGGGGCATTCTGTGCTCCTTGATTCCACAGACCCGTTTTGTGGTGATTGGGCCACAGAGGCGAGGCAGAATATTGCGAGAAGTAAGTGTGTCCTTCTGGTCCTTACCAGGGATGCAGCAGATCGTCTTAAACGGACCGGCGCCGAAGAATCACATCTCCGGGCCGAACTGAAGACGGCAAAGTTGTTGGGGGTTGCGATCATTCCTATTCGGCAGCCCGCTGACATTGTAGGCGAGGGGAGTGGCCCGCTCGGGCTGTGGGACTCGGATGACATGCTCTATATGGACGACGATGATGGAAGGCGCAAGTGGAGCTGGAAGAGCTTTCTTTGCGACAAGCAGACGATTTTTGGTGCCACTTATGGGGAGATCGTAGCAAAGCTTCAACGAGGTGCGCTGAAGAATATGGAACCAGAAAGGGAGCGCAAAGCCCGAGAAGACGCTGAGCGCAAAGCCCGAGAAGACGCTGAGCGCAAAACCAGAGAAGACGCCGAGCGCAGACTGAAGCTATGGGTTATTGTGGTTGGGTTAGTAGCGTTCGCTTCAGGTGTTGCCGTGGGATGGATGTACTGGTCGTTACCGTGCAGCATTGTGCATCCCCCTGAGCCAGATCCTGCTCATACGTCAATCTCCGCGCACGAGGCGGAGTTGAATATATCAGGGGGAGGTGTCGTCATGGTTCGCAGTAACGCTTCCGGCGCGAAGACGCTGAATCTGCGACATGATCAGCGGATATTATGGACTGCCATGGCAACCCAGGACGGTTTGTATGAACTTGACTTGCGGTACTCGAATGATGGCTCTGCCGATATCATCTGTGTCATCGTTGATGGACGGGAGTTGGCCCCCTTTGAAACAAAAGTGACGGGCACCTTTGGGAATGGCTGGAATCAGTTCCTGAGTGCAACTTTGCCGGTCGGGGCCTTGCCCAAAGGAAAGCACGACATCGTCCTGAGCGTTGAGAAAGCAGACGAGCTAGGTGTCGAAATAGATACGATGGAGTTGCGGGTGATCAGTGGGGGGCAGGAATCTCGGGCGTCGGAGGGGAGCAGGTTCGATTCCTCCACAAGCACGAAGAGTGATGTCCTGAAGACGGCGATTGCTGCGAGCGTCGGCAGTTCAAATACCGCAAGCATGAACGGGGAGCCTGGAGGCGCAGAGAACGGTGCGCCTGTGGTATCCATTGTGCAGTCGAGATCCATTGGAGACCACACCTCAACGACTGCGGTTCACGCAAATCGTCCGGTGCTAATCTCGAATGCTCCAGTGTTACCGCCGCTCATTCTGCCGCGAAACGAGGCGGAGGCTACTGTACCCGGGAATGGGACAATTACGATGCGAGATCGTGCTTCAGGGAAGACGACAGTGCGTCTGAAGGGCGGGAAATCGATCAATATCCCCGTGAAGGTAGACCGTCTGGGCATGTATGAGGTGGTTGTGCAATACTCCAAAGACACAAACGATGGCCCGCTTGATGGGGTTGTTATCAGCGTGGACAACGAAGTGAAAGCCCAGTTCCAGGCGATGAAAACCGGCGAATACGGGGAGGGTTGGAATTCATTCGCGGTGGTGACCAACGCCATAGGGAGTCTCTCGATCTGGGATCACTCTGTAAGACTGGTGGTGGATCAGGCTGATAAGGAAGGCGTGGAAATTGATTTCATGCAGTTGAAGACGGCAGAGGGTAACGCAGTACAGTAGAGGAGGTCACATGAAGAACCTGTTGGCAGGGAGTTGTGTCGTTGCAATAGTACTTTCGGCGGGTTGCGCGACTAAGTTGGTAGAACCGGCAGTCGTACCGGTGGTGTCGTCGATGCCAGCGACCATTGAGGGCGAAAAGCCGTTGACGGCTGTTGGCAAGGTGATGTCCAGAACGAACGCAAGACAGGAGCACACACTTCTCTTGAAGGCCGGCGAGACGGCCGAGTATCGAGTCAAGGTCGACACGGAAAGTTCCTGCACGCTGCGGGTGCGGTACAGCAATGACGATCCGGGTAAGTGCGATGACTTGGTCCTTGTGATTGATGGTCGTCGCGTTGGCGGGTTCCACAGTCAGAACACCCGAAAGGACGGCATGCAACCTGGCGAAGGATGGAATGAGTTTGTCGAGAGCCAAAGCATTGAGATTGGGTCTCTCACTGCGGGAGAACACATGATCGGTCTTCTGGTCGATGATTGCGATGCGTTCGGGATCGAAATCGATCGTGTGACCATCGTGCAAGCTGGGAGCAAAGGTGCGAATTAGGACCACTCGTGGTCACAAAAAAGGAGTAGGATATGAAGAGGACGCTTGTTGTTGCTCTGGGTGTGTTCGGTGTCGCGATAGAAGGATGGGCAGCCGACACGAACGGTCCCATCCAACTGGACTTGCTGGGGCGGGGTATCTATAGCCGCAATAATTTCACGGACGTAATGGACCCTTATGATGGGATTGATGCCTATGCGGTTATCAAAGCGGCCTATTGGCTTGATGACGCGACCCAGAAGCAGGTTGCCCCTTACGTGGAGATCATTCCCGCCTACACAAGCGAAGGTGACTTCTGGTGGCAGCGCAATGCTCAAGTCGGCGTCGGATTTCAGTACTATCCACTCTCCAAGCGGGGGAACGAAACTAACCCATGGCGTGGGATTCGATTTTTCGGTTTGGCCGCTTGGCGGACGTACTACGACAGACCGGATGATGCGGACAGCCAGGACAACGACCTGCAAGCTGGTGCCGATTACTACTATGACAACATCCTGAAGATGGAGAATATCCTGACAGTGGCCGCTTTTGCCAACGCAGGCTACCGAAAGACCAATTTTGCTCTGGATGACTACAGTGCTTTCACATGTTTCGGTAATGTGAAAGTTGGGCCTAAGGTCTTTGCGGGCAAAGGCTTGTTGTTCCCTTATCTTGTTGGCGATTGGAGCTATTCTCCTTCCCATGACGACCGCTGGTGGGAGAACTATATCAGGGGAGGTGGCGGCGTGGCGTGGTATCCGTTGTCCGTATTCCTGGCCGAAAGGTCAGACGAGTCCAGTCTGCTAGTGGGAATAGGGAAACGTCTGAATGTGTTCGTGGAGGGGCTGGCCAAGGTCGCCGATCTTGGTGACGCGACGCCGGATGTTGTCGAGGATCACGACTTCAGGGCGGGCATCAGTTTAGCAACCGGCGGGTTCTTCGGCGAATAGTGTCGTGCGCCGCGTCCCGCCGGCCCTTGTTTGCGTGTGCAGCGGATACGGCCCCGTGCCGATCCAGCGACATGAGTGGCAAGGCACCCAATATTATTTGCCAGGTCTGGCCGTCGTCATGAGTGGCGGCTGTCTGAAAGTAGGTCGGGGCTCCGACGGGACAGTACTCGACAGCGACGGAATCCCCGGTGATCGTGATGGATTTGACCAAGCAGTTCCATGTCTGGTCGTCTCGATTGGTGACCCAGGCTCCTGTGCTCAGGTCCATTCGGTATAGCCCCTGATAACGGGCGGACAGCCAGAGGTCGGTCTTGCTCATGGCCGCTGCGATGATCGCTTCTTCCGCATCACCAAGCGGGGCTGACTTGATGGTTTCGATCTGAGTGAGCAAGGATGCTTTCGCCTGTTCGTTCAGGGAGGCGGCGAACATCGCGTTCACGTTCAGGTCGGGCATGTTGTCCGGGGTGGTCGGATCGCAGTACCGCATGGGCCAGCCACAGTGCGGGCAAACGGTAGACAACGGCATGACCACACAGCCGCCGAGAGTGACCTTGTCCTGCCATGCGGGATCGATGCAACCGGGCATCACGTAACCGTATAGCACGGGTTTTTCCTCGTTGCGGTGCACGATGGAGACTGAGAAAAGGCAGAAATGGCAGAAGGTGTGGAGGAAAAGGGACAGAATCACGATGCCGAAGAAGGAGAGGAAGCCCCAGGCCAGAATCCGAAATACGGTTGCCAAGCCTCGAGACAGTTTTGTGACATGGACGGTTGATCCATGGCGAACTGCCGGGGACACAGGCGAGACGCCCGTGCCACGATGGAGGGAAACGCCAAACCATGTCTTTCTATGTGTATCAGGGGGCATTTGTCTCCGTCTGGACAGCATTAGTCAGGTTCATTGCTTTCTTCCTCATTCATCTGCATCCAG
>CAZWPN010000095.1:0-13365 GCA_964635275.1 uncultured Victivallales bacterium | reverse complement strand
TTCACGGCTCGTCTCCCAGTCGAAAACGGACATCCTTTCCCTTATCCTCCGGAAGCAGAGGGAGGCGCCAGCTTCCAATCAGACCTCGTGGTTGTACTCCAACCCCAATCCCGGTTCCCCAGCGCCGCCACGACACGCCAACGACCCGGAAGAGGAGCAGCCATGCAACCCCGAATGTGAAAACGAGAGTGGCAATCATGCTTCCGGTGGTGATGATGGCCTGTTGGGGTTTGAGTGAAGGATTGATACATTCTGTCGGTTTCTGCTATAATCTCCCTACTCAGAGGTTTAAATACCGCCGGCTCAAGAGCGATCACGACATCGGAAGGGCCGAAGGCATAGTTCGAACTGCTAGGCTAGATGCCAGTCAGGTGGAGGCGTAGCATCGGGCCGCTAGGAGACTGGTAACCACGAATGTCAAAGCGAAGACTCGATCAACTCGTCCTCCATCGCGGGCTCACGGAAAGTCGTGAGCAGGCGCAGCGGTTGATCCTTGCCGGCCAGGTTCTGGTGGCAGGGCACCCCATGACTAAGCCGGGGCACGCCATTGATGAAGATGCTGAAATAGTGCTGAAGACGCCCCCACGCTTCGTCAGTCGCGGCGGCGATAAACTGGAAGCCGCCTTCACGGCATGCCCCATCCGCGTGGAGGGGCTTGTCTGCTTGGACGTCGGTGCTTCAACCGGTGGTTTCACCGACTGCCTGCTCCAGCACGGCGCCGCCCGCGTCATCGCCATGGACGTCGGCAAGGGACAACTGCACTGGAAACTCCGCAACGATCCGCGCGTGTGTGTCCTTGAGGAGACGAATGCCAGACATATCTCGGCAGCCAACTTGCCTGAAACACCCGGTTTTGCCACGGTTGACGTTTCGTTCATCTCATTGACAAAGGTGCTGCCCGCGATTATACAAGTCCTCCTATGCAACGCTGATATCGTTACGCTGATAAAGCCCCAGTTTGAGGCGGGGCCGGAGAATGTCGGTCGCGGCGGCGTAGTTCGTGATCCAGCCGTGCGCGCGGCTACGGTCGAGCACATAAGGCAGTTTGGGACGGGACACATGGCGCTCACCTGGTGTGGTGTTATTGAGTCGCCATTGCGAGGCCCCGCAGGTAATGTGGAGTTTCTTGCCTGGTGGCGCAAAGGAATGGCAGCGGACACGCACACATGAAGACTATTGGAATCATCGCCAACATCCTAAAGCCGCGAGCGCGTGACGTGCTACGGCGCATTGAGGCACTGGCCGATCAATTCGGCCTCACCCTGATCGCCGAGCCGGAAGCGGCACAATTGATGACACGTACCCAATCCGCCCTGCGCGAGGACCTTCCCGCGAAAACCGACGCCATCCTCGCGCTCGGGGGCGACGGCACGATGCTTCGCGCTATCCGGGAACTGGAGGGCATCGACAAACCTGTCCTCGGTGTAAACATCGGCGGCCTTGGTTTCCTCACGAACGTATCCGAGAGCGAACTTGAGCATGCCATGGAATGCCTCGCCCTTGACCACGTCTCCGTCTCACCAAGCCCGCTGATCGAGTGCAGCGTGGTGCGGCAGGGGCACACGCTGGCGTCCTACCGCGCTGTGAACGACGTCGTACTGCGCACGGGAGCAGTGCCACGGATGGTTACGCTGGATGTCAGCCTCGACGACGATCCGGTTACCTCCTATCGCTGCGATGGACTGATTGTGGCCACCCCGGCAGGAAGCACCGGGCATTCACTGTCGGCGGGAGGTCCGATCCTTGCGCCCGAAACGCATGCCTTTCTGCTGAGTCTGATTTGTCCCCACACGCTCAGTACGCGCCCTATTGTCTTCCCCGATCAGAGCCGGGTCTGCGTGCGCATCTCCCATTGTGCTGGTGACCTGCAACTCTCAGTGGATGGGCAGGTAGGGCAGTCCCTCGGACAGGAGGACGTTATCGAAGTCAGGCGCAGCGTGAAGGACGCCCAGTTCCTGCGTCTGCCGGGACACAGCTACTTCAGGGTTCTTCGCGAAAAATTGCGATGGAGCGGCCGTAACGTATGAAGACAACCTTTCACCTTCACCTGCGCGTTGGCCTTTGCGCCGCGTTCCTTCTACTTGGTCAGGCCGTCGCACCCGCTGCGCCTCGCATCACATGCGACTCGCCCACTTACGATTTCGGCGTCATTCACAGCAATACGCAGCGGCTACCCCATGTCTTCATCCTCAAGAACACCGGCGACACTCCGCTCCACATCGCCGCCATCAAGAGCAGTTGCGGTTGCACCACGGCGCAGCTCGAACGCAAGGACATTGAACCCGGCGGCCATATTGCGCTGAGTACGGCGTTCGACCCATCCGGGCGAAGTGGCGCCCAGCACAAGACGATCACAATCCTCACCAATGACCCTGCGGCGCCCGAACTCACACTGGAACTGAAATGCGACATCCAACTGGCCCTGAAAGTGGAACCTCCAAGTCTCTTCTTCGGCCAGGTGACCCGCGATGCCATTCAACAGCGCACCGCGCGGATCGAGGCGGCGGCAGGCTTCGCCTTCAGCATATTGGGCGTAGACACCACCCGGCTTAGCATGGCGTCGGCGCGACTCGATACAGTGGAGACCGGACGCGTATACGCGATCGTCAGTACCATGAGCCTGGGTAACATCGTCTCCAACGGCTTCATTCGGGAGCAACTGACCGTGACAACCGACATGCCGGGGTTCAGCACCATCGTAATTCCTGTGGTGGCGCTTGTGGCCGACGATGTCAGCGTCAAGCCGTCATCTATCGTCGTCAACATGCGCTCGCTGCGCGTCGAACCTCTCCAGCGTGAACTGTACATTCAATCGATAAAAGACCGTGGCTGGACCATAACGGCAGTCGAGGCGCATGGCGACTTCAAGGTTGCCACCGACGCCATTGAGGCGAACCATGCCAAGGTATCAATCACAGGGCTCCAGCCGGAGTCTTCGCTGCCGGCCAAGCAGCTTCGTGTTCGCGTCAGGGCGTCCGATGGTGACCAGCGAATACTGACGGTCCCATTCCGGTATTACGACTCCACGACACCCAGGACGCCATGACCTTCCTGAAAGAACGGCGTCTCGCTGCTTGTGTCGGTGCCGGTCGGGTCATTCGATGCGGGTTGCTCGCTGTCTTTCTGCTTGCATGCCTCACAAGTTCTGCAATCCAAGCCCCTTTGGAGAATGATCGCATCGTGCTGGATTTCTTCTACCAACCGGGATGCAGGGAGTGTGAAAGGGTCGAGCAGGAGATTCTCCCTGTCATCGCACAACGTTTTGAGGGCTTCTATCAAATTAGGCGGTTCGATCTGGGAATCGCCACCAATCTGGCCAGATTGATAGAGTGGCAGGACCGACTCGGAATCAGCGCAGGCGCAACGGTCTACATGGTTGTGGATGGGACGCGTATGATGTCCGGACTTGAGGACATTTCAGGACGCTTTATTGACGTCATAGACCGTGCCATAGCAGAACGCGCGGCGGGGCTTCACGGCGGGCCCGATGTAAACGCAGAGCCTCAATCCCCGTGGCGTCGGTCCCGGGGCATGACACTGGCGAGTGTCATCGCCGGCGGAATCGTTGACAGTTTCAACCCTTGCGCCATAGCCACGCTCGTCTTCCTTATCAGCGTACTCGCCATGTCCAGGGAGTCAAAGAGCCATATCCCGGCTGTCGGCCTGACTTTTTGCGCCGGTGTGTACCTGACGTACACCGCCATGGGATTCGGCCTTTTACGCGCGTTGCACACATTGTCGGCTTTTCAACAGATTCGCCATGTCGTTGACACTATCCTGCTGGCTGTTCTGGCGGTATTTTCAGTCCTCTCTTTCCGGGACGCGTGGCGGTTTCACCACACGCGTCGTCCCGAGTCCATTTCGCTGAAGATTCCGGCGCACCTTACACGGTTCATCCATCGTTTCATACGAGTCCAACTCGGCAAAACCGCCAGGATTTCCGGCGCTTTTCTCGCCGGTGTGGTTGTGACAGCCGTCGAAGCCGTTTGTACCAGTCAAACCTATGTGCCGGCGCTTGCCATCGTGGCCGCAAGCGAGCCGGGCTTCTCAAGGGAAATGGGATACCTGCTGCTCTACAATCTTCTGTTTGTCCTGCCACTTCTCGTGATCCTTGCACTGTCATGGCGAGGCATGCCTTTGGCGCACCTGCTGAACTGGGCTCAGAAGAACGTGGTTGCGGGCAAGGTGTTGATGGGGACCTTTTTCGCGGCCATGACGCTTGCCATGCTCTGGCTCTGGAGGTAGTACGTGTAGGCCGTGGCATTCTCCCGGTCCGATTCCACAACTCCCCGTACGGCGAATAGCAGAAGTGATCCGTCACGTTGCCTGCCACATCCGTGAGCGCCAGCACCGATCCCTGCTCGTCGCGGAACGGATACCGCCCCGTCCCGTCGGCCTCGACAATGGCGAGCAAGCCCACCAGCCCGGCCCAGACATAGCGCCGCACCGCCGCGTTCGTCCCATCGCTCTCCACCAGCACATTGGCGAAGCGGCTCACGCGATCCAGCACAAACCGCCGCGTCACGCCGTTCTCATCGGTCCGGCACACGCGCCTGCCCAGCCCGTCAACAAGGTTCGTGAGGTTGGCGGCTGCGGTGAAAGGCCAAACCGCATCAAGCGGCCTGCACTTTGCGGCGGGCGGCGAGCCAGTTGGCCGGGGTCAGCGAGAAGAGCCTATAATAGTGACTACGGAATGAAGGCGGAGATTGCGTCACAAATGGAGTAATATAAAGTTGGCGACATGGGCGTTAGTCCTTGTTATAGGCCTGCCCCGCCTCCCGTGAGCGACGCCAAGCCCGACAGACTCCTAAGCGACCGGAACCAAACGGTCCAACCGGAAGACACGCTCCTCGTTCAACTCCGCGTCAATGGCCAGCAAGTACGTCGGCGAATACTGCCCTACGGATCAACCCATCTTGCCGCAGTCATTTTGTCAGGCGACTGCAAAGACGCGCACTTCTTCTGCCAGTCTCTCTCCGACCAGGTCTTCCTGGACTGAAAGGTCGTAATGCGACTGAAGATTGAGCCAAAACTGAGCGGAGATGCCAAAATATCTTCCGAGACGCAAGGCGGTGTCCGCCGTGATTGATCGAGTCCCGTGTACGATCTCGTTGATCCGCCGAGCCGGAACGCTGATGTCCTTGGCCAGCCGGTACTGACTGATTTCCATGGGCTTCAGGAAGTCTTCGTTAAGGATTTCCCCAGGGTGAATCGGGTCCATCTTCTTTGTCTTCATATCAATCTCCTCAATGATAGTCCACGATTTCGACTCCATATGCGTCGCCTTGATGCCAGCGGAAGCAGATGCGCCACTGCTGGTTGATTCGGATACTGTGCTGACCTTGCCGATCACCATGCAATGGTTCCAGGTGATTCGCGGGAGGTATGCGCAGCGCGTTCAATTCTGTGGCGGCGTCGATCATCCATAACTTGCGCATGGCAATCCGCTGAATGTCGTGCGGCAGTTGCCGCGAGAACTCCCGCCGATGGATCCTTTCTGTCTCTTTGCACTGAAACGACTTGATCACGGTTCAATACTACCGAGGCCCGTTATTACCGTCAACCGTTATCAGTCTCGCGCGACCGTATGAACGCATTCTACTTCCGGGGGGATCGCTTAGTCGTGCCAGCCTGGGAGGAAAGCGGCGTCAAGCCGCCGCACTCCAAGTAGTTCCTTGTCGCGCCGCAGCGACCCACCGGAAGTCAAATGCGCCCGGCCACCTCCAACCCACTCAGGGCGAGGCATTCAACGCCGATCTCCGCGGCTCCGGCGGTGGAATCGATGGGAATCGGAATCGGGGTCGGGGTCGGGCCTATCACAATGACTAACGCCCATGTCACTCACTCTGTTTTGTCCATGATGTTCCTCTTTTTGTCGAGGACGAGGACGACGACGAGGACGATTTGTTAGATAGGGCCGATGCCCCAGCGGTGACCTGTTTCAGCATAATCCTATTGTAGCCCTGTAGCAACCTACTCTCGTTCGCCGGAGTGATCCCGCTCCGCGGCCAACGCCGCCGGATTCATGGCAATATCCCTGAAAACCTTCTGATACCCGGGCTGTGCTTCCAAACCTCCAGTATTGTGACCGCCCGACAGTTCTATCAGGAGACTCGGCCCCTTGACGGCAGCGATCAGTTTCGGAGCGTGGGCAAACGGAATAATCTCGTCCTGCCGTGAGTGCGCAATCAGAACCGGGCAGGAGACACCGCCAAGATGCTTCCTGGTGTCGTAGGCGTAGCGGCACAGAATCTTGGCAGGCAGCCATGGGAACATGGCCCGAGCCATGTCACCCGCAGAGGTGAACCCGGATTCCAATACCAGCAGTCGCGGCGTCACCTTCCCTGCCAGCCGGGAGGCAACCGCGGCGCCGAGCGACCTGCCGTAGAGCACGATTTGGTCCTGCGCTATTCCCCGCTGTTTTGTCAGGTACGTCCATGCGGCATCGGCATCCAGATAAGTGCCCTTTTCCGACGGCGTGCCGGAACTTTCGCCGAATCCACGATAGTCAAAAATCATTACATTGAATCCCATCGAGTGAAGCACCTGAAAGGCCCAAACACGGTGTCCGAGATTGCCGGCGTTGCCGTGGCATTTCAACACAGTGAGCCCATTCCGGTTCGTCTCCGCCGCCGGAACAAACCACGCCGCCAACGTCTCGCCGTCCGCAGTCCTGAGGTCTATCTTCTCGAAGGCCAGCCCCACGTCGGCCGGAGTCATCTCGACCTCGCGGAGGGGATAATAGACGAATTTCCCCTGGCCACAAAACAGCGCACAGCACATCCCTCCGTAGGCCAGTCCAATCACAATCGCCACTGTCATCATGAATGTCCGTCTCCTGGATATACACAACGCAACTCGCCTGATATTCCCCCAAGCAACCATTGCGCCCCCGCTTTCATGAACGCCATACCGGCACGAAAAGCACATCAACCTTGCGACTTGCCCCGTTCCGCTCGTAACGGAAAGCCCTCCACAGGAACGTGACTTTTCTCAACCGGTTGCCCTGTCGGTCATAGGTGACCGCCGGAAACAGGTCCATGCTGACAGCATCGTCCATCCGTTCGTAGTGCCACAGGCGCACCAACACGCGGGAACGGACGTAGTCATGAGCGTCGCGGGAGGGGCTCTCGCGCAGATAGTCCCAGAGCCAGAGCAGGACGGACCGATCGCTCAGCACCGGTTCGCCATCCTGCGACTCCCTCCTGGCGGACCACAGCGGGAACAGGCGACTCGTCTGGGTGCGGTGGACAACGCCGGTTGCCCCGCCCTTACGGATCAATGAATCGTTCCACTGCCCCAGCAATGCGACGTTGAGCGAGGAAGATTGGTTGTTTTCGGTGGCGTAACGTCGGTAGTCATAGAAGGGAAAGAGCCCGGAATGAGCGGATTCCCGAGCGTAGTCGAAACCGCCCCACAGGACATGCCCCGACGCATCGCCGCTTTCAACGTTTCGCCGGTAGCTGTACAAAGGGAAAAGCCAACTGCCGCGCGCGCTTCCTGTCCGCACACCGAACAAAGGCGTGAGCGGGTACCACCATCCACATGTTTCGTCGCGCCACCACCCGAAGAGCAAGGTCTGGAATCCCTCGCGGTCATACCGGTAGAACGGGATTAGATGTCCGTTGTTCCGCTCTCCCGTCCCCGACCGGTGATGGTGTCCCAACCCCAGGAGGAGCCACAAATCCTGGTCCCGCCCATCATCAACATAGGCCGACAACAACGGCGGAAACACGCTTGCCCGCCCTTGGTCGGCATCGAAGCTGATGTAAAAGAGAGAGACAAATGTGTGTTCGCGCGCATTCCGGTAGAAGAGAGGTATCAGGTGCGAAGCGCCGGCGTCTTCTCCCCAACTGGCATGTCCCAATCCAAGCGCAAACCAGATATCGCGCCGCCCCGGCTCGGAAAAGTACCAGGAGAGCGCCGGCGGCACCACAGCCACCCTCGCCCCGTCGTCGCTACTCCAACGCGCAAGGACCGGCGATACAAATGTTTCGCTGCGGTGGTTCCAATAGTAGAGCGGAAACAGATGATGCGATGCTCCCTGCGTGTCCCACTCGGCGTGAAATACAGGGCCGGCAATCCATGCCTCACCCGAATCCGCCTCGCGCCTGACCGTGGAAAACAGCGGATAGGCGGTCCATCGCCGGCCGGCCGCGTCCGTATGGACCCCGGCGAGTGGTGTGACAAGACTGCTGCCGAGATCAGATCGGCTATGGTAGTAGAGTGGAAAGAGACACGACCACCGCCTGTGTGTCTCCGCTTCCTCTCCCCAGGAATAAATGGGGGTAACATCACTGGATGAGGCCGAAGTCCGCCGATGGAACCACAACGGCGGCACCAGATCCCAGTCCCCGCCGGCCGAGTCCTCGCCACCAGAGTAGAATAGCGAAATGAACCGCGACCCATCCGGCCCGGTCTTGCGGTGGTATAGCGGAAAGACGTACGACGAACTACCGCTCTCTCTCCACTCGCCATGGGCCAGCAGGCCAAGCGCCCACCACGAGCCCGCCGACGACTCCCACCATCCGCCGGAAAGAAAAGGCGTCAGGTACCACCAGGCAGGTCCGCCGCCACTGCTGCCTCCGCCCAGCAACGACAGAAAACGCCAGTCATCGACATCTTTGCGCGCCCAAAAGGCCAGCGGGAAAATGCACCGCCAATAGTCACCGTCCGGGAAAGTCTCATAGGAGTAAGGCAGGGAAATAAATCGGGTAGACTCACGGTCACTGCCGCGATAGAAGAGCGGCAAAAGCAACTGGTGCTTTGACAACGGCTCATCTTCCCGCCACTGGTTCCAGAGCGGCCACAGGGCAAAATCATATCGGCGGTCGCCATCCCGATACCGTCCGAATAGCGGCCATACGCGCCCTCCTTCACGTTTGCCCTGATCGCGCAGGTTCAAAAAGGGCCACAGAGCATACGCATTGTACCCCGCCCTGGATCGGTAGTAGACCCACAGCGGGAAAAGCGCATCGAAACCACGCGCCTCCTCGCCGAGCGGGTGTCCATGGTGCCAGTAGAGCGGGAAGACCGCGCGATAGTCCTCGCCCCAGAACGCCGGAAAGATGCGGTTATGCCCAGTCCTACGATCGAACTGGGCAAGGGGCCACAGCACGTTGTACTCCCGCTTTGGCTGATCCAGTCCGTATACCGAGAACACCGGGCGGAACGCTAAATGGTCGTCCGTCCACTCGATGAATGGCCAGGCGACCGACAGCGCAGGATCGCGGTAGTACATCAGCGGCCACAAGTTCACCCTATCCTCGACAGGCCCCTGCCGCTTCCCGTATTCACCCGAAAAGAACGGCGTGCCCTTCATCGCCGTTGTCCGGCATCCGGAAGCCGCCATCAGCAGAACCGCGCCAATCATGACCCCGCAAATGCGCTTCACGACACCACGCTCCTGTCACGGACCGCTTGCGCCGCCATCCGCTTGAGTTGTGCAAGGTCCAGTTTTCCAGAGCCGAGCATCGGCATCGCCGCGATCGGAAACAGGTTGTCATGCCGCGGTTTCCACAAGTTCGGAAGCTCCGATTCGCGAACCAGATTGGCAACCCGTTCACCGGAACCGGCCTCCGGCGTGTAGAGCAACACCAGTTGTTCCCCTTTTCGTTCGTCTGGAACCGCTGTTACAAATACCACCTGCTGCGCGGCGCAGAGGCCCTGCAGGATCTTGTCTTCGATCGCGACGTGCGGAACCATTTCCCCACCGATCTTGCTGAAGCGAGACAGTCGCCCCTGAAGAAAGACAAAGCCGTCGTCGTCCACCTTGGCCAGGTCGCCGGTCCAGTACCACCCGTCGCGGAGGGCATCAGCCGTCATGGCAGGATTATCCAGATACCCCCGCATAACGTTAGGGCCCTTAACGATCAGCATGCCCTCGGTGTCCGTTGCTAGTCTGGTTCCGCTCTCCGGATCAACAATTCTGATCGCAACCCCGGGCACAGGATGCCCAACACTCCCTTCCTTAGCTCCTTTCTGAGATACGCGATCCACCACCACGTCAGGAACGCTGAGGGCCGCCACCGGCGCCAGTTCGGTAGCACCATAGCCCTCTATTGGACGAATCCCGAACCGCTCCTCGAAGCTGTCGGCCAGATGCTTCTTGAGTTTCTCCGCCCCTGTCACGACCAGTCGAAGGGTCGCAAAGTCTTCTCGCGCAGCCTTGCGAATATACGTCAGCAGGAATGTTGGCGTGGCCAGCATCGCCGTCAACTGCTCCGTTCGAACGCATTCCGCGATTTTGGCCCCGTCCAGAGGATTCGGGTGGTAATAGGCGGAAAAACCGCTGATCAGGGGACACCACAGCGTACAGGTATATCCGAACGAGTGGAAAAAGGGTAACACCCCGCACATTCGGTCGTACCGATGGAAACGGACCACCATGAGAAACGACTCTACGTTGGACAATATGTTGTGATGGCTCAGCATGACGCCTTTCGGCTCACCGGTGCTTCCCGACGAGAAGATGATCGTTGCTATGTCGTCAGGCCCCGACACACGATATCGGGCTATCCATCGAACCGGCCACACCAAGGCCCGCAGCGCTGCCCACACTTTTCCTGCCGCGCCAATCCGTGCCGCTAAGTCTTCCAGAAAGATCATCCGGTCCGACGGCTCTTCGCCGAGTTTGGCGAGGAAGGTTCGCGAAGAGACAATGGTCTTGATGCCCGCCTGCCGCACGGCGGACTCCCTGGCTTCAACAGACACTGTAAAGTTGAGATTAACTGGGACTTTACCGAGAAGAGTAAGCGCCTCATTGGTCAGAGCACCGCCCACACTAGCCGGGAGAAGCACGCCCACCCGCTCCTCGCCCTCCGTGCGCTTGCAGAGCACATCACCAAGCGCAATCGCCGAAATCAGTGCCTGACCGTGCGACAAACGCTTGCCGGTGGAATCAGCCACCGCCGGCAGGAACCAATGACGGCGCGCTCCGCGGACGCAGGCATACGCCAGTGTCCGATCCAGTCGCTTAGATATCTCGAACGCCTCGGCGGAAAGTTCCTGTACGGCCGCACGCACAACCCACGTCGGCGTCCCCGCAGAAAGCGGGTTGCCATACTGAATTGTGACCGGATAAGGAAATTGCTTCGGAAGTCCTGCCAGCAGCCTGCCCTCGTAGTAGCTGAAAACGCTGCCCCAGGCGCCACCGATGTGGACAGGAATCACGGGACATTCCATCCCGCGCACAATGCGCTCCCAACCGGTGCGGAAACTCCGCATGTTACCGTTTCGTGTGATGGCCCCTTCAGGGAATATGCAAACCAGGTAACCATCCTCCAGTGCAGCGCGCGCTGCATGCAAAGCCTCCACAACCCGACGTGGAGGATCCGCGGGGGAAATCGGAATTACCTGCATCAGACGGAAGACGGGATTAAGCCAGCGGCGACTGTAGACTTCCCGGCTCATCACGAATCTAACCCTGCGCTGCAACGTCGCCGAGATGAGCAGCGCATCCACCCACGTTACATGATTCGGCATCAGCAGCGCCGGCCCGGCGACAGGCACACAGTCAATGCCCACAGTGCGAATGCGATAGATTCCGCGTGTAAGCAACACTATCAGGAATCGCACAAAGAAATCGGGCAACAGCACCAGTGTCATCGCCGTCAGAATGCCGGTCAAGACTCCGATAACCACAAAACACTCCCGCGGCCCGAGATGAAGCGAGGCAGTAAACAGGTAGAAGAGCCCCGCGGCCAGCGCCGCGCCAGTGAACCCGAGGAAACTTTCCGCCGCAAGGACCTGTCCCCGAGTCTGTTCAGGACTACGGTACTGGATGAAGGTAGCCAACGGAACCAGGAACAGGCCCGAACTCAGTCCCAGAAGACAAAAGATCGGCAGTACCGTGGTTAACTGTCCTTTAACGAGGCCCAAGGCTATGCAGGAAACAGTCAGGCCAAGCGCGCCAATCGGCACGATACCGAACTCGATGTTGCGCCCCGACCAGCGCCCTGCCAGCAGGGCGCCAAGTCCAATACCCAGCGCCGCGACAGGAAACAGGTAACCGCTGCGGATCCACCCCAGGCCGAGAACATCCTGCCCGTAGAAAAGCACGTTCTGTTGAATGAACGCTCCGATGAAAAGAAAATATCCCGACCCAACAATAGCCGCCAGCAGGTAGCGGTCGGCAGCTACGCCACGCACGGTCCGAAATATCTCGACGAAAAAGAAGGGCGAGATGCGTTGGCGCGATCCCATCGCCGGCGTCTGTGCGATCCGGTGGCTCGCAATCGTTCCCAATACCGCCACCGCCACACAGAAGAAACCAACATAGAGGAACTGACCTCCGAAGACCTTATCCAGCAGATACGACGGAAGGAATGTTCCAATGATGATGGCCAGGTAGGTAAACAGCGTCAGTAGGCTGTTCGCCCACGAGAGTTGCTCACGGCGAACCAACTCCGGGACGATTCCATACTTGGAAGGCCCAAACAGGGCGCTCTGCGCCGCCATCAGGAAGACGACCCCATATCCAAGCCACTCGCTCCGAAGCCAGACTACCACGCAGCCGGCTGCCATGATGGCGATTTCGAGATACTTCGCCAGAACAATGATTCGCCGCTTGCTCAGACGGTCAGCCAGCACACCGGCCATGTTGGAAAACAACAGAAACGGCAGCACGAACACGGCGGACGCCGTCGCCACAACCCGCTCTCTGCCGGTGTCGCCCAGAACGGAAAGGAAAAAGAAGATCACCAGCAGTTTGAAGACGTTGTCGTTGAGTGCACCAAGGAACTGGGTCACGTTCAACCACTTGAACGAACCTGACAATCTCGCTGTCTCCGATTCGCTCACACCAGCCCCCCTCCCGCACAGACGGTCATACACGCCGCCCTTATCGTGCATTCACTCTCGCCGACATTCCATTCCCAAAACCCCGTGCGCAATGAAATTCGAAGATATCCACAGCGCGTGCGCCTGAATGTCATCAATGGCGTGAGTATATGCAAGGGGCGGCTCGCCTGCAAACCCCCAAATCCTAAGCGGGCGCATCTGCGATCCATTGACCTGAGCGACAGGTCCCAGAGGCGCTTGCACGGCGACACAAGCGCGTGCGTATGCCGGCATGAGGGTCGAACATTCATCCAGCCCGTTCGCTCTGGGTTGGCCATTTGGCGCAGGGCGTGGCAGCGACCCCAACGGGTCGTAGAACCCAGCTCAGGGCAACGCACTGGGTTGCTGACGCGTCTCTCTCTTTTCCACACAGGCTGAAGGCATGCAAGAACCGGTGGACGAGTACGGGCGCGCTTTTTATGATTACGATTGCCTCCGGTCATCGCCCCTGACCCTAGAGGGCCAGACCATGGGGAGCTGGAAGCTCCCCCCACTATAGTGGCGGGAGCATCTTGCTCCCGCAGG
>CAZWPN010000094.1:0-13411 GCA_964635275.1 uncultured Victivallales bacterium | reverse complement strand
GGCAAACTTGTCGCTGCCGGAATGAACACTCAACTTCAATCCGTCACCGAAGCCAAGCTTTTGCCGGGCCAGCGCCAGCACGGCGACATCCAGTTCGAACTCACGCGCAAACTGGCGTGGATCGCCCACGTAGTCCACGCCCTTGTTGAAGCGACCCGAGAATCGCGGGGCAAGGGTGTCCACCGGGACACCTTCCAGCGCGAGGCCGGTCAGGATGACGAGCAAATCCTGCGGCGATTGAGGGATATCCGTCTCGTCCAATGAAACCTCAACCCTGAATCCGCGTTGCCCGCGATGCGCTTTAATCCGCCGGAAGATTCGCCCCGCCTCGGCTACGGCTGCGCCATAC
This sequence comes from uncultured Victivallales bacterium, assembly GCA_964635275.1. Lineage (GTDB taxonomy): Bacteria > Verrucomicrobiota > Kiritimatiellia > UBA8416 > CAZWPN01 > CAZWPN01. The sequence goes on along the minus strand of CAZWPN010000094.1, from coordinate 13,062 downwards.
TTGCCGGCGGCGGATCTCACCGACGCGCTGTCGAGCGCAAGCGTCTCTCCGCTGCCCGGCAGCTCAGGGGCCGGCCCGAAAAGCTGTTCCACGCGACGCGCCAACGCCTCCATCGTGGGCGGCTCGCAGGCCTGCCCGATCTGCTCGGCAACATCCAGCGTAAAGAAATCGCAGGCGTCCATAAATCGCTCCACGTTTCCCAGGGAAATGTGGTCGGCATCCAGCCAATAGGGATGGGTCCAGAGCGACTCCCGGACCGCGGCATCCGCCGCCGCGCGCGCATCGGCCGGACAAGTTCCGATCAGATTGTGTTCGCGGTTCGACTTGTTCCAGACCGGCGTAACCACAATGCCATTCTGCCGCGCAGTCGCAAGTGCGGCGAGTTGCGCAACGCCTTCGTAACCGAACCGATCGCCGATGCCGATCGAGAAACGTCCCAGCGTGCTGATGGTTGTGCTATGTCTTGATTCGTTCATTTCAAAACCTCAGCGGCTCGTCGCCCGTGGGCATGGACGGGTAGTCCGGCAGGCCGATATTCTGACAAAGTTCGGCGATCCGGAACGGGCGGTTGTTGGCCATGGATTGGTTTGCCGCCGCCCCGATTAGGATGGACCAGGCGCCGGAACGCTGATCCGCCGCGCGCTTGTACGGATCCTCGGGCGGCGTGTGGCTGAAGACGTCGCGGACCAGCGGTTCGTCGCCGCCGCCATGGCCGCCTGCTGCCTTCCATATCTCGACGTTATAAGCCGGCTTGCGGGTAGGATAAACGCGGATGTAGGTGTCCGCGCTCTTGATCGCGCCTGGTACGCTTCCGTCGCCGTTGATATACACGGTCTCCTGGCACATGTGCTCCAGGCGGCCCTTGGCGCCGTTGAAGGCGATAGCATACCCCTCCCATGGATTGAATGCATTGAGAGAGTAGGAAAGCTTGGTCCCGCCGGCATAATCCACCACCACGTTCATGCTGTCTTCGATGTCGATTTCGGGACTGAAGACGCAGCGGTCGCGGAAATAGCCGTCGTGCTGCTCGCAGTCGAGGTAGCACTCCGTAAGCCCCTGGTTGGCCGCCAGATCCAGGACGAAAGGACACGTACCGAATTCCGGGCAGCCGCGACAACGTTCCTTACGCTGGGTGAGGCCAAGCCGATCCGCGGTTTTCGCGGTGTAAAAGCGGCGGTGCCCGGAGGCGTACACGCGTTCCGGCACGTCGGAGAGCCACCAGTTGACCAGATCGAAGTGATGCGTGGCCTTGTGCACCATCAATCCACCGGAGTTGGCCTTGTTGCGATGCCAGCGGCGGAAGTAGTCGGCTCCGTGGTAGGTGTCGAGCATCCAATGGAAATCCACGGAGAGGACCTCGCCGATGGTTCCTTTCATCAGCAGGTCTTTGATTTGGGTGCGGGGTGGGGAGTAACGGTAGTTAAAGGTTACCCTGACCTTGCGGCCGGTCTTCTTCTGCGTGTCGATGATGCGCTGGCATTTCGTCGCGTCGGTGGTCATCGGTTTTTCGGTGATCACATCGCAGCCGAGTTCCATGGCGCGGCAGATATAATCATCATGGAAGGCATCCTTGCACGTGACGATGACGACGTCCGGCCGCGTCTCCTTTACCATGCGGTCGAAATCCGTGTTTGCGTATAGCGGTACTGCGAGGGGTGTGCCGCCGTCTGCCGACGTCCACTTTTTCACCCATCGGTCCATCATTTCGAGACGGCCTTTGTTGCTGTCGCACAGTCCTACCAGGCAGGCTTCCCCGGGAAATCTTTTGACCGCCGCCTCAGTGTACATAAAGGCGCGCCCTCCTACTCCCACCTGGACGTATCTCGTCGTTTGTTTGGCCATGACTATACTCCTGTTTCTTTTTTACGCCGATTCCCTCACCACCAGGCGCGTTGGGCAACTTCGAATCCACCTGCCGTCCGGCGCGGTCTGCCCGGCGATCTGCGCCAAAAGAATTTCCGCCCCAGCCGCCCCCACGTCCGCGTTTGGTTGCGCCACCGTGGTCAGCTTCGGCCAGGAGAACGCCGCGAAAGCGCGGTCATCGAATCCTACCACAGCCATCTCTGCGGGCACGCGCACGCCACGTTTGTGCAGGGCTGCCAGCACGTCCATGGCGACCACGTCGGAATACGTCTGCACCGCATCTGGCCTGGGCTGCAAAGAGAGAAGTTGGTCTACTGCCGCCTCAGTGGCGCCGTGCATGGGTATAATCAACGGCGGCTGTCCAAGTTCGAGCATGGCCCTTTCATAACCATCCAGCCGGGATCGATCGCTGACCGGGCCGAGATAGGCCACGTGGCGGCGACCGGTGCGTGCCAGGTACATGACGGCCTCGTAGACGCCTTGCGGACGGTCCACCAGCACCCCGTCACCTGGTGCGTCCCGGCGTAAGTCCAGCACCACCGTCGGAATCCCGGCAGCGCTGAGCCGATCCACGACACCACCGGCGACCACCTCCCGATAATCGTGAAACAGCCCTACGCCTGCGGGCCGACGCGCCATCAGCGCATTGGTCACCTCCGACACATCGGTAGCCTTGGTTTCGGCGGGAGCAAAGAAGATGTGAACGGAGTAGCCTGCACGGCGAAGCGTACGCTCGAATGCCACGAGCTTGGCCATGTAGAGCTCATCGCTTGATGCCAGCACTACGCCAACCTCAAAACTCCGGCCAGTCTTCAGCGCCTGGGCCGCCAGATTTGGCTCGTATGTCAGCTGGGCCGCGACAGCCAGGACTCGATCCCGCGTCTTCGAATCTACATAGCGTGCCCCGGACATGGCACGTTTGACCGTCCGGATCGAGACACCGGACGCGAGCGCTACATCTTTGAGGGTAGAATCCATATCAACCTGACGGCTGCCAACGTTGGCATATTGGCGTTTGACTGTCAATTAGAGACAACGGCTCTTTGTAACGCCTCATGATGTTGCCGCTAGCTTTTTGAGAACGCTCCACTCGTTATCCGCTCTCGTCGCCGTTTTAGTTGACTGTTCTTTCTCCGCGCCGAAAACACAGGTCGGACTGAATACTGAACACTTCTTCTTCAGGTCAGGTGCGGGCGGCACAGCGGTTGCGCACCGGTGGCGGTGAACGTGCACACCGTCACCGGACAGAAGTTATGCCGTGTGAAGGCGGGCCCTGTAGCATGACGTGGTGAAGTGACGGCGTATGCATTGAAGGCTGTATGCATTGAAGGCTTGCCCCCACTGCGCGATGTGCTACCCTTTAGAAATGAACGTCGATGCTGTTCTGACAGCGCTGAACAACTGGGGTGTCGAGTATCTCCTGGTGGGTGGAATGAATTTTCTCCTGCGCCACAAGCCGGTGCTGACTTTCGACATCGACATCTGGATCCGTGACACCGATTCCAACTGCAACCTGTGTGAACAAGCCCTTTCCGACATGAATGCTCAGTGGGGTAGCACCGAAGCCGAATGGGGCGCCGTGTCGTTGCTGTCTCCCGGCTGGCTCCGCCGACAATCCATGTTCTGCATGACCACTGCATACGGCGCTCTGGATGTCTTCCGCACGCTGCCTGGGCCGGACTCGTGGGAAGAAGCCGTGGCGGCGTCTGTCGAATGCCGGACGCACATTAACACGACATGCAGGGGGTTGAACGATCTGGATATGCTTCGATGTCAGGAGGCGCTTGACGAGTCTGACCGGAAGATGGACCGGGTCGCGTATCTCAAACGCATCCTGCAAAAAGGGGCGCTCACTCGTGAATAGGATGTCGTTTCTGGTCAAGGAAGAGGAGCGGCGGCGGGAGTCCTGCTGGAATCCATCCGACCGATGGCGAGCCATCCAGGAAATCATCGCGTGGGCCGAACAACAGCAGCCCGTACCTCGCAACAGCGTGGCCTCCTGTCTTGCCCGGCAACGGCGGAAGGCTGCAGCAGAGATGGATGTGACCGCGGAGTCGCGCGGCCTTCAGGCGAAGATTTAGGCCTGAAATGAACTCTTGCCGGGAATGCGGGAATACAGTTACCTTGAAAAGATGAAAGCAACCATTGAGATCACTGATGTCTTGTATCGGCGCGTCAAGGCGAAGAGCGCCATCGAAGGGCGTACGGTGCGCGAAGTCGTGATGCAATTGTTTCTGGCTTGGCTGGGCGAAACCGACGAACAACCGGCCGACAAACCGGTCATCGCACAGGACCGGACTGCGCCCGTATGGTTTGGAGCCGCGCGCAAGTATGCGCAACACGTGAAACGCCATGACTTGACCTCCGTCCGCCTGCCGCGAGTTCGCGTGCTGGTATGAGAGGGCGCCTTCCAATCGTTCTCGCTCTCGATTTGGGCCGGCGGGGGCGGCCTGTCAATTACAAGTTCAGTCAGGTAATGCCTTTGACCTAAACATCGTGATGCCATCCGTCAACCCGATAGTTGTAATTCACGGTCTCACCCCGTTGCGGCGTGGCCCGTTGCGGCGTCAAAATACGGCGTCCTGCACCATGGGCTGCGCCGAAATCACATTACAGCCATGGCCCACACCATGACCAAACGGTTCCGATTATTGCCCGCGCTCTTCATACTGGCGCTGCTGGCCGGCACCGCTGCGCTCGCCGTCCTGCACCCCTTCGATGACGACGAGTTCCAGCACGCGCATTATGCATGGCTCCTGCATCATGGCCAGCTGCCTTTCGTGGATTTCTTCGAACACCACCTGCCGGCATACCATCTGCTTGTTGCGCCGGTCTACGCGTTCGGCGAATCGCCGGAGACGATTTTCGCGCTTCGTTTCGTGAGCTGGATCTGCCTCGTGGGGACCCTGTTCTGTATCCATGGCACGGGCCGCGCGTTGTGTTCCGGCGCGGCTGGACCGTCGGCCGCGGTCGTGCTCGCCGCCGCCGCGCCGATCTTTCTGGTCAAAATGCTGGAGGCGCGCCCCGAAGCGCCGGCGATGTTCTGCTTCGCGGCCTCGCTGCGACTGCTGATTGCGCCTCCGTGCCATGACCGTCGGCGAACGATGCTCTGGCTTGCGCTTGCCGGTCTTCTCGCGGGCGCCGTGCCCGCTCTCTCGCACAAGTACGGGCTCTCCGCTGCCGCGCTGCTGGCGGGGGCTTTTATGCTGCACGGCTTCCGGCCCGGCGCGCTGTTCACGGGAGCGTCGGCGCTTCCGATGCTTTCCGTGCTGGCGTGGGCGGCATCGAGAGGGATCCTCGACGACCTTTATCACAGCGTCTTCGTTCTGGCCGTGGGGTGGCGACACCAATTCTCCCCGTCGGGCTATCTCGTCACCTTGTGGGCCGAAAGTGCGCTGCTGGTAACGGCCGGACTCGCGGGCTTGGTGTTGATGGTCGGCCGGACTGCCTCGACCCGCCGCCCTGCCATCGTTCTGTCCTTGGCCCTCGCGGCCGCGTTCGTCACGATCTTCCTCGTGCCGGAACCCTACCGGCAATCCTTCCTGCCGCTTTTTCCCATACTGGCTGTCGGGGCGGCCGTGACCGTCGCCGCGGCATGGCAGTCGATACGCGGCGCCATCGTTCATCCAGCATCCGCGTCTGCGGCGTGGGTCGTCCTTGCGGCCGCAGTCCTGTACCCGGCCGCCGTCAGCCTCGCAGAAGATCTCCATTCGAGTCCGTTCGCAGACCTGCGCCGCATGCGGGCGGCGCAGGCAACCGGTTCGCCGCGCTTCTTCGACGGGCGTGGATTGGTCTTTTTCCGTGCGCATACCGGGTGGCACGCCTGCATGCATCAGGGCTTCCTCTCCATCCTCGATCACGAACGTCTCGCCGCCGACACGGTCGCCGCCCTTCGCGCCGCAGAGTTTCCAACAGTCCTGCTGGACTACCGCGTTCTGCAGATGCCACCGCAGGTGGTGAGCTTCATCCGCGACCACTACCTGCCGCTGGGCGACGACGTGTTCGTGCCGGGGTTCCGGATTGATCGCTCCCGGCTTGTGGGCAGGCCTTTCAATGTCCAGGTGGCGGTCGAGGGCGGCTACCGCCTGTCATGGCGCGGCGGCAAGGTGCGGTGCGACGGACAGGACGTCACCCCTGGGTCGGTCGTCCCGCTGACGGCCGCCAAGCATGTGTTGGAAGGTGTCGGTTTCGTGGAGGACTTCACGGCCACGCTCGTGGACCGGGTTCCGTTGCGTCAGGGGGGCTTGCCATGAGCGCCGCCAGAAACACCGGAGTGGCTATTCTCGGACTTGCACTTGCCGCTGTGATGGCCCTGGCCGTGCGGCACATGGTGGTCGTCGTGCAGTTTCCCTATCCGGTGGAATATCCGGAGGGCATCACCACCCATTGGACGCATCAGGCCGCGAAGGGTGCGAGCCTGTATCCGGCAGTCGATGCCGCTGGGCCTTTGCACAACCCGTACCCGCCCTTGTTCTACCGAATCGCGGCGCTCTTCCCGCAGCGCGGCTCCAACCCGTTCCTGGCGTCCCGATTGACCGCGCTGGCTGGCCTGATCGCCTGCGGCGTCACAATTGCATGGCTCCTCAGGAGGTCCGGGATCGGACGCGCGTTGCTGGGGGCGCTGCTCTTTATGCTCTCGACCACGGTGATCCGCTACGGATCGACCGCGCGCGTCGACATGCCCGGCCTGGGGTTGGCATTGGTCTCGATCGCTATGCTCTCGGGGGGCGGCAGTTCGTGGCGTGTTGCCGCGGCCGGATTCCTGGCGGGGGGGGCGCTGCTGACCAAGCCTACCTTCCTTGCCGCAGCAGCCGCGGGCCTGGTGGTCAGCGGTGGTCGCGGATGGCGCGCGCTGGTGAGCTGGACTGCGGGATTCGCGCTGGCGATGGTTGTTGGTGTGCGGCTATTCGGAGCGCAGCAAGCGGCTGTGATTGAGCACCTGTGGACACTGAATCAGTTGCCATGGCATCTGTCCACGCTGGGTGCGCTGGCCGGCCAGGAGTTGGCCAGACACCCGATCGTCATCGCCGGATTTGTCCTGTTCATGTTTCGAACGGCGGCTACCCGCAACGTGTTTTGGTGGTATGCGGTCTTTGCGTGCGCTGGTGCGGGCCTGGCAGGCAAGACGGGTGCCGATGCGAATTACTTCCTCGAACTCATCGCCGTAGCATGCATCGGCGCCGTTCGACTTGGCGGGGTGGGAGAGGGAAGCGCGACTCCCGAGACTGTGACGTCGGGTGGAGGGCTTGGGCCGTGTCTTGCGCGCGGCACTCAGGTCATGCCGCTGCTGGCCGCCATACAGGTGCTGATGTACCTGCCGATCGAGCCGGCAGCCGTCTTCACACGCACCTACGAACAGGAACTCGCGGGCCGTGCGTCGCGTTACACGCCGTTGTCGTCCGAGGCTGAAGCCGGTGCGTTAGTCGTCGCGGAATTGCGGCAGGCCGGCACCGTGTTGAGCCAGAGTCCCGGCCTCATGATCGCGGCGGGCCGGGCGCCAACCTGGGACGCCTACCAGTTCACGCAGCGGGCGCGAGCGGGCCGCTGGGACGACGCGCCGTTGGCTCAGCGCCTCGCAGACGGCGCGTTTGACCTGGTTCTGCTGCAGTCCGACACTGCCGCGGCCGAGGACTATTTTCCGCCCCGGGTCCGGCAAGCTCTTGACGAGGGCTATGAGTTGTCCCGCGAGCTCGGCCCGTGGCGGCTGATGCGGCGTAAGTGATCGCTTCTCGGGCAGCGCAGGACCTGATAACCTTCGGTTTGTGGTGACGCACATTTCAACGAATGCGTTGGACTGTGCCGCCACGCGCAAGCTGGTAGACATCCACTTCTCGGGTCCCCGCGGGACCGGCACGATCCATTTGGCTGTGTTTATCCCAAACAAGCGATGATGCGTTCAGGAATGGCGCCCATGGGATTTACGACCGTTAGGATGTTTATTGCCCGGCCTGGCGATGCCTGGGGACCCGTCGCCCCTGCCAATCATGTTCTTGCTTTGTCCTGTCTTTTGCTCCACAATCCGCCCCCCAGATGACAATGGACTCTACAACAACTGAGAAGAACGCCTCCGTCCGGAGTCGCGTGTCGCGGGTCGTGTGGCCCTGGGCCGAACACCAGGAATCGCCAGGCACCCGGGTGAATGCGACTCGGCGCAAGGCCCTCGTTCAGTTTGCCGTTATGGCCGTCGTCTCCTCTCTTCTGTGGTTGAAGTTCAAGCCGGTGGCGATCGTCGCCGGCAGTCTGGCGGTGTTTGTCCTGATGACCGGACTATTCGTTCCGCGGTTCTTCGAGGCGATAGATCGCGTCCTCAGTGCGTTCGGCAAGATCGTAGGCATGACCCTTACCTGGTTGCTGCTTACACCCTTCTTCTTGCTGGTGTTCGCGCCTGGACGCATGCTCTTGGCGCTCAGGGGTAAAGACCCCATGCAACGCCAATGCCCCACCGATAAGAAGACGTACTGGACCGAGTACCAGAATCGGCCTGGCCTCGAGCATTATCGGAAGCAGTACAGGTAACCTCGATGGAACTTCGCCAATGAACATTCTCGGTATCAGCGCCTTTTATCACGACTCCGCGGCGGCACTGGTGCGCGATGGGGAGATCGTCGCCGCAGCGCAGGAAGAGCGTTTCACACGCAAGAAGCATGACTCCGGTTTTCCGGAGCGCGCTGTCCGTTACTGCCTTGCCGAGGGCGGAATCGAGTCCGGCGGTCCTGATGCCGTGGTCTTCTACGACAAACCCATCACCAAGTTCGCCCGCATCCTCGAAACCTACTTCTCCGTTGCGCCGCGCGGTCTGCAATCCTTCATGATGGCAGTACCGCTTTGGTTGAGGGAGAAGCTCTGGATACCATACCAGATCGAGTCTGCTCTCATGAAGCAGGGCATCCACCTGCCGAAGGGGTTGTACTTCACTGAACACCATGAATCCCACGCTGCCAGCGCTTTCTTTCCCTCGCCCTTCGCCAGCGCGGCCATCCTTACCCTCGACGGTGTGGGCGAATGGGCGACGTTGACAGTGGGTCGGGGCAACGGCAACCGCATTGAGATGCTCAAGGAGTTGCGTTTCCCTCATTCTCTTGGTCTTCTCTATTCAGCGTTTACTTACTTCACGGGGTTCCGCGTGAACTCCGGCGAGTACAAGCTCATGGGGCTGGCCCCGTACGGCCAGCCGCGATACGTCCAGACCATCAAGGACAACCTCCTCGATCTAAGGGAAGACGGCTCCTTCCGTCTGAACATGGATTACTTCGGTTACCTCGACGATCTGAAGATGACCACCCATAAATTCGCTGAACTCTTTGGCGGACCGCCTCGAAGCCCCGAGTCTGAGATTACCGCCAGAGAGATGGACCTCGCCCGATCCATCCAGGTGGTGACCGAGGATATCGTCATGCGCCTCGCACGGCACGCGCACTCCATCACCGGCGAGAAGAACTTGTGCCTGGCCGGCGGCGTGGCGCTCAACTGCGTGGCAAACGGGCGGGTACTGCGGGAAGGACCGTTCGAGAAGGTGTGGATTCAACCAGCGGCAGGCGACGCGGGCGGCGCCCTCGGCGCCGCGCTTTTCGCGTGGCACGTTATTCAAAACCAACCCAGGACAGCGGACGGGATACACGACCGGATGAAAGGTTCGCTCCTTGGACCGTCCTTTGAGGACGACGACATAGAGGCTTTCCTCAAGTCGCGCGGGTATCCCGCTACCAAACTCGAGGGGGCGGAATGGAGCTCGAAGCTCGCGGAGTTGATTGATACCCAGAATGTGATAGGCCTGTGTGTGGGACGCATGGAGTTCGGCCCCAGGGCGCTCGGGGCACGGTCCATAATCGGCGACGCGCGATCTCCAAAAATGCAGTCCGTAATGAATCTGAAGATCAAGTATCGGGAATCGTTCCGCCCGTTTGCCCCTTCCTGCCTCGATGAGTGCAAAGGCGATTACTTCGACCTCGACGCTTCCTCACCCTACATGTTACTGGTCGCCCCGGTGCAGAAGAAGCGATGTATCGAAGGGTCCGACAACCAGGAGATTCCGATTCGCGAACGCGTTAATCTTCCGCGCTCGGATCTCCCGGCCATCACTCATGTGGATTACTCGGCCCGAGTGCAGACCGTCTTGAGGGAGGCCAACCCCCGCTATTACGACCTTATCAAAGCGTTCGAAGCACGAACGGGGTGCGGGGTCATCATTAATACATCGTTCAACGTGCGCGGCGAACCGATCGTTTGCACACCCCAGGATGCCTACACCTGCTTCATGCGCACAGAGATGGACTACCTGGTGCTTGACTCGTTTTTGTTGGACAAACGACAGCAACCGCCGTGGCAGGATAAAAAAGACTGGAAGAAAGACTACGTTCTGGACTAGACTCGCGCCGTTTTCGGTTTCCGGGGATTTGTTTTTCGATAATACGAAATCGGCAATGTGGAAAGGCTCTGATGCTCTTCTTGCGACATCTACTGACTCTTCTGAAGGAGTTCGGCGAGTTCGCCTGGCACAACAAGGCGTGGTGGATCGTGCCTGTTGTGTTGTTGCTGTTGCTGGTCGCCGTACTCATCGCGACCGGCCAGGCGGCCGCGCCCTTCATTTACACGCTCTTCTAGTCCGAAGTTCCAGCATCGGACACTGTGGTAAGTCTCCAACGGTAACAGCCCGAAGATTGTGCCGCGGAACCGCTTCCTTGCCTCGCCGGGGGCAAGGCCTGAATCACTTCTTCTTGATTTCGACTGGCTCCAGCGGGTGATTCATGTACTGGTTCATACGCCGCCAGTAACTTTGGCGCCCTCTTGACTGGTTCTGCGGTTCGTAGGATTCGTCAATCAACTCCTGGTCGAGCAAGTACCTGAAAATGGCCTCTGACGCGATCCGATGGGCGATTTCGCTGGGATGAGAATCCAGTTTAGGGACGACTCCCATCCGGTCAGTCCGCTTACCCCGATACTCGTCCAGAAGATCAAGGTAAATCATTCCCTCGCCTTTGAGCACCTGGCCAATCTGCGCGTGTATCTTGTCGAACCGATAGTGACCCACCTCCTCGAGTTCAGGGAATATAACAGTCACCAGTTTGATCTGTTCCCTGTCGCAGGATTCGCGAAATACTTTCAGTGCGGCGACAAAGTTCTGCCAACCGCTGTAGTCCGGCGAAGTCGTACGCTCCATGTAGCGAAGGTACGCTTTGTCGCAGCGCCTGTGTTCCATCTTGGTATAGATCCATGCCCCTACGCGTGTCTTGCTTAGAATCAACGAAATCCCAGACGATGGCTTGCGAGGCATTGTCTCGCTCCGCCACTGACCGAGTTCTTCTTTGTTCATGGGGTTTTCCGTGTCGTTCAGGAACACCTGCAGAATCAGGACGTGTGGGCGCCATTGGATAGCTTCTTTGAGAAATCTCAACTCCATCTGCGTGTTGTATCCGCCCTTGGCCCAGACCCGCACTTCGGCCGGCAGTAGGTTCGTGTTCAGGTTTAGAAGAGACTCCAGCCTTACCCCGAACGAGTCGGAAAACTGCACACCCGCACCTTCCGCGAAGGAATCCCCTATCACGGCCACACGCAGGAAGTTGGTTGCACCACGGGTCCAAGGGCACTCCCGACCGGCGAAGTACAATCTGTCTGGCCGGTCCCATGTCTTCGATGGATCCCGGTCGCGCGCCGACGAAACCAACCGCATGACCACTTCCATGGCCAGCAATGTCATCACCATCGCGACTAATCCCAGTATCACACGAAACATGAGCGTCTTCATCGCAAACTTCACATTCCCTCCTGTTCGTCCGGTGTGCCGGCGTGCAATGCCAGCGCGATGCCTTTACCTCGTCTGTCACGCGAACCAAAGATCACCGGAACTCTTCGGCGGCATCAAGAGGCCTATTCATATGCTGGTCCATGCGCCGCCAGTAATTCTGGCGTCCGCGACTCTGTATCTGCGGTTCGTAGGACCTGTCAAGAAAATGTTTGTCGAGCAGGAAACGGAAGATGGCCTCTGACGCGATCCGATGGGCAATCTCGTTGGGGTGACCATCCAACTTGGGAACGACTTCCAACCGTTCAGGCCGTTTGCCCCGAAACTCGTCCAGAAGATCCAGGTAATCAATCCCCTCCTGCTTGAGCACCTGGTGAATCCGCTCGTGTATCTTGTCGAACCGGTAGCGGTCCACCTCGCCGATCAAAGGAAAGACGGCCACCACCAACTTGATCTGTTCCCTGTCGCAGGATTCGCGAAATACTTTCAATGCGGCGACAAACTTCTGCCAACCGCTGTAGTCCGGCGAAGCCGTACGCTCCTGATACCGAACCGTTGCTTTGTCGCTGTGCCTGTGTCCTATCTTGACATAGATCCATCTTCCGACGTGGGTCGTGTTCAGAAGCCGCGCGACCCAGGCCGACGGTTTGCGCGGCAGCATCTCATCTCGCCACTGTTTGAGTTCCTCCCATCGCTCGGCGTCTTCCGTGTCGTTAAGGTACACCTGAAGGATCAGGAGATGCGGGCGCCACTTGATCGTTTCGCCGAGGAAACTCAACTCCATCTCCGTGCTGTATCCGCCCTTGGCCCAGACCCGCACTTCGGCCGGCAGCAGGTTCGTGTTCAGGTTGAGAAGAGATTCCAATCGTGCCACGAACGTGTCGGAGGGTTGCACGCCCTGGCCGGTCGAGAACGAATCTCCGATCACTGCCACGCGCAGAATGTTCGTCGTGCCCTGGGTCCATGGACACTCACGAACGCTGTAGTACAATCTGTTCGGTCTGTCCCACGTTTCCGAGGGATCCAGGCCACGTGCGGACGGGACCAGGCGTACAACCAGTTCCAACACCAGAAACGCGAACACCAGCGAGACGAATCCCAGCAACACGCGAAATACAAGCGGTTTCATGGCAATCTTAACAGTTCCCTCCATTCGCCTCGCGCATGGTGACTTCCATCCACAACGCCTGACGCTAAACTAGGAAGCGTGCATTAAATTTCGTTAACGGACGCCGATTCTAACACAGGCGCCTGCCAAACAGAAACACCTTTCACTTCAACGTACACTTCGTCGCCACCTTTACTCGGATACCGATCGAAATGTATGTGGCATAGTTTCACAACTTTGTATTTCTACTTCATTTTTTCACTTTGTCCGCTCGCACTCAATCAGGCGGCGATTACGGCATACGATCAATCGCAATGGAAGACCTCTGTCATACCCGCCCACCATTCGCCTT
>CAZWPN010000093.1:0-13451 GCA_964635275.1 uncultured Victivallales bacterium | reverse complement strand
GGCCATAGTGCGAATGGCTGGGTATCCGCCGTGTGAGATCGACACAGATGCGCCAAGCCGACCCCTACTCTCGCGGCCGTAGCACCGCCCGTACCTTCACATGCGTGCGGTCCGCAGGCGGCAGAAGGTTCCCCTCGACGAGTGTGCCGTCAACATGCAGTTCCACATCGCCCTTGGATACCCCGGCTGGATTCTCGACAGTAATGTCGTATAGCGTGCCCCGCCAGCGACGCGCGACCGAATAACGCTTCCACCGGGTAGGGATGCAAGGATCGATCCGAAGCCCCGCCAGAGTCGGCCGCACGCCGAGTATATATTCCATCCCGATCAGGTACATCCACGCCGTGCCGCCGGTCAGCCAGGAAAGTTGGGCTGTGCCGTACCTTTCGTGGTCCGGACCGTAGATCCACGAGGTAAACGCGTACGGTTCATTAACATAGCGGTCCGGGTCACGCCCCGACTGATTTGGAGGCAAGACTTGGGAGAAGTACTGCCAGGCGCGGTCCCCTCGCCCCAGCATCGCTTCTGCCATTATCGCCCACATGTTGGCGTGGACAAAGATCCCGCCGTTCTCGCCGGCGCCCGGGGTATTCGTCGGAACCCGGGTCTTGCCGTCGGGCATGGTCCAGAATGCGGGGGTGAATATCCGCAGGCCGAATTCCGTATTGAGACGCCGGAACGCCGAGTCCATCGCCCGGATCACACGCTTACGGTCCAGCGTGCCTGCGATCACTGCCCACGATTGGGTGTTCAGAAAGATCTTCGCGTCTCGATTCTGCTTCGACCCCATCACCAGGTTGTCCCCGATGAGCCGGCGGTACCACGCCCCGTCCCAGCACGTCTTCGACTCAAGGACCCTGGAGAACCGGTCGCTGGCCTTGCGCAGGGACTCAACCTCAGACCGACGGCCAAGATGATCCGCCATCTCCGTCAGCAACCGCGTAGCGTAGATGAACTGCTGGGCCACCATCACGCTCTGACACCCGGTATATGACACGGTAAAGATCTGCAGGAAGTCGTTCCAGTCAACGGTGAACAACAGCGGCAGACCGTCTTTCCCGGTGTGCTCGGCGATGAACTTCAAGCTGCGGAGGAGGTGATCGAACACGCTCCCCTTGTCCTTGTCCAGGTACGGCAGAACACGATCGAGAAACTTCACGTCGCCGGTCTCGGCAAGGTACTGGTACACCGTGAACACGCCCCATACCGCGGCGTCGCTGCGGTTGAGCGCGTGCTCGTCCGGCGAAGGTTTGAGTGTCTCGGGATTGACGCCCATGGCGCAGTGTCCGTCGGCATACATGGTCTGCAGGATCCGCTCGATCCGCTCGCGAGCGACGTCCGGGAACAACTGCGGCGCCGGCATGGCGTCCTGCATGGAATCGCGGTATCGCAATGCCCCGGCCGTACCGGTGTGGCGGGCCGAAACAGAACGGCCCAGCCGGAACGTAACCCGTATGTTGTAGGGCAGCCATGTGTTCAACATCTGGTTGGCTGCCTTGTCAGGGGTCCGCACCTGGGCGCTCCCAAGAGCCGCATCCCAGAACTTCGCAATCCTGGCCAGTGCCCGGTCGACGTCTTTCTCGGTCTGGTATCTGGCCAGAAGTCGCGCGCTTTCTGCGAACTTGTCGCTCACCGCGTAGCGATAGAGCACGTGACGAGTCTGACCCGAAGCCAGCGTGATCGCGTTCTGCAAAGCGCCGCAGGCGTGGCGTCCGCCATCCGGCACTTCAGAATTGCGAAGCCCACGCTCCAGCGCAATCGGGTTTGCTTCCGTCCGGCCGAAGCCGATGAACTGGTCGCGGTCCATTTCGAAGGCCCGCACCGGCTCGGTCGAGGCAAAGATGCACTGGCCCTCGAAAGTGCTCTGGAACGCGAAGTACTTGGACTTGATGCCGTTCACCTTCCGGTCGAACGTCAGCCGCCACTGATTTCCGCAGACCAGGTACCAAAGGGCGTCCTTGATATACTCGTGAAGCGAGAGTTCCATGTAGGTTGTCAACTTCAGCCGGCGAGGTGATCTGCCCGTGTTGGTCAGCCGGACCGACCACAGCAGGACGTTGTCGTCGGGCGGAACCAGATAGGTCACTTCGGCCCGTATCCCGTTCTTCTCGGAGTCGAAACGGGTGTAGCCAAGCCCGTGACGGCACTCGAACCGATCGACAGGAGTACCGGTGGGCCGGAACGACGGATTCCATGTGCTCTCCCCATCCTGGATATAGAGGTAGAAGCCCGGACTGTCCACAGGCAGGCCATTGAAGCGATAGCGGGTGAGCCGGCCCATGGCCGGCTCCTTATAGAACGCAAGTCCGCCGGCCGTCTGGGATACGATCGCATTCACGTCCTTGCCCATGAGGTAGTTGATCCAGGGCGCCGGCGTGTCGGGCCTGGTGATCACATACTCCCGAGCGTTCTCGTCAAATCTTCCGTACCGTGCCATCACGACACTCCTTTCCGTTCGTCACATCACAGCCGTCAGAAGACCTTTGCTGGAGCCGGGCGGAACCGACTTGGGATGGCGCGCCCGGCGCGGATCGAACGCGCAACCTACAGCTTCGGAGGCTGTCACTCTATCCAATTGAGCTACGGGCGCTTCTGCAAAAGGGACGCGACTATACTCGCCGACAAGACGCATTACAAGTCCGAGTTGCTGCGTGCAGCAATCCTGCAATTCCAAGTCTGAAGCGGCGGACGCCCACCGACTACCCGTTCTTCTTCTGGAACTCCCTCATAAAGGAGACCAGCGCGTCGATGCCCGCCACGGGGAACGCATTATATATCGAGGCACGAATGCCGCCCACGGACCGATGGCCCTTGAGGCCCTTCATGCCGGCCTTGGACGCTTCCTTCACAAAAGCCTCCTCCAGCGCCTCCGACGGCAGACGCCACGTGACGTTCATGTCCGAACGGCATTCCTTGACCGCCGCGCCCTTGTAGTAGCCGCCGGAGCTGTCGATGGCCGTGTAGAGTTTTCCCGCTTTCTGAATATTCTGCCGGTACAGGTTCTCCGCCCCCATCTTGAGCACCCACCGCGTGACCAAGGCCAGGATGTAAACCGAGAAGCACGGAGGCGTGTTGTAAAGCGAGTTCTCCTCGGCATGCGTCTTGTACTTGAACATCGTCGGGACCGTCTCAGGAACACGGGCCATCAGGTCCTTGCGGACGATGACCAGCGTCACGCCCGAAGGTCCGAGATTCTTCTGCGCACCGGCGTAAATCAGACCGAACGACTTGACATCCAACGGGCGGGACAGAATATCCGAGGACATATCCCCCACCAGCGGCGACTCGGTCCTTGGGAAGGCCTTCCACTGGGCGCCGGAAATCGTCTCGTTGGACGTGATGTGCACATACGCCGCGCCCGGCGTCAACTTGAGTTCGTCCAGCCTGGGCACGCGCGTCGGAATCTCCTTGCCGCAACTGGCAGCGATGTTCACCTTTCCGATCAACTTCGCCTCTTTGATGGCCTTGCTGGCCCATGCGCCGGAATCGGTGTAGTCCGCTGTCGCGCCTGGCGTCAACAAGTTCATGGGCACCATGGCAAACTGTGTGCTCGCACCGCCCTGAAGCAACAGCACCTCGTAGTCCTCGGGAATGCCCAGCAACTTGCGCAGGTTTGCAGTCGCCTCGTTGTGAATGCCCTCGTATTCCTTGCCGCGATGGCTATGTTCCATGATTGACATGCCTGAACCGGCGAAATCCAGCATATCGCGCTGCGCCTCTTGAAGCACTTCCTCCGGCAGAACCGCCGGCCCCGCGTTGAAATTGAAGACCCGCGCCATTGTAACACCCCTCCTTATCTCGTTTTGCTGAAAAGGTTAATCTATCGCTCATCCGTGGCCCCGTCAAGCCGTTCGTGCGCATGTCTTGCATCAGCGGAGCGGGTAGCCTATATTCGGGCCCGGTTTGTTCGTCCGCAACTCGAGCATCGAGGGCACAAGTATGAAAACGTCCATCATCGTCCATGTTCTCACCTTGACTACGCTTCTCGCCGGCAGAGCAGCCGGCCAGGACAACGGCCACGTGACGCTGACACGGGAAGTTGTCATCCACGATAGCGGCACAGCCGCGCTTCCAAAACTCAAAACCGGCCAGATCCTAACCTGCCCTGCCCTGGCTGATTCCGGCTACATCGTTCTATGCCGCGGTGCCGGTGACACCGCCCGCATCGCCGTGTTGCCCTACTGCGACGAGTGGGGCAGAGCTTCAGCCGTCGCCGCCATTCATGATTCTTCGCTGCCCCGCGATACACTTCAAGTAAAGGCGCCGCTCACCCTGAGACCGGCGGCCATCCGCATAGAGAAGGGCGCGTCACTGCCAATCCTCACGAGCGAAGGTTCTGTCTACGGACTGAAGTATGTTTGCCGCGACTTCGCCTTCGACGCCTCCGTCCCAAAGTCGGACGCCGTGATGGTGCCGGCGCCGCCGCCGGAGAAAGACCCGTTCAAGATCCACGAAGCCAGCCTCGCCAAGCGGCTCGAAGCCAACAGGGCCGAGCAAATGAAGCTGTCGGACGAACTCGCTGCCATCGAGCGCCGATCCGGCATGATCGTGAGCCTCACGAGGGATCTGTCCCAGACCGAACTGGAAAAACTGGTTCTCAAGGCTCAAATTGCCCGTGCTGAGGAAATCTGCCGGAAACTGACGCAGTACGCGCCGGAACCGGACGCGCTTCTTGCACAAGAGCAGAAGAACCTGGAAACGGGCATTCTGGATCAGTCATCCGCATCTGCAAACCTGACAAAGGCTCAACTGAACATGGATGGCCTTTCGGCCATTCTGGAGCAGACGCGGAAGACAGAAATGGATTCGGCGGACCTTAATCTCCGTTCGCAGAAGATGCAGGCAGAACTCGCCGCCTTGGTAGCCGCCACCGAGGACAAGACGCAGCGTGAGCAGAAGGAGTTGATGAAATACGCCGCCGACAGGGCGGGGCAGGAGTCCGCATCGCTCTCCGGGCAGGTACGCCTCGAACAGCAGAAGCTGGAACTGCTGAAGCAGTTTGCCGCGCTGCTGGAGGTCATACGTGGACAGAGCAAGAAACTCACCGAGACACTGGCGTCAGTGACCAAGGAAATCGCAGCATTGAAGATCCAAATCGAATCGCAGGCGGAAGGCGCCGCCAAGTGATCGCCGGCGTTCCCGGATGTTGACAACCCCAGATCGTCTTTTTGCAGAACGATACTCATGAACGAACCGAAACCCTCTCCTTTGCGAGCATTGGGCCTGCTTTCCGGCGGTCTCGACAGCCGTCTCGCCGTCTGCGTCATGAAGGAACAGGGCGTCGAAGTTCACGGCGTCGTTTTCGACAGCCCTTTCTTCAGACTGGAGGCGGCGCGGGCAGCGGCGGATCAACTGGCGATTCCTTTGCATGTCCTCGAGTTCACGCCCGATATTCTTTCACTGCTCAAGCGACCGCCCCACGGGTTCGGCTCCTGTATGAATCCCTGCATTGACTGCCACGCCCGCATGCTCCGGCGCGCAGGCGAATTCATGGGGCAGAACGGCTTTCATTTCCTTTTCACAGGCGAAGTCCTCAACGAGCGCCCGATGTCCCAAACCCGGCGAAGTCTAGATATCGTCGCAGCCGACTCCGGCTATGCCAACGTCATCCTCCGCCCGCTTAGCGCCCGGCTGTTGCCGGAGACACGCCCGGAACAGTTGGGATGGGTGGATCGCTCCCGTTTGCTCGCACTTGAGGGCCGAGGCCGTAATCCACAGTTCGCACTGGCAAAACAGTACGGCCTCACGGACTACCCTACCCCGGCAAGCGGTTGCCTGCTTACCGATCCGGGGTTTTGCCGACGGCTCAAGGATCTCAAGAACCACGAGGGACTGGACAACATAAACCTCATTCGCCTGCTCAAGATCGGGCGTCATTTTCGCCTGGCGGAAGGCGTAAGGCTGGCTGTCGGCCGCAATCATCAGGACAACCTGCGCCTCGAGGAAATGGCCTGGGCCGCCGACTACTGCCTCAAGGTGGAAGACATCCCTGGCCCCACTGCGCTCTTAATGGGTCCGTCAGCTGGGGTTCACATGGAATACGCGGCATCCCTTTGCGCACGTTACGCCGACGCAAACGGGGGTGAGACCGTCAGGGTTTCAGTCAGTTCACCATCCGGAGGCGAGATTCAAATGCTCGCCGTCACGCCGATGAAGGCGCAGTCCGCCGATGATTTGATGCTTGGGTGCCTGGACAGAGCACGTACCGGGAATGCAGTCAGCGCCTGAGACTGTTGAGAAACCACAGCAACGCCGCCAGGGCAGTCACAAGAACCACGGTAAACACCCCGCGCCACAACCATCGGGAGGAGTCCCGTTTCTGTTCGAACCCGACCGCAGGGCCTGCGGCCCCGGACAGCCGGACCGTGTCTTCGATCGTAGTCGGTGAATCTACGAGCGTGGGAGTGTCAACCAAATCCCGAAAAACGATTCGCTTGGATCCTATGACGATGACATCGCCGGGATTCAGGCTCCATTCGCGGACCTTGGCGCCGTTCACTTGTGTTCCGTTGGTTGAATCCAAATCGCGCAGGATCCAGGACTCGCCAACCTTGGCGATGACGCAATGCTGTGCCGAAACTGATGGCTCCGCCAGGCTCAGATCGTTGTCGCTGGCCCGGCCAATTTCAAACGAGTCCTCGTCTACTCCCATCCGGGTAGTAGTCCCGTCCTCCGCCATAATTTCAAGCCACGCCATAGCACCCTCTTTGCCCAAGGATGTTTGCACAGGCGTGTCCCGTTGTCAATTCAGGAACCCACACCCACACACTCCGGTTGCTTGCGTGGCCCGCCTTGGTATGTTCCCCAGGTAGGGCGAGCTCTCCGAGCGAGCCGTAAACACAGGACGCACATGGGTCCGCCAAGGGAGTCCTGCCTTCCCTAGCCGGGGATCAGGGCCGCATCGGCTACTCTCGTCTTTGGCCTCCGATGGGACACGGACGCGACGGATGACACACCAGATTCATCTATCGTAACCAGCGTTTTGCGGCAGTTGCATGACCGCGCTCCAACGTGGCCGAATGAAGAAGCGACCACGATGCGAAATGCTGGGCTGGAAATGACTGTCGGGGGAAAAGACTTGTAAAGCGGGAGCAGGAACGACATAGTGTTCCCCTTTTGTTAGAGCGAGGAGGGATCTCATGGCACGTACAATTCCGCTGGAACGTATCCGAAACATAGGCATCATGGCGCATATTGACGCAGGCAAAACCACCTGCAGCGAGCGCATTCTCTTCTATGCGGGCCGAACTCACAAGATGGGCGAGGTCCATGATGGCGGCGCTGTCATGGACTACATGGACCAGGAACAGGAGCGCGGAATTACCATCACATCCGCCGCCACCACCTTGAGCTGGAAAGAGCATCGGGTCGCATTGATCGACACCCCGGGCCATGTGGATTTCACCGCCGAGGTCGAGCGAAGTCTGCGGGTCCTTGACGGAGCCGTCGCCCTGTTCTGCGCCGTCGGCGGCGTCCAGCCCCAGACTGAACAGGTCTGGCGTCAGAGCGAGAAGTACAGCGTCCCAAAACTGGCGTTCATCAACAAGATGGACCGCACCGGGGCTGACTTCTACAGCGTGTTGGACGGCATACAAGACACGTTGGGCGCCAATGCTGTACCCCTGGTGATCCCCATCGGCGCAGAGGATAAGTTCGAGGGCGTCATTGACCTCGTTACCATGAAAGCCGTCTACTTCGACGAAAAGGACAAAGGCGTCACACTGATTTACAAGGATATCCCCGCCGAACACGTCGAAAAAGCAAAGCAGTGGCGCGCCAATCTGGTTGAAAAAAGCGCCGAGCAATGCGACACACTGCTGGAGCGTTTCCTGGATGGCCAGGATCTCCCCATAGGAGAACTCCTGCCTGTCATTCGCAAGGCCACTATTGCCCGCCGGATCATTCCGGTTTACTGCGGTTCCGCATTCAAGAACAAGGGCGTTCAGCCCTTGCTGGACGGCGTCGTGCAATTCCTGCCGTCGCCCGTGGATATTCCGCCCATCATCCACGCAAAGGACGAGCAGGTTCAGCGTACGCACTCGGACAACGAACCTTTTGCTGCACTCGCCTTCAAGATTCTGGCCGACAAACACATGGGCAAGCTGACATTGATACGCGTCTATTCCGGAGTCATACAGGCAGGCGCCACGATCCTCAACAGCACGCAAGGCAAGGAACAGCGCATAGGTCGCCTGCTTCGCATGCACGCCAACCGTCAGGAAGCCATTGACGAAGCCCGCTGCGGCGACATCGTAGCGGTAATCGGCATCGGGAACGCCCGCACCGGTGACACCCTCTGCTCGGTGGATCACCCCATCGTCCTTGAAAGCATCGAATTCCCGGCACCCGTGATGTCCATCAGCATCAAGTCATCCAACCGAATGGACCGCGAGAAACTGGGCGCTGCCCTGCACAGTCTCGCGGATGAAGATCCCACGTTCCTGGTCAGTTACGACGAGGAAACGGCAGAGACCATCCTTTCGGGCATGGGCGAACTCCACCTGGAGGTGCTGGTAGAGCGGATGCGCCGCGAATATGGCGTTGAGTCCGAGGTCGGCCGCCCCGAAGTTGCCTACCGCGAAACCGCCACGAACGGGGTCGAGGGGCAGTACAAACACGTCAAGCAGTCCGGCGGTCGCGGCCAATTCGCACACGTTGCCTTGCGCGTAAAGCCAACCGACCCAGGAACAGGCTTCTCGTTTGTCAACGAGGTCAAAGGCGGCAATATCCCGACCCAGTACATTCCTTCCGTGGAAAAGGGCGTCATCAAGGCAATGGTCAGCGGGCCATTTGCCGGATACCCGGTGGTGGACATGGAAGTCACCGTGACAGACGGCTCATACCACGAAGTGGATTCAAGCGACTTCGCCTTCGTCGAATGCGCCCGGGTATGTTTCCGACAGCTGTTCATGCAGGGACATCCCGAGTTGCTCGAACCGGTGATGTCTGTGGAGGTAACGGTTCCGGAGGACTACGTGGGCGGCGTTACGGGCTCCATCTGCCAGCGCCGTGGCCGCATTGAATCCATGGCCGAAAAAGCCGGCATGCGAGTGGTGACGGGGTCAGTCCCGCTGGCGGAAATGTTCGGATACTCCAACACCGTGAGAACCATCTCCCAGGGCCGCGGCAGCTTCACAATGCACTTCGAGCGCTACGAAGCAGTACCGTTCTCGCTGGCCGAGGAAATCATCGAGAAGCGCCGGAAGGCGAACAAGATCCGCGGTTAAGCGACTGCACACCAAGCCCGCCGGTGCCGCGGCGGGTCTTTTGGAAATGCGGGAAAGATCAGCCCTTGATGCAGCCAATGGGGCGGAGCTTGGCAACCTTGCAGGCCAGCCCCGCAGCGACGCAGGCGTCAACGACTTCTGAAACGTCCTTGTAGGCCTCGGGCATTTCCTCGCCGAGCGTACGGACATCCCTGGCCTTGACGACGACGCCCTGCCGCCCCAGTTCGCGCAGGATGTTGCGGCCGCGCGCCTGCTGAAGCGCCCGGTGCCGGCTCATGAGTCGGCCCGCTCCGTGGCAGACGCTGCCAAAGGTGGCTTCCATGGCCTTTCCCGTGCCGATCATCACGTAGGAACACCGCCCCATGTCGCCGGGGATGAGTACCGGCTGACCGACCGCCCGGTAGGCGGACGGCACTTCACGGCGCGCTCCCGCGAAGGCGCGCGTCGCACCCTTGCGGTGGACACATAGCGATCGCGTGTCGCCATCCACCGTGTGCTCCTCAATCCTGGCAATGTTGTGGGCAATCTCATACACCGTGCGCAACCCGATATCGGCAGGCTCCCGCCTCAGCGTCTGTTCGAACACCTCCCGAACATTGTGCGCAATGGCTTGCCGGTTCGCGAATGCGTAGTTCACCGCACACTTCATGGCACCAAGATACGTGCGCCCCTCATCCGACTTGACAGGCGCGCACGCCAGTTGCCGGTCCGGCAAAGCAATCCCGTACCGATGCGACGCCCGATCCATGACGGAAAGGAAATCCTCGCAGATCTGATGCCCATAGCCACGCGAGCCGCAATGGATGAATACCGTGATACGATCCAGGTCGAGACCCATCGTGCGGGCCACCGCTTCGTCATAGACTTCCGAGACGTACCCGACTTCCAGAAAGTGGTTGCCTGAACCCAGTGTGCCGACCTGTTCCTCGGCACGTTTCCACGCATGGTCGGACACCGCTTCCGGATTCGCTCCCTCCATGCAACCGTTCTCCTCCGTGTGCTCCAGATCACCTGGTGTGCCCAGCCCGCGACGCAGCGCCCACCGGCTTCCCTCGAGGGCAATGGCACGCAGATCCTTGCGCGACACCTTCATGGCGCCGGAAGCACCGACCCCCGAGGGAATGCGGCTGAACAACGCGTTCATCAACGTCTCGATCCGGTCCTTCAGCTCTTCGCGCAGGATACGTGACGCCATCAGGCGCACCCCGCAGTTGATGTCGTAACCCACGCCGCCGGGCGATACGATGCCTTCCTCGACATCAAACGCCGCCACCCCGCCGATCGGAAAGCCGTAGCCAGAATGCATGTCCGGCATGGCCATGGAGGCGCCGACTATGCCCGGCAACTGCGCGACGTTGACGACCTGCTGCGGCGCATCGTCAGAGAAGATGCTTTCAAGCATCGCCTCGGTCGCATAGATCCGAGCCGGCACCCGCATGGCACCGACTGGCTTCATTTCCCATACCGCCTCACCTGCGCGGCGAAATTGTTCGCGCTGAACCATGACTCATCTCTCCAATAGCGTTCGAGCGCCGGGGACTACATCCATTTCCTGCGCCTGAAGTAGATGGCCATGCTGACGCCGACGCCTATCATGACGGCCCAGACGGCGGCATACCCGTAGCGCCACTTCAACTCCGGCATGGTCTCGAAATTCATCCCGTAGATACCCGCGATGAAGGTCAGCGGGATGAAGATCGTGGCGATGGCGGTCAGCAACTTCATGACCTCGTTCATCCGATTACTGACCGAAGTCATGTAGATATCCATCGTTCCCGCCAGCATGTCACGGATGGCCTCGATGCTGTCAATTACCTGCACCGTGTGCTCATACACGTCGCGCAGATAGGGCGACAAGCCGTCGCTGATCAGGTCCGACTCGGACTTCTCCAGAGCACTGACCAGCTCACGAAGCGGCCAGAGATTGCGGCGCAGGGACACCATCTCCGCCTTGAACGCGTGGATACGCCGGACACCAGACGCATCGGCCCGCTTCAGCACCGCATCCTGGAGCTGTTCGATGTCGTCGTCCATGTCCTCTATCATGACGAAGTAGTTGTCGACGATGGCATCGAGCAGTGAGTAGGCAAGGTAGTCGCAACCCATCTCGCGTATGCGCCCCTTCCCGGCCCGGATATGGTTGCGTATCGGGTTGAATAGGCCGCCATCAATCTCCTGGAAGGTCAGGACATAGTCCTTCCCCAACACGATACTGACCTGCTCCGCGACAATCGCGCGTGTCTCCGGATGGCGTCTCAGCATTTTGAGGACAAGAAAGAGGCTGTCCCCCATGTCCTCCAGCTTCGGCCGTTGAGATGTGTTGACAATGTCTTCCAGCGTCAGCGGATGCATGGAGAAGACATCCGCAACCCGCTGCAGCATCTCCGTGTCGTGAAGGCCCTCCACATTGATCCACGTCACGGCCGCTCGACCGAGCCAGCCGCGACAGTCCTCGGGTGTCGCAACGACGCCCTCATACACGTTGGAGGGGCCATAGGATATGGCGCTGACGGTCGGCTGCTCAACGCGCTTGTCCCCGAGAAACACGACCGTGCCCGGCGCCATACCAACCTTCCGTGACCGCCTCTTTTGGACACTGTGCATGGCACTCACTCCGTTGGCATGTTACGTCGGTAGGCGGCGTTCCCGACCATGGCCGCCACAAAAGCTGGGAATGGGATTCCTGCGGCTTTCAGCGAAGCCGGGAAACCCGCCATCGGCGAGAGGTCCGGGTTGGCGTTGGCTTCCAGGAGGAATAGCCTTCCGTCCGTTCCGAGCCTGAAGTCAAATCTGGCGTAGTCACGGCACCCGACAGCTCGCCACGCCCGGCAGGCTGCACCTTCCACCCGGCGCCTTGTCTCGGCATCGATGGGTGCCGGCACCCGGCGCGGCGATTCGATGCCCCCCAGCGTGCCTGGATTCCATTTGATCTCATAGTCAACGATGTGCGGCCACTCCGGAGGGTAGAGCGAGAAGTCAATCTCCGAAACGGGCAGGACGTGCGGCGCACCATCGCGCTCCATTACGGATACGTTGAGTTCGCGACCCTCCACGAACTGTTCAATCAAGGCAGCCTGACAAAACCGCCTGTGAACAAGTTCAGCGGCCCGGCGGGCGAGGTCCGGGTCAGAGTCGGCAAGGACCGATTCAGGAGAAATACCCTCACTGCCATCGGCCCGGACCGGCTTAACTATCAGCGGGGGCGCAGGCAGCGCAGGAGCCGGCGCGCCGGGGTGCCAGAGCACACCTTCCGGAACAAGCAGTCCGGCTTCGCGCAAACGGCACTTAGTCAGCCACTTATCGAAAGTCAGCATCATTGCATCCGTGTCGTTTCCGGTGCAAGGCCGGCCGAATGCACGGCAGACGGCGGGCACGTGATTGAAGTCGCACTCGCAGCCGTTCAGTCGCTCCACCAGATTGAACACGACCGACTCGTCGCCTTCCGCCAGCACGGCGGGCAGCTCGGCCAGCGAGAGAATGCCGGCTTCGCGCTCCGGCAGTCCCAAGTCCTGCAGCGCGTCACGGACGGCCTGCACCTCCTTGAGTATGCCGGCATCCGATTCCTGCCATCCACCAGAGGCCGCCCTTTCCGGGTCCGGCCGGTTGAATAGTATCAAGACTCCTTCTGTGCTCATCAGTCCCGGATAATAGACGATTCGACGAAATCAGCAAGCTTGCACCCCTCGCCTCGCTCCACGCTCAAGCGCAGTTTCCCGCCGACGGGACACATCGCGGCCACTCTTCCGCAAAGATTTCACCGCCGATGGCTGCCGATCCATAAGATGCGCCGCTCAGTAACATCCCACCCTCCCCATCGCAGAGACGCTTCC
Organism: uncultured Victivallales bacterium; assembly: GCA_964635275.1. Taxonomy (GTDB): domain Bacteria; phylum Verrucomicrobiota; class Kiritimatiellia; order UBA8416; family CAZWPN01; genus CAZWPN01. The sequence goes on along the minus strand of CAZWPN010000093.1, from coordinate 394 downwards.
CCAGCCTTTCGGATTCTTACGCCGATGTTCGCCGACCGGAACGTCAGGCGGGCTCTACTCGCCTTGCGAAGCAGGGCCTTCGCTTCCTTGGCGTCTTTGCCCTAGATGCGGATATTCCTGAGAGAACGGGCCACCAATCCATCGCCCGGAGATCACCCAAGAGAAGCATCGGGGTTAACCCTGATCCTCGGCTAAGGGTTGGCCGTGACACGGTCAAACCATGCGCGGACTGCTGCCTGGCAGATCACCGTGAGGTTTGCCCTCCCAACACGGATCCTTCGAAGTGACGATCTCCGATGCACTGTTTGGCGGAAGCCCTGAAACACTGCTCGTTCAGTGGATTGACTTCTTGAGATGATCCAGTGCTTGACACAGGGAACCGTTTCCCGTAAGT
>CAZWPN010000092.1:0-13462 GCA_964635275.1 uncultured Victivallales bacterium | reverse complement strand
TTAAGAGATCCAGCATCTCTGGGTCTTGCCGCATTCCGCTCAGTACATGAGCGCCGAAGGCGCCACCGCCGCAAGCATAGTATCCAACTGCGCCGCCGCCGAGGGCGACAATGCCAAAGGCACCACCGCCGACGGCGAGACCGCCGACGGCTGCACCTCCGAGCGCCACAAGACCTATCGCGCATCCACCGATGGCGATGATACCACGCGCCAAGCCGCCGATGGCCAACCAGCCGGTCGCGATATCGCCAATGGCGATAATGCCCTTCGCGTGACCTCGAATCTGCCCAGCTTCAATATCCGGCCCCATCGCAATGTGGTACAACGGAAGTCCCATGATGGTGATAGAGGATTGCTTCCGCACGCCTCGCATCATCTGCGTTATCTTCTGCAAGTTCTGATCAATTCGCCTGAGCGCATCAGCATCGTCACTCATGGTCATCTCCTTGTTTTCGCAGGTGCACTCCGTTGCCGTCCGATCTACGTCGGCGGTAGTTGAAAAGAGGTATGCCAGAGGGCATCACTGGATATGGACCTCGACGTCCTGGGCAGGGGCGTCCTTCTTCTCCTGCATAGCCGCCGGCTCATAGGTCGGGAGGTAGCGTTGCTGGTAGACCTCCAGCATCAGCAGCGACAGGGCGGTCGAGTAGACCCGCCCGAAGCGTTCCCCGCTGCCCGGCGAGTCCCAGTAGCCAGTAACCTTGCCATCGGCGTCCTTCTGGACGACCTGATGCTTGACCAGCATCGGGTTGAACAGCCGATTCCACCGAACCCAATGCTCTACCCCTTCGTGGAAGAACGCTTGCGTTGCCAGATGCCAGCGGAACATCGGGTCTTTGAAGGACGGCGCTTGCCAGTCCGGCGTCAGCGTCTCCAGCGACCTCAAGGCCGCCCGGCAGACGGGGCTTCGCCCCTCGCCGCACAACTGGAGGCAAAGCACCGCCCCGGCGGCCGTCCCGGCGTCAGGCTGGGCTTCGAGCACCCTCCTCATCGCTTCCGCCGACCTGCGAAGGCTCTCACGAAGCCCCTTCTCTTCAATCACGCCGCCCATCAGCCCGCCCTTGAGGGCAAGAAACTGCCAGACCGAGGCTTCAACGTCATCGCCGCCTTCGTCAATGCGGTAGGAGCCGTCCCAGAGCCCGGACTCATGCTGCCCCTTCAGGATGAAATCCAATCCCGATGCGGCAACGGGCTTCAACCTCGGGATGCGGGTCATCGCATAGGCTTCGCAGGCGGCCCAGGTCGAGATAGCGTGGCAGATGGCGGGCGGATGCCCGTTAAGTGCGGGGCTGTTGGTCTCTTCATTTTCCCGTAAGAGGAACACCAGCCCCTTCTCGACCGTGACCCCGAACTCCGCCGACGAGACCGTCTCGCCCCGTGCGAGGAAGGCGAGCAACGCCAGTCCGGTCTCCGCAGCCAAAGCGTTCGTTTCCGTCCCCCACGAGCCGTCCTTGTTCTGCGAGTCACGCAGCCATCGCAGGCCATTGGCGATGGCGGACGCCGCAGGGTCTCCAGTCCGTGTGTATTTGGAGCCCGCTCTGGAACCGTACAGTCCCTTGAGGATGATCGGCCTGTTCGTAACGGAAGCGAAGGTCGGGCCATTGGTTGAGGATCCCGAAGCCTCAGTCGGCGTGCCCGTTTCGTAACCGCAGAATCCGACGGATGCTGCCAACCCTACGAAGGTTCCTGTCAGCACGATTCGTTTGAGTCGTTTCATTTTCCTGCGTCCGATCGGGACAGATGAGAGAGCAGCAAGGATGTAAGGGCATCATACCCAAAAAACTGCGGCGGACGCAACCGGCGAAGCAGGCGACACCGGCGAAGCAGGCGACACCGGCGAAGCAGGCGACACCGGCGAAGCAGGCGATGCGTCCCTTGGCCTATGCCGAGATGATCTTCAGGATGCAGTTCTTAAGCCACACCAGGCAATCTGAGGGAAGGCCTGCGCCAATCACGGTTGTTCCGGCATCGGTTTCGACCAGGATGCCTTCCGAGCCCTGGCCGTCCCTCCTGCCGATCCTGACGGTTTCCACGCCAGCGGTGCTGATTCGTTGACCATGGGTCGGCCCCCACGGCGTTTGGCGGCGAACATGAATCTCGTCCTTCGCCACGCGGATCTGTTCCGTGGTGATGAGCAACCAGATCACCCCCGCCACGATAATAAGCATGAACACACTGCCAAAGATGCCGAAAATGACGGGTGCGCTCTTAACAAAGAAACCAATGTAGACGAAGATAGCGGGCACGATAAGGAAGATAAGTCCTCCGAAAAGAGCGACTCCCGGTCGGTTTTGTACGGACAACTCAAGAAACTCGCCGTCTGCTTTCAGGGAGAGACGTGAAGGGGGTGGTTTTGAAGGATCGAAATCCACCTGGAGACGGCCTTCCTCGGCCAGTTCCTTCACGGACTTGTCGAGATCCTCAACGGCCCGCGTGACGACGTTCGACCCTTCACCTTCCACAGCGGGCAGGTTCAGCGCACGGCAGGCATCCTCCCAGATACCGCGGACGCCTGCCTCAGATCGGCTTTCATACAGTCGCACTGCCTGCTTGCAGTCCTCATGCGCCAGTTCGACGATGTAGAGGGTGTACGATGGACTATTCTTGCCGCCGGAATGGTACTCGCTCCTGTACCGGACTCCGGCAAAGGAGCATAAGGGGGCTGTCCACTGCCGGGTCCCAAACACCGATTTCTTAGTCACGCCGACTTGTTCCCGTGAAAGGATTGTGATTGTGCTGGCGGTCACCAGGTAGAGTCCGCCGATAAAGATCCCGGCACCGATGACCGCAAAAACAAGAAGGAATAATAGCTCCGCCTGCATCTTCCCGGCGGCCATCGCATGGATCAGCATGGCAGTTGGAACTCCGCCCCAAAAACACGAAAAGATAATAAGAAAGACGCCCGCCGCTCTTGGACTCTTGTCGACCTGCGTCACAGGCAAGCTGGCGAGGTCAATTCTTCGTGTTTGCCAGGCGCCGGGCGAGGAAAAGTTAGACAGGGTCGTAGGCGCCAACCGGCCATGGCCATCAGAACTCTGTGCAGCGAGGGACGGACGTTTCAGCGTAAACATGATGTTGACCTTTCTACGGGCTATCTAGGGAGAACCTTTCCAGAAAAGAACATGGAAGCCCATATGGTTTGGATTTCGAAGAGCCACTCTGCGCGCATGAATGTGGAACCCACGAGTGTTGTCCCCGCGCGGTTGAATAGCACAATGGTGCATGCCAATCCAGCCATAATGCCCCTAAATCCTCGCCTAAGCGCTTGCCACCGGCGGGACCCATTGCGGTCGGCCTTGCGGCAGCGGCTCGCTCGGAGAGCTCGCCCCACCCAGCGAGACATACAGTCTGCATGTGTTCCCAAGGTAGGGCGAGCTCTCCGAGCGAGCCGTGCCAGCAGAGAGAGCATGAACAAGTCCGTTCGAGTACGTCGGCTTAGGCGAGGTTCTTTGGCCGCGCCGCCTTAATCAGTTCTTGACCTGGAGCGAACGAACATTCAATTCTGTCAGCCAAGGAGGACGGAGAATGAAGCCATGCACCTGGGTCGTGATCGTGGTAGCTGTGTGGAGTTGCGCAGCCTTGGTCGGAGTTGCGGCCGACAGTCGGGAGTCCGGCTGGCCCGCCTGGCGCGGCCCGCTCGCAACTGGCGCTTCGCCGGACGCCGTTCCGCCGTTACACTGGGATGAGAGTACCAACGTCCTCTGGAAAACTGCGATCCCCGGCCGTGGCGTATCAACGCCAATAGTCTGGAAGGATCGCGTTTTCTTAACCACCGCTGTCGAGACCGACAAGGCTGCGGACCCTGAGACGGTCAGACGGGCCGAAGTCGAGACACCGGAATTCGTCATCAAATCCGGAGGCCGTCTGCCCGCCAAGGTCATACAGTTCACGGTGCTCGCACTGAAGCGCAGCGATGGGAGCGTCCTCTGGAAGCAGATCGTCTGCGAGGAAGTTCCGCACGAAGGGACACACGCCGACGGAAGTTGGGCATCGTCGTCCCCTGCGACTGACGGCGAGCGCTTGTATGTCTATTTTGGGTCCTATGGCCTGTACTGCTTCGACCTGGACGGCAAGAAGGTATGGGAGAAACGCCTGGGGCGCTTCAAGATGAAGGCCCGCTTCGGAGAGGGCGTATCTCCGGTCCTGTGCGGCGAGCAGGTTATTGTCAGCCAGGATCAGGAAGGCCCCGGATTCCTCGCGGCATTCGACCGGAAGACCGGCGAGGATGTCTGGCGAGTTCCGCGCAACGAGGTGACCTCGTGGGCTACACCGCTCGTTCTGGAGCGCGACGGCAAACGGCAGATCGTCGTCTCTGCCTCCAAACGAATTCGGAGTTATGACGCGACCAATGGCGCGATGCTTTGGGAGATCGGCGGCATGACCGACAACGTTATCCCCTCACCGGTGGCAGATGCAGAAAGGGTCTACTGCCTGAGCGGATTCCGGGGCAACGCCCTCCTTGCAATCCGCCAGGGCGCCGCCACCGGTGACATCACTGACAAGGCCGAGGCTCTGGCTTGGAAGAGCAACAAGAACGCGCCGTACGTTCCATCGCCGCTCCTGGCCGACGGCCGGCTCTACTACTTCAAGGCAAACGACGCAGCGCTCAACTGCGTTGATGCGGCCACAGGAAAGGAATTGTTCGGTCCGCAGATTATGGAGGGGTGCAAGGGCGCCTATGCCTCGCCGGTGGCAGCGGCCGGCCGCGTCTACGCGACAGCCCGGAACGGGATTACCGTGGTTCTTAAGGCCGGTGAAGCCTACACGGTTCTCGCAAGCAATCCGCTGGACGACAGCTTCACGGCATCAGCCGCACTCGCAGGAAAAGACCTTTTTCTGCGTGGGCTCAAGTCCTTGTACTGCATTGCCGAGAAGCCGGAGTAAGCCGCCTTTCACATTGACGTAGGCTCGTGTTTGAGATCTGCTTCTGAAGGAAGAAAGATGTTTCAGGTCGGTCTCAACGAGCGAGTGTCCGCACCACCAGAAAAGCGATTTGTTACCCATCGGCCCTTGACACCAAGAGCTGGTCCAGCGGGGCGTCCGGCTTGAGCAGCGCGCGGAACTGACCCGGCGTGAGGTTGATTTCGGCCTTGAAGCGCCGGGTGAAGTGGCTCTGGTCGGAGAAGCCGCAGGCGCCTGCGATCCCGCTGATTCCCATGCCCGTTTCCGCCAGCAGCCGCTTGGCTTCCGCGATGCGCAGGTCCGTTCGCATGCGGGCGTAAGGCTTGCCCGTCTCGATGGGGAGGCGGTGCGCGATCGCGGACACGCTCGCCCCCACGGCGCGCGCGGCATCCCGAAGCGTCGCACGCTCATGGTAGTGCCCCTGTAGCCACGCGATCACCCGATCCGCCAGCCGCAGGCCGCCGCCGTCCCCGGGGTCAAGCCGCCCGAAGTGATCGAGCACGAGATCCGCAACCTCGGAGCATATCGTTTCCACGTCGTCCGCCTTCTCGATGCGCGACATGGTTACCAGCTCGCGCCCCGTGGCGGCTGTCCAGCCCATGCCGGCAAGTATGTCCTGGCTGGTCATCACCGCCAGCAGCACCCGCACGTGCGCCCGCAGCTTGACGAGATTCCAGTTGCTCACAAGAAGCAGCTTGGCCAGGTGTCCGGAGATAAACTGCATGGCGCCCTCGCGATCCCTCCGGTGGAGGAAGGAAACGAGCCGGTACGTGTCGCCCATCACGTCCGGCGTGTCAACCATGCTGTGTTGCAGGGTTGCATACGCGTCGGCGATCCGCCGCTGCTGCTCATAGCGATCATGCCGTCGCTGCACTTCGCGGACGGAGTTAATGCCTGCGGACAGGGTGCTTTCCAGCAGGAAGAGCCCCAGCCCGCGAAGCGCGCTGGTGGAGATGGGGCGCAAGGACGAGAGCCTGGCCATGAATGGCGCCGTGGCCAGCCGTGGCACGGCGCCCAGACGTTCCGCAATCACCTCCGGGATCTCGTCCGCTTCCTCCTCGCCGAAGAATCCGCCGCAGGCGATCCCACCCTGGTACACTCCCCGCGGGGCGGCGGCCACGGTCACATATAGCAGTCCGGCCCAGCATCGCTGGTAGTGCGGTTCGCCCGAGGTGAGCGTCTGAAGCGCCGCGCCCAGGCAGGCGTAGCGGCAGAAGTCGCCGGTGATCGCGTGCGTCAGCGCATGGACGCAAAACTCGCACGTCTGCGCGTTCCGAAGCACGGTTCGGCTTTCCTGGGGATGAAAGACCACGCCTTGCCCGGAAATCGCACCCACGGAGGCGATTAACTTCTCAACCTTCTCCTTCATCTTGAGATCGCTCATGGATGCAAGAAACTACCACATTATTGCATGAATGTTCAATCTCTCCCTTTCCTCAATGTGGCATACTTAAGAGAGCAATTGGTTGGAGGGTTCTGTTCTCTGACGGTTTCCGGAAACCGTGGAGGCAACGACAAACGAGGGAGAAACCGCGTCATGCAGCATCACATTGACAGCAAGACATTCCACATTGAGATTTTGACCCCAAAGCAGAACAGCGAGAAGCTCGATGCGGATCTGGAAAGCTTCGCCGAGAAATACACCAAAGTGCTGGCCGCCGGTCAGATAGCCTGCATCACGGACAACCCCATGGGGCATCTGAGCTTCCAGGCCACCGAAGTGATTCCCGAGCTCGGCCTGCCGGTTGAGCCCGAGCAGTTGGTTATTCATCTCAACACCTTCCATACCCGCGCACATCTCGACGAGATCCTGAAGGCCGCCGCTACCATGGGCGCGAAGTATCTTCTGGTGATTTCCGGCGACGGCAGCGAGCGTCTTCCGAAACTCACACCGGAGCATCTGGGAATGGACTGCAATACCATCACGTCCATCGAGCTGCTCCAGTTCATCCGCAAGGAGTACCCGGGCGTTTTCAACTGCGGCGTGGCCTTTAATCCGTACGAGCCCGCTGATCACGAGCTGGAACGTATGCACCGCAAGATCGAGGCTGGCGCGCAATACATCATCACGCAGCCGGTTATCGGCAAACTCCAGGTGGTGACCGACCTCAAGCAATTCAACGTTCCAGTGATCGTGGACGCCTGGATGTCCAAGAAGCTGCACCTGCTCTCCGAGTGCGTGGGATACACGATTCCGGAGGATACGCCCTATGATCCGATCGACAATCTCAAGAAGCTCCAGGAGTACTATCCGGACTACGGGCTTTACCTGGCGCTGCTCGGATTCAAAACGCAGTACCCGATTCTCAAGGATCTCTGGAAATAGACGCTTCAGCAATGCCCTGTATCTCAATGAGGACGGAGGCCATGAAGCTGAATCCCGCCTATCGAAACGTGGACGTGAACTGAGCAACGGCGGGGTGAAGGGCCTCTTCTGAGCGTATGGCAACCAAGAATCGCTGGACGATCGTTTGGGCCGGCACGGCCCTGCAGTTGTGCCTCGGCACGGTCTATGCGTGGAGCTATTTCCAGAACCCACTGACGGAAACCTATCACTGGAGCAACACACAGGTTGCCTGGGTCTTCAGCCTCGCCATTTGCTTCCTCGGCTTGTCGGCGGCCTGGGGAGGGCTGAACCTGGAAAAGTTCGGACCACGGCGGCTGGCGGTGACAGGCGGCGTGCTGTTCGGGGCGGGCTATCTTGTGGCCGCGCTGGCGCTGCATCTCAAGTCCCTGCCATTGCTGTACGCCGGATACGGGGTCCTTGGCGGTACCGGACTGGGCTTGGGATATGTCACGCCGGTAGCGACGGCGGCCAAGTGGTTTCCCGACAAGAAGGGCCTGGTTACCGGGATGGTGATAATGGGCTTCGGACTGGGCGCGCTCCTTATGAGCAAGGCCCTGGCCCCGGCGCTGATGGCTGCGACGGGCGGGAACCTGATCCAGGTGTTTGCCCTGCTCGGGGTCGTGTTCACCGTGGCGACGGCGGGCTGCGGAGCCATGCTGCACAATCCGCCGCCGAATTACGAGGTGGCCGGTCAGGCCAGGGAAGCGGCGGCGGTGGCGGATCCGCGTGCCGCGGCACGAAGCGCTCTGTTGTCCTGGCGCTTCGCGATGATGTGGCTCGTCTTCTTCTGCAATATCGTGGCGGGAATCTCGCTTATCGGTTTTCAGTCGCCGCTTATCCAGGATCTCCTGCGGCGCCGCGATCCGACGCTGGCGGCGCCCGCTCTGGCGGCGCTGGGGGCCACCTTGATTGCGGTCAGTTCGCTGCTCAACGGAGCGGGGCGCTTCTTCTGGGGCGGGTTGTCCGACCGGATCGGGCGCACGTGGGCCCTGCGCGCGATGCTCGGCACCCAGGTGTTGGTCTTCCTGCTTCTTTCCCGGGTGGGGCATCCGTTGATCTTCGCGATCCTGGTCTGCTACGTGCTGCTTTGCTATGGCGGCGGGTTCGGCACCATGCCGTCGTTTGTGATGGATGTGTTCGGGGCGCGGCTGATGCCTGTCGTCTACGGGGCGATTCTGACGGCATGGTCCGCGGCGGGAATTGCGGGGCCCCAGATTGTCGCGTGGCTGCGGGATCACCATGGGGCGCACGCAGCGGAGTATGCGTTCAGGATCGGTGCGGGTTTCCTGGCCGCCGGCACGGTGATCCTGATGTTCATTTCCGACAAACCGCATGAATCTGGCCGGCGCGCCTGATGAAGCAAACGCGAGCGTTGGCTCCGCGACCTCTGCGCTCTCCACTTCAGCTTTTCGCAGGCTGAAAGCCTGCAAGAATCGGTAGAGGATTACGAGCGCGCGATTACGGATTGCGATTGCCTCCGGTCCTCGCCCATGACCCTCGAGGGCCAGACCAGGGGGAGCTGGAAGCTCCCCCCACTATAGTGGCGGGAGCATCTTGCTCCAGCAGGTCGCGCGCGGTGAATCGGATGCCAGGGGGTAATGGCCAGACCGGGTCCGGAACTTCGCCCCCAGCGAGACATGCAGTCTGTATATGTTCCCCAGGTGGGGCGAGATCTCCGAGCGAGCCGTATACACAGGACGCGCACGGGGCTGCCAAAGGAGTCCTGCCTTCCCTAGCCGAGGATCGGGGCTTCGGCTGGATCGGGGCTTCGGCTTGCGTTTTGCGGGTTTGCAGAGTAAAAGGACCCTCAATGAGGACACACCAAACCGCTGCCATCGAACGATTGAACGCTCTTTATATCATCGGAGACGGCCTCTTCGAAAAAGTCTACGGTCCCGACGAACAGCGCGATCTGGCCGCACGGGTCAACATCCTGGCTCCACCGTTCAACGCCCAGACCGTCCTTGCGCAGCCCGATCTGCTGCGCCAGACCGACGTCATCCTGTCGAGCTGGGGCATGGCGAAGATGGACAAGGCCTTCCTGGAGGCGGCCCCGCGCCTGAAAGCGGTCTTCTACGGCGCCGGCACGGTCAAGGGATTTGTTAGCGACGCCTTTTGGCGGCGCGGGATTGTCCTGTGCAGCGCCTGGGGCGCCAACGCGGTGCCGGTCAGCGAGTACACGCTGGCCGCCATCCTGTTCGGCCTCAAGCGCGTGTTTGCCTCCAACATGGGCATTCGCCAGGCTGGCGCCTACACCACACGCCTGCCGGTGGCTGGCGGCTATGGCAGCACGGTCGGCCTGGTGTCGCTGGGCATGATCGGCCGGCTGGTGCGCGAGCGGCTGCGCCCCTTCGATCTGCGGGTCATGGCGTACGATCCGTTCGTCAAGGCCGACGAGGCAGCAGCGCTGGGGGTTACGCTGGCGCCGATCGAGACGGTCTTCCGCGAGAGCGACGTAGTCTCGCTGCATACGCCGTGGCTCAAGGAAACCGAGGGCCTCATCACAGGTGCGATGCTCAACTCCATGAAGTCTGGGGCGACCTTCATCAATACGGCGCGCGGCGCGGTGGTTCGCGAGGCGGAAATGATCGAGGTGCTGCAGCGGCGGACGGATCTGACGGCGGTGCTCGATGTGACGCATCCCGAGCCGCCGGCGCCGGGATCACCATTGTATACGTTGCCAAACGTGTTCCTGACACCACACATTGCCGGGTCGACCGACAACGAATGCCGGCGCATGGGCCGATATATGATCGAGGAACTTGATCGCTATCTGACCGGACAGCCGCTGAAATGGCAGGTTACGGAGGCCAAGGCTGCGATCCTCGCGTGAGGAAGGTTGGAAGACTGGAAGGGAGGAGGAAAGGTATGAAGAAGGGGTGTTTTTGGGCGGTAGCGGCAATGGTCGTGGCGGTGGCGGTGGCGCAAGGAGCGGATGTGGTGAAGCCCAGAATCGCGGTAATCCCAAAGGGGACGACGCACGTATTCTGGAAATCGGTCGAGGCGGGGGCCTTGGCGGCCGGGAAGGAACTGGGCGTTGAGATCGTCTGGAAAGGGCCACTGAAAGAGAATGACCGCGCCCAGCAAATCGCGATCGTGGAGCAGTTTGTGACCGAAGGCGTAGCGGGTATCGTGCTGGCGCCACTGGACGATACGGCGCTCAAGCGGCCCGTGGCCATGGCAATGGAGAAGAAGATTCCTGTGGTCATCTTTGACTCCACGCTCAAGGGCGAGTCTGGGAAGGATTTCCTGAGCTTCGTGGCCACCAACAATCGCAAGGGCGGGAACATGGGTGGAACACGACTGGCCGAACTGCTTGGCGGGAAGGGCAAAGTGTCGCTGCTCCGGTACCAGGTCGGGTCCGCCAGCACGGACGAGCGCGAGGCGGGGTTCATGGACGCCATCGGAAAACATCCAGACATCAAGGTCATCGTGGACAACCGGTATGCCGGCGCCACGGCGGGCGAAGCCAAGACGGCGGCCATGAACATGATCGACAAGCTGAAGGAGTCGGACGGAGTCTTCTGCCCGAACGAATCCTCGACTTTCGGCATGCTGCTGGCGCTGCGTCAGAACAACCTGGCCGGCAAGGTCAAATTCGTGGGCTTCGACACGTCGCCGGTGCTGCTCGATGCCCTGGCCAAAGGGGAAATCAACGCGTTGGTTGCGCAGGATCCCCAGAAGATGGGCTATCTCGGCGTCAAGACGCTCGTCGAGCATCTGCGAGGACAGAAGGTGGAGACGGCGGTGGATACCGGCGTGGCGCTTGTCACGCCGGAGAACGTCGGCACGCCCGAGATCAAGAAGATCCTCCAACTGCCCTGACCGTCATGCCCGGCGGCTCGCCAACACTTCCGCCGCGCCTGGTCATGCGGGGCATCCGCAAGTCATTTGGCGCGACCCAGGCGCTGGACGGGGTTGATCTGCGCGTGGAACCGGGCCAGGTGCTGGCCTTGGTCGGCGAGAACGGCGCTGGGAAAAGCACGCTCATGAAGGTCCTTTCCGGCGCACATCCGCCGGATGCCGGGGACATGTTGCTCGACGGCGCTCCCTATCGGCCGCGGACCCCGCACGAAGCCCGGCTGGCTGGCGTGGCCATGATTTACCAGGAACTGGCGCTGGCGCCACATCTCTCCGTGGCGGAGAACATCCTGCTCGGTATGGAACCGGTGCGAGGCGGCTTTCTGCGGTTCGCCGACATGAGGCGCAAGGGCGCGGCCGCGTTGGATCAATTGGGCCGGCTGGATATCGGACTCGACACTCCGGTGGCGCATCTGCCGATCGCCGACCGGCAGATTGTGGAAATCGCCCGCGCCATGGCGGTGGGATGCCGGGTCCTGGTCCTCGACGAGCCCACCAGCAGCCTGGCTCATGGGGATATTCAGCGCCTGTTCGGCCTGGTGCGGACCCTCCGGGATCAGGGGCATGCCATCATCTACATCTCCCATTTCCTGGAAGAGGTCAAGGTCGTCAGTGACCGTTTCGCCGTCCTGCGCGACGGGCATAGCGTTGGAGAGGGCGAGACGGCGACAACGCCGGCAGCGCGCATCATCGAGCTAATGGTGGGCCGGGAGGTTAAGGACCTCTATCCCCGTTCCCCACGCCGGCCGGGCGACGTTCTGCTTGAGGTAGAGGGACTTGCCGGCGAAGGAAAACCGCGCCATGCGTCACTGTCCCTGCGACGTGGCGAGGTGCTGGGCATCGCCGGGATTGTGGGCGCGGGCCGGACCGAATTGCTGCGGACGGTGTTCGGACTGGAACCGGTGCGGGGAGGGACAGTGCGGGTGGGCGCCTGTGTCCGCCCGGCCTCGCCTGCCCGCCGCTGGGCGCAGGGGGTAGGCATGGTCAGCGAAGACCGCAAGAATGAGGGGCTGGCAGTGTCACTCTCTGTGGCGGACAACCTGACGCTTTCCCGTCTGGATGGGTTGGGGCCTTGGCGCCTGGTGCTGCCGCGGCGACAGGCTGCTGCGGCGCGCCGCTGGATCGGGGAGTTGCAGATCAAGTGCGGGGGTCCAACAAGTCCCGCCGAATCGTTGTCGGGTGGCAACCAGCAGAAGGTGGCGGTCGGCCGGCTTCTCCATCACGACGTGGACGTCCTGCTGCTCGACGAGCCGACGCGCGGGATTGATGTGGGCTCCAAGGCCCAGATTTACCGTGTTATTGACGAGCTGGCCGTTCGGGGAAAGGCGATCCTGATGGTCAGCAACCATATCCCGGAACTGCTGGGGGTCTGCGACCGGGTGGCCGTGATGTGCCGCGGCGAACTGGGGCCCGCCCGCCCGGTTGGAGAGATGAACGAGCATAACGTGATGACCGAAGCTACAGGAGCGCTATGACTGCATGGATCAAAAAACTCGGCCCCCTGATCGGGCTCATCTTCGTGATGACGCTCTTTTCCATTCTGCGGCCGCAGAAGTTTCCGACTGCTGACAACCTGGAAATAATGCTGCTACAGACGGCGGTGGTGGGGATGGCCGCGCTTGGGATGACGATGGTCATCATCAGTGGCGGAATTGACCTGTCGGTGGGGTCCCAGATTGCGCTCTGCACCGTTACGCTGTCGTTACTGCTCAACACGGGATGGCCGCCCCTGGCCGCTGCGCTGGGCGCGGTGGTCATCGGGGCGGGGTGCGGGGCGGCGATCGGCGGACTGATCACGGGATTGCGTCTGTCGCCCTTCATCGTGACGCTTGGTATGTGGGGCGCCCTGCGCGGAGCCGCCAAGGGGCTGGCGCACGAGACCATGGTCGTCACACCGCCCACCTGGTTGAACAAACTGCTCAACGCCGTGTCGGTTGACCAGCGGTGGATGCTGGTCCCTGCAGGCGTGTGGATGACCGTCGCGCTTGCCCTCGCCGTGGCCGGGTTTCTGCGCTTCACGCGGCCAGGCCGCCACATCTTCGCCATCGGCTCGAACGAACAGACAGCTCGGCTCTGCGGCGTGCCCGTGTGGCGCACGAAACTGACCGTCTATGTGCTGGCCTCGTGCTTTGCGGCTCTGGCTGGGATACTGCAGTATTCATATCTGACGGTCGGCGACCCGACTACGGCGGCGGGGATGGAACTGGACGTCATTGCCGCGGTGGTGATCGGAGGCGGCAGTCTGGCGGGCGGACAGGGGTCGGTACTCGGGAGCCTGATTGGAGCACTGATCATGACGGCCGTCGCCAACGGGTGCACCAAGTTGGATCTGCCCAACTGGGTTCAGGAAAT